>NZ_JAGGRO010000019.1:0-266183 GCF_018612805.1 Halomonas sp. ISL-56 | reverse complement strand
CGAGTCGCTAAACAGTGCTCAGCGTCTTGCCCGAAATATGGCAAGGCCGAAGTTTATGCAAACCGAACGACATGCCCGCCGAGCGGCACTTGCTAGTTGGGCTTGGCTCACAATGCCTGGTGGCGTGTGGGATCACAAACCATATTTTCACAAAGGTGGGGAGAAGTATGAAGAATTTGCAACCGCAGGATTCACTGCTAATCAATGGCATCATAAATACCAAGGCTATGAGTATTTTTATGATATCTGGTCCAATATTCACTACGGTTACGTTGGTCGCTACATCGGCTTTTCTGAAGATGCTTTATTGGACGGTGCTGGCCTCGCTCAGTACGCAAGCGATGCCGCAGAATTTAAATGGCCAGTAAACCGGAGCGAGACTAACGGCGAAGGGCTTAGACGCTTTGATGATGTTACCGACTACCTGTCTGTTCGTTTAGGCATCTCGCTGTTTGAGCGCTTTACCCCACAGCAGCTAACAGGCTCTCTGCTGATGAATGAAATTACTCAGGTTGATTACCCAATCGAAAGAGGTTCTAAAGTACAACATTCCTGCCAAGGGGTTAGATCTCGTTGTGAGCAGGATAATAATAAAGCAAATGAAAATTGTGAAGCTGAATTACAAGATAGTCTGAGAGCAGGTCGCTAATGCCCTTCTATCGCCGTAAAGCCGTCATCGTACCACTAGTTATCCTCAGTAGTTTTCTTGCCTGGCTAAGCTATTTATGGGCTGTTGAGAGCTACCGGCCAAGTCTAAATCAAACACAGGCCCTTACCGATATTGCTGATCGAGTCCATACCTTTATGCAAAAAAACAATCTAAGGAGCATCGGAATAAACAACGGGGTTGTGTTGCCAGAGTCACTACGAGATGAACCCTTAATCGATAGACTTTCCGCTGATATAGCGCATGCAAACAACCAGATAGAGCGTGTGTCATTTTCATATCGGTGTGAAGATAAATGCTATTTCACTGCCTATTTTTTTATAGATATACCGCCGACTGGAACTATTGGGCCTTATCGCTACTTTCAATATAACCCCAAAGGCCTTGAAGTGGTCAGCCCTGTATATCGCCCAAATAGGCTAACAGAGTATATGCAATATAACTGGTTTGGCTGGTATGAAGAGTTCGTCCCCTCTATTTCTGAAGCACTAAAAATAGAGGACAATGGATATGTATACTTCTTTTGCGAGCCTTTAGAACAAGAAAACTGGCATTTTTGTCGTGGCGAGTATGACTGATAGTTATAAGCTAGCACTATATCTTTCATAAAATTTGGGCAAGCGCGCTACCGTGCTTTATTTGAATAAGCGCGCCCGATCAACAAAAAACACATAAAAAGCCACAATATCGCCGAAAAATCGTCATCACCAAGTCTCTTACATCTAGGCAACTGAAACTTCGATGGTCACAGCCTGTAGCCCCCTGCCAGCGGGCACCGCCGCCATCACCGTACCAAGGCCCTAACATGAAGAAAGCCGCCCTCTTCGCGCTGGTTATCGCCTCGCTGCTCGCCCTGTTTTTTGGCTGGAGCCTATACAAAACAATCAACGCCCCCGCCAGGACACAAGTCGTCAGCCCACAAGGCGGCTACCTGATCGAGTCCGTGACGGTTTTTGACCCCCTGGAGATTTTAAGCGGCCTTCTTGTTCCCTTTTCAGAATGGGGCCAGATGTCGTACCTGCGCATCATCGACCGCCAGGATCCGTCGAAGGTTTACCGCACCCCGATGTTTGCCACTTCGTATACAGATTTTTCACGTAAATCGGAGGATGGTCAGTACCTGAAACCAATAGTCTGGGTACGATTCGACAAGCATGAGCAGCGCTTCATAGTAGGCATGCCAAGCTGGCGCCCGAACTGGCGCAATATCTTTATCAGCAACACACCTTACGAGGCGGGAGGGAATGGCACGCCTTGCATGGAGCGACTCTCTCCGGAGGAGCGCGCTTCAGGATTCGGGGGGAAATGGCTGAGTCGCCTGAGAGCGTTTACGATGGTGACGCCGTGTTCAGACAGCGACTAGGCAACTGGAAGCCATCGCCCACAGTAATGGCGTCGATGCGCTGTCCACCAGCATCTTACACCAGTCAATGTTCGGTATGAGCCAGGAGAATGAAAGACGCTATATGGATGAGCAGAGCAAACGCTATATGCTTGTGCTGAACAGCCATTTCGCGGCCTACCGAGACAAGTACCAGAGGGGCGGCGACTTTCGCATCTATTCAGACCTGTTGCGCGAGCCCCTACCCGCGGGCACCGCCGCCATCACCGTACCAAGGCCCTAACATGAAGAAAGCCGCCCTCTCCGCGCTGGTTATCGCCTCGCTGCTCGCCCTGCTTTTTGGCTGGAGCCTTTACAAAACAATCAACGCCCCCGCCAGGACTCAAGTCGTCAGCCCACAAGGCGACTACCTGATCGAGTCCGTGACGGTTTTTGACCCCCTGGAGATTTTAAGCGGCCTCCTGGCTCACTTTTCAGCCCCCTTTTCAGAATCGAGCGGGATGTCGTACCTGCGCATCATCGACCGTCAGAATCCATCGAAGGTGTACCGCACTCCGATGTTTAGCACCCGGAATTCGGATTTTCGATTTCCATCAGAGGATAGTCAGTACTTGGACGCAGTGGTCTTCGTCCGATTCGACAAGCATGAGCAGCGCTTCATTGTGGGCATGCCAAGCTGGCGCCCGAGCTGGCGCAACATCTTTATCAGCAACACGCCCTATGAGGCAGGGGGGAATGGCACGCCTTGCATGGAGCGACTCTCTCCGGAGGAGCGTGCCTTAGGATTCGGGGGGAAATGGCTGAGTCACCTCAGAGCGTTCACAATGGTGACGCCGTGTTCAGCCAACCGCTAGGCTGGCTGGAACTTCGATGGGCTAGCACCCAGTCTGCTGGATACTAAGCCGCCTTGTTGGAATAACAGAACTCCCCCTAAGCGCCAAAATCGCATAAAGCAAAGTTAGCTTATTGACCAGGTCGGGCTTGAAGTTCGGCATGCTGACCACTCCTCGTCCGTTTTAACGATCTCACCAAGACCAAGATGTTGCCGGTTTTTTACAGCATCAGCGCTGACCGCATAGCAACTGATATGGTTTTTTAATAAAAAGCTGATCCTGTTATGCAACACAGCAATCGATAGACTATTCCGATGAAGTCACACAGTGGCTATACCGGCCCACTCTTTAGTTAAGACAGTGGCTGTCATCGGAGGAAGCGCCATGCTCGGAATTGAGGCCATTGATCTGGCCAGGGTGCAGTTTGCCTTTACTATTTCCTTTCACATCATTTTTCCCGCCATCACCATTGGCTTAGCCAGCTATCTGGCCGTGCTGGAAGGGCTATGGTTAAAGACCCAGCGGGATACCTATCGCCACCTTTACCACTTCTGGTCAAAAATCTTTGCCGTCAACTTTGCCATGGGCGTGGTCTCGGGCATTGTGATGGCCTACCAATTTGGTACTCACTGGAGCGGGTTTTCCGCCTTTGCGGGCAGCGTCACGGGGCCACTACTCACCTACGAAGTGCTCACCGCCTTCTTCCTGGAAGCCGGCTTTTTAGGGGTGATGCTATTTGGCTGGGAGCGCGTCGGCCGAGGCCTGCACTTTTTTGCTACCTGCATGGTCGCACTCGGCACGCTCGTATCGATGTTTTGGATCCTCTCCTCCAACAGCTGGATGCAGACCCCGCAAGGCCACGAGATCATCGATGGCGTGGTGATTCCCGTTGATTGGATGAAGATTGTCTTCAATCCCTCTTTCCCTTACCGACTGGCCCATATGGCGCTGGCGGCTTTTTTAAGCACAGCACTGTTTGTCGCGGCCTCTGCCGCGTGGCTATTGCTACGAGGCAAACAGTCGCCTGAAGTTCGCACTATGCTCTCCATGGCGCTGATCATGCTGGCGATAACCGCGCCGCTTCAGGCCGTGGTGGGTGACTTTCATGGTCTGAATACGCTGGAACACCAGCCCGCCAAGATCGCCGCTATCGAAGGGCACTGGGATAACAGCAGCGGCGAACCCACCCCGCTGATCCTGTTCGGCTGGCCCGATATGGCGGGCGAAGAGACTCGCTTCAAAGTGGAGATTCCCGTACTGGGCAGCCTGCTGTTAAAGCACAGTTTGACCGAGCAAATCCCTGCCCTTAAGGAGTTCGCCCCGGAAGACCGTCCCAATTCGACTATCGTGTTCTGGAGCTTTCGGTTAATGGTCGGGCTTGGGGTGTTAATGATCTTACTTGCCATCGTGGGCAACACCCTGCGCGTCAAAGGGCGGCTATACGAATCTCGCCGCTTTCTACTGTTCACGTTAGGCATGGGGCCAGCGGGGCTAGTGGCCTTGCTGGCAGGATGGTTTACCACCGAAGTAGGCCGTCAACCCTGGGTGGTTTACGGGTTATTAAGAACCGCCGATGCAGCCTCCGCGCACAGCGCTGTCCACCTAAGTATTAGTTTGAGTGTTTTTGTGGTGGTGTATTTGGCTGTCTTCGGGACCGGCGTTATCTACATGATGCGCTTGGTCAATAAAGGGCCGAGTGATCCTTCCTCGCCTGCCTTAGGTGGCCCTGGCCATCAACGCACGCCTGCCCGCCCTCTCTCGGCGGCTAACGAATCGCTGACGACTCACTAAAGGATAGGGGGTGCACCATGGGAATCGATCTATCGCTCACCTGGGCCATTATCATTATGTTTGGCGTAATGATGTATGTGGTCATGGATGGCTTTGACTTAGGCATTGGCCTGCTTTTTCTACGCGTTCATGACGAGCAGGAACGCGACATTATGATGAACACCGTTGCCCCCGTGTGGGACGGCAACGAAACCTGGCTGGTATTAGGCGGCGCAGGACTATTCGCCGCCTTCCCACTCGCCTACGCCGTCGTGTTGGAAGCGCTGGCGATTCCACTCATCGTGATGCTGTTAGGGCTTATTTTTCGTGGCGTCGCCTTTGAGTTTCGCTTCAAAGCCTCCCCCCCAGCGACGCCATGTGTGGGATAAAGCCTTTATTGGCGGCTCGCTGATGGCGACCGCGGCACAAGGGGTTGCCTTGGGCGGCTATATTCAGGGTATCGCTTTCGATGGCGCTCATTTCAGCGGTGGCTCGTTAGACTGGCTAACGCCTTTCTCGCTGTTTTGCGGCATTGGCCTGCTGTTTGCCTATGCACTACTGGGCAGCACCTGGCTGATTATGAAAACCGACGGTGCCCTGCAACAACGCATGTATCGGATCACTAAGCCGCTGATGCTCGGGCTGCTGGGAATGATCGCTTTCGTCAGCATATGGACGCCGCTGGCCTACCCGAACATTGCAGAACGCTGGTTTTCCCTGCCTAATCTGCTGTGGTTCGTACCGGTACCGCTGTTAGTGGCGCTGACCGGCTGGTGGCTATGGCGCGCTATCACCTTTCAAGACAACGCGCTGCCGTTTGTGCTGGTACTGGCGCTGGTCTTTCTAGGCTACAGCGGTCTGGGCATTAGCCTGTGGCCGACGATTATCCCGCCTGATGCGTCCATCTGGCAGGTCGCCGCCCCCGCCCAAAGCCAGGGCTTTGCCTTAGTAGGCACGCTGTTTATCTTACCGATTATCTTGATGTACACCGCCTGGAGCTACTATGTCTTCCGCGGCAAGGTGAAACCTGGCGATGCTTATCATTAACCCCTTTCGCCACCCGTATTGAGGAGCAAGACAATGAAACCTCTCGCCAAGCGCCTGGGCTGGTTAGTCACTATCTGGCTTTCGAGTGTGGGTGTTCTATTGCTGATTTCGTTGGGGCTTAAGTTTGTGATGGGAATGGCTGGATTGACTAGTTAAAACGCTCAACCCAAGAAGAGGCGTAATTCGGCTTTGATGGGCTCGGTGATATGGCGTGGGTGTTGATTTGCTTATCTAAACAAACTTGTGCAACCAGTCCTTCCATTAATCCACTCTGGATAATCTGTCTGAGCGTTCTGATCTGCAAATCTATTGAGCGTAAATTTTTCGGCGACACGGGAGAAGTGCTGATTAGCTGCCCAATGACATTCCTTAAGAGGTTACTTCTATTCAATACCCTAACTTAGCTTTTTTTACTAAATTAACCTTGTTAAGATAGCTAGAAAACTAGGCACACTGATTAAAATTTGCTAGGGAACGCTGGACTTGTACTCACTCCATCTCGCGTGCAACGCACGCCCTGCCCTTGCTTTATTGAACTCGCTGTTTTGACACTGGCTCACCTGAGCCAGTTATAAAATGGTTCTATCGAAGTAAGGTTCAGAAATGACATCCCTTTTGTTGCATAGCGGTAAGACAGAGCAGTATCGCGCACTAGGCGAAACGGGTCAGCCGATCTATCACTCCGCTCTACAATTACGCAAAGCCATTGCCCGCCGATTGAAAGGCCGGGAGCGTCACCTAGCAATCCCACAACGTGACCAGCAAGGCGAGGGTGTAGACTGGTACAGTGGAATAACAGGCGACGTAGTGCCTTGGAGAAGCGCGACCGAAAGCGAAAAAGAAGATGCGCGCCTTCAGCTAGAGTCCTTTAGAAAAGAGATCCAAGCGGTTGAAATACCCGATGAAGGACAAGGCGGCGACCGTGAAGTCTTTGCCCGTTTGCTCAAATGGGTTTGCCATTTTCCAGATGATAACTTCGTTTACTTAGTTAATGGTACACCGGTGCTCACTTTCTGGGGTTTTACACACCCGGAAACCGACCGACATGCCAACCCACTTCAGTGCCTTTATCCTGAAGCCATACCGGAGCCTTCATCGCCGATTGCTTCCACCCCTAAATCACTAGCAGCCCCAACGCCGCTCGCTGAAACGATGATAGTTGAAGAAACAAAGCGCCCCTGGTGGCGTCGCATGTGGTGGCTGCTACCTCTCCTGTTGCTTCTTCTAGGGTTGCTTTTGTTTTTTGGCTTAAAGGCCTGCTCTACTTCAAATACTGGGATAAATTTGCCATCCGGTAAAGTGCCCGAACTGTCGTCTTCTCAGCCGGTGTGGAAGGGGTGGGATGTATGGCCTTTTAAGGTAGAGTCCAGGGACATTGCATTGCGCGATGGAACCATAGGGTTGAATGGTGATTTGGATCTGCCAGCGTTCAGAAGCAGACTAGGAGCGCTAGATTGGGCGCTCCCCACTACTGGCCTCCCAACCACAGGCCTCCCTAATATCGGCCTGCCTGATGCTAACAATACTTTGAACTTACCCGGCACATCACTTCCTACCGGTGAGTTGCCCGAAATAAGCGAATTGCCGCAAGGAACGGCACCACAAGAACCTGTCGCAGTGGAGCCGGGAAGCCCTGATACCATTGCGCCTCCCGAGCTGGAGCCACTAAGCCTGCCCGCCGACTCTCCGGACGGTGCCGCAGAGTTTCTCAACGGTAACTGGCGCGGTGCTGGCGTAATGGATAGCCAAAGCGGCCGCCCGCTTCAGGTAAGGTATGTATTTGATCAGGGTGAAGGTCAAATGCAAATCCGTCGCGGTGGTGCTAACGGCATGGTTTGTATTGGCCCTGTGGCCGCCACGATGCAAGGCGGTGAGCTACAAGTTGAGGCCCAAGAACATGCTCGCTGTGAGGACGGTAGCAACTACGAGATGCCGCGAGTGGAGTGTCGTCAAGACAGTGGCGAAATAGCTGACTGTGCAGCCAGCTACGATGACGAGCCTTTTCCCATGCAGCTGCAGAAAGCCAGCGAATAGGACGGTGAATGCACTATGTTGCCTGAGATAATTAATTTTGAAGAGGTGGTCACTCTAGTCAGCCACTCCGGTGTTCAATTCATCGATTTTGGTTTAACACTGGACCCACGTAAAGAGCCGGCTGGGGAATTTATGTACCTAGCCACCGCTGACAAGATGCTGGCTCGCCTGCTGGTTAACGAAGAGGATGGCTCTCTTTTTCACGAAGTAGAGCCTGGTAAGTTTGAAACAGTCAAACAACCGCAATTCGATATGGCGATGGCAACCAGCCTTGAGCAACTGAACGCCACTTGGCTTCCGCTCCCATTCTTCCGTTTTCGCCCGCCAAGCAAGTTTGATGAAGGTCCCGCTAACTGGGCACGTATGCGCCTTATTGCCCTTGATGAGCCAGATATTGATGGCCACACCCACCGTCTGACGCTGGCGTTTGATACACAAACACTTCCACGTCGCGACAATACGGCTTACCTGTGCCCTACCAATGACGATGTAAACTCTGGCACTAACTTCCGCTTAGCCACTAGCACATCCAATATGCGCTGGTTTCTTGATCAGTCTTGGGTCAAGGAGTGGCTTGAGGAGCTTTTTCGCGAAGCCAACCCTAAGCTCGACAGCCAAGAAATGCGTGAAGGGCTAGACGAATGCCAGCACTTAGCACACTACCTTAACGTGCTCAGTTTGCTGCGGCGGCCAATTGAAGAAGAGCATAAAAAGCAAGATCCGTATGTTGAGATCCCTGATATAAAAGTGATTTCTCAACAGGAAGGCGTGATCCCTGTTGACTTAGTACTGGATGTAGGCAATTCGCGCACATGCGGCATCCTGGTCGAAGACCACGGTCAATCAGGCATGGGCTTGAAGCATAACTACGTGCTGGAGTTACGTGACCTCGTTGATCCTGAACGTGTCTATCGAGAACCTTTTGAAAGCCGGATCGAGTTTTCACAAACCTTCTTTGGCAAAGATCATTTATCAGTCAAAAGTGGCCGCCACGATGCTTTCCAATGGCCAACAATTGCACGAGTCGGTGTTGAAGCTGGCCGTTTAGCGGGGCGCAGGCGAGGTACCGAAGGCTCTACAGGACTCTCAAGTCCTAAGCGCTATTTGTGGGATGATGACACCTACCGCCATGGCTGGCGTTTTAACAGCGCCTATGTGCGCACTGATACCGAACCCCATGCCACAGCCGCCCCATTCTCTCACCTAATCAATGAGTTGGGCGATGCCCTCTACACGCTGAATGAAGAGGATCAGCTACCGGTTTTCAAACCTCACTATTCGCGTAGCTCATTGATGACGTTTATGCTGGCAGAGGTGTTAGCTCAAGCGCTGATGCAAATAAATAGCGCAGCACAGCGCGTTCGCCAAGGCCACACGAACCGTGCTCGACATCTGCGTTCCATTACACTCACTGTCCCGCCAGCCTTGCCTCAAGCAGAACGAAGCCTGTTTGTGTCCCGCTTAGAGCAAGCAGTAGCGCTCATCTGGAAAAGCCTGGGCTGGCATGAAGATGAAGAAGAGAGCAACCCCTTTGAGGCCAGCGATGACGGTACGCTGCGTGTACCGATGCCACGTTTACGCGTGGAGTGGGATGAAGCTTCCTGCGGGCAGTTGGTGTACCTTTATACCGAAATAAAAGAGAACTTTGCTGGCCATCCTGAGGAGTTTTTCGCGACCCTTGCCCGCCCCGACAAGACGGATCGCGAGCGGATCACTCTAGCGACGATTGATATTGGCGGCGGCACAACCGATTTGGTCATTACTGACTACTATCTTGATCGTAATGGCGCTGCTAGCGGCGGCAGCAATGTCTTCGTGGTACCTGAGCAGCGTTTTCGCGACGGTTTTCGTGTAGCAGGCGATGATATTCTACTGGATGTTATTCAGCTGTTTATCCTTCCAAGCCTCGAGGCGGCACTCAAGGAAGCAGGGGTCACTTCAGCTGATGCCATGATGTCACGGCTATGTGGTCAGGAAGGGGCAAACGCTCAGGATCAAGTGCTTCGTCAACAGCTCAACCTTCAAGTATTTACCCCTCTCGGGCTAGCACTGCTTGAATCCTATGAAACCTTCGACCCTGAAAAGCCTACAGGGCCTACGACTCTTACCTACGGCGAACGCCTGGGCGAGCAAGCAGTGAGTGATTCGGTACATCGCTACGTAAACAATGCGCTGCGCCGTGAGCTTGGTCTTGATATCACTTTTAACTTGATGAGTATTCCTCTCACGTTCAATTTATTGGAAGTTCACCACGCCTTTATAAAAGATCGTTTTAATATCTGCAAAACACTCGCCTCTCTGTGTGAAGTGGTCTTTCAGTATCAGTGCGATAACCTATTGCTCACGGGCAGGCCTTCACGTTTACCAGGTATCCAAGCATACCTGCGCAAATTATTGCCCCTTCCCCCTGGGCGCATTTTGCCAATGCAAGGGTACCGCACGGGCAGTTGGTATCCTTTCCATCGCAATGGGCGCATAGATGATCCAAAGAGCACTGCTTCCGTAGGCGCTATGCTTTGCCTGCTGTGCGCTCAGCGCAACCTCTCTAACTTCTTTTTCAATGCAGCGGCGTTACGGCCCTACTCAACCATTCGCCATATCGGCCTGATCGATAACAACAATACGATCCCTCACACGGATGTGACTTACCGCGACATCACGACTACTGAAAATGGCACCACCATTACGCTGGATAATGAAGGTGTAGTGGAACCTCCCACTATCGAAATGCGCGGACCGTTAAGGATTGGTTTCCGCCAGCTAAGTGCACAGCGCTGGACAGCATCACCTCTCTACACCCTGGACTTTACTGCGACAGGCGCCGAAAAGCTGGCTAAGGCGGAAGCCAAAACTGGCCAAGCACCAGTGTTGAAAGTGAGATTAGATGTCGATGAACGCGCTGGGAAAGGAAGTTTAATCAGCGATCGCCTGAAGATCGTCAGCGTTGATACTGATGGAGAAAGCAGTTTTAGCCCGCGTGACCTCAAGCTACAGCTCAATACCCTTAATGATGCCGGGCTGGGAGATACCAACTACTGGCTGGATAGCGGGAGCGTGAAGCGCATATGAACCAGGTGACCCAAGAACAGTTAACACCAGAGCAACAACGACTCAGCGAAAGCTGGAAAGCTTTTCACGTGGGGGCTGGCGCAGCCATTGAATGGATTGAAGAAGTCCGCGATAGCGCACCAAGCCTTGATAGTGAAGCTGACAACCTTGAGCTGGCTCTCTATCGCTCCCGAAACCTGGCACAGAGTTTGTCAAAAGCGGCAACTACGCCGATGACCGTGGGGTTTTTTGGCCTCTCACAGGCAGGTAAGTCCTATCTAATTTCAGCCTTAGCGGCGGGGAAAAACGGTAAGTTAGAAACCCGCTATGGCAATTCCCGCCTAGACTTTATTGAACATGTAAACCCGGTAGGAGGAGGCAAAGAAGCAACGGGATTAGTCACGCGCTTTAGCCGTGCATCCACCTCTTCAGGCTCCGATGAGTTCCCAGTTGAGCTCAAACTGTTTAATGAGGTAGAAGTAGCGAAAGTACTGGCAAATGCCTGGTTCAACGACTTCGACCACGAGCGTGAAGATGTTTATGAAATCGATGAAAGCAAGATAGCCAGTATCCTATCGCCTCACGAAGGTAAGTTGGGTCAGGAGTCTCAGCTCGGCGTAACGCCGGAAAACGTTGTAGAGCTATGGGACTATCTACAAGCAAGCTTTCCGAAGTCAGTCAGCAAGCTCAATGCTAGATACTGGCCCCAAGTGGTCAGACTCGCACCAACGCTCAGTAGCCATCAACGAGCAGACCTGTTCTCTATTCTATGGGGCGAGCAACCCGAGCTAACCAACCTCTATCGCCAGCTAGCCCAGACACTGGGCTCCCTAGGGCATGCAACTCGTGTTTTTGCGCCACTCCGTTGCTTAGTGGTTAATGATGGCGATGGTTTTAGCCAGCGCGACAGCATTATGAATGTCGACATTCTTGAACGTCTAGGAACCGCGCAAGACCAGCAGCTTAATGTTTGCCCAGCCACAGGTGATGCACTTGGAGCGCCCGTCAACTTGCCAGTAGCTCAGCTTGCAGCACTCACAGCCGAGCTGACGTTTCCTCTGGTTGAACCCACCCGCGATCCAAGAGTAGAAAAAGTTGACCTTCTAGATTTCCCTGGTTACCGAGGCCGACTGAGCCTGCGTAATATCGGCGAAGCGGGCAGCCAGGAAGGGCTCTCCCAGCTACTCTTGCGCGGCAAAGTCGCATACCTATTCGAGCGTTACACCGATAGCCAAGAAATGAATGGCCTAGTGGTATGCACTAGCTCCGACAAGCAGAGCGATGTGACCAGTGTCGGCCCCGTTCTAACCCGCTGGATAGAAAAAACACAAGGGGCCACGGCGGCAGAGCGTGGTCAACGTGACCCAGGATTAATCTGGGCGCTCACCATGTTTGATAAGCGTATCTCGGGTGCCTTGCAGCAAACTGAAAGTCAGCTACGCGAAGGGTGGGAAGGCCTGGTCAAGATGACCATGCTTGAACGCTTTGGAAGCTTTGAATGGATGCAGCAGTGGGCACCCGATAAGGCCTTTGACAATACATTTCTGGTTAGAAAGCCGCGGCTCCCCGTGCCTTTTTTGGTCAGTAAAGAGGGTTGTGAAATTGCCATCGAAGATGATGCACGTGATGCCTTAACCAGCATGCAAAGCACCTTCGTTGCTAGCCAAACCGTGCAACGCCACGTAAACCAACCCGCCGACGCTTGGGATGCCATGCTCGCCCTCGATGATGGCGGCATGGCGCGTATTGGAGACTACCTAGGACGAATCGCGGGCCTAGAGTACAAGCTAGGACGCATCGAAAGCCAGCTCAAGGATAGCTACCGCACCTTAATCACCGATCGTTTAGCGCGATGGCATTTTGGCGACACTGGCGGTGAAGTGGCTGAAAAACGCGACATTGCGAGCCGTTTCTGGAAGGAGCTGCAAACGCGCCTGTATTCGATGGGGGAGCTGCAACACAACCTTGAACTCTCTGACGAGCTAGTGCGTGACCTCTACTTAAGCGACAGTGAAGACAGCCTGTCAATAGAAGCAGGAGGTGATAACAACATAACTGCCAATGATGGTGGGTTATATGGCAGCAGTGGCTTCGGACTAGAGAGCGGTTTTGGTGAAATGCCCTTCGGTGATAGCCAGGGGGCGACATCAGACACTCCGGCCATCGCTTCGCAAGCCCCCATTCTGCAAAGCGCTGATCACCGCTTTGCCCGAGCTATATACAACGCATGGGTTGGACATGTACGCGAGCTTCCCCAGCGTCAGGGGTTACTCAGCATGCTTGGGCTTGATCGTGAACTGGTTAAGCTATTGGCGGATGAGCTCATCACTGCCTCTAGCCGACTCAAAGTACAAGACAAATTACACGAAGCATTATTACAGCGCATACAAAGTGGAGCCCGTCGGGATCGCCTAGTAGCGCGTCAGGTACTCGCCGCCCAACTGGTGCTGCGTGACTTTATTGCCTGGCTGGGCTTCCACTACGTTCCCGTGGAGCAACGCCCGAACAGCTTCGTTGGCGCCAAAACGCATCTGTTCGGCTACGAGCGCCTCTCTATCCCTAAAGGCGACCTCCCCCAATTGCCTGAACAACCGGTCAATCAAGCCATGGTTTATCTTGGGGACTGGTTATCAGGGCTTTGTCTAATGACCCAAGAGAATGCTGGTCACAGCGGTGGGCGTGAAATCACCATCGAACAAAACGAGCGGCTCGGCGAGGTGTTGGGGCTGTTCTCTGCAAAGGAGAAGGAGCATGCGTAAAATCGAGCTCCGCCCACTTTCTACCCCCAAACCAGGTTACGGGCAGCTAGTGATTATTGGTGGCAATGCTACCGGCGCGGGGATGTCCGTAGACATTCAGCGCAATCAGGATGAGCACTTCTTACAAGATAATGGCCGATGGGGAAGTCACCCTTTCAAATTTGAACTGCCTGCCCTGCAAACCGATAGCGATGGCAACCAGACGGCGGTTGTGGACAAGCAGATCGTCGACCCACTGCTGGAAAACCCCCATGCCACCAATATGGTCAGATTTTACGGGCCAGATGGGGCTGAGCTGGGGAGAGCGCGTATAAAAATCGCTCGCGACCTGATCTCTTCTGGTGCCAGTGGCAATACACCATCTTTGGTGGCAGGTGCTGCCTTAAACACTTCACCTGAGCCGCCCCCCGCTCAACCAATTCCTGAGCCTGCGCTCGTCGAGCCTGAAATAACAGCGGCGCCACCCGAGCCCCCTAAGGAAACGAAAAGTGGTGGTCGGCGCTGGCTGTGGGTAGCGCTAGCGGCTCTATTGCTACTCATTATCTTGGCCGCTGCCGCATGGTTCGCTTTGTCAATGCGTCACGACGAGCCCAATGAGAGTGAAGCAATACAAGAAGAGCCTTTACTAGAAGAAGAGCCTTCCGAGCCAGAAGAGGAAGCTGAAAACGAGGCCGCTACGGAAGACAGTAGCCCTCAGCTCGCTGATCCCGATGCTGGAGAAGACACAGCGTTGTGTTCTTTGCAGCGAATGAATGAGCAAAGCGAACTAGAATTTATCCAAGCCTGCACTGCTGCCGACAGCGATACGTCAGCAATGATAGACGTGATTGGGGAAGCCCTTGCCAATGAGCACTGCGGCATCGCACGCCGACTCTATGCTAATGAGGCGCTCAACGGTGATATCGAAGCAGCCATTGGATATGCCCGTCAATTTGATCCTGAGCAACATTCTCCAAGTGCCTGCTTCCCCGAGCCAGACACCGAAACGGCTATTTTCTGGTACGAGACGGCACAAGGCATTGATGCTGATAATACTGAAGCCAACCAGCGGCTTGAGGCGCTTCAACAATGACGTTACGCGCAGCATTACTCACCCTGACGATAAGTCTGCCTATCGTCACAGCGCCTCTCGTTTTCGCTGACCAACGCCCTTTATTACAAGAGGGCAAAGAAACCCTTTTCCAGCGGATACTGACCACACCCGGCTGTCATCTTACTCAGCAAGCTGGTGCAGCTGACGGAGATATTCAGCCTGTTTTTAGCCGCTTTTATGTCTACCAACGCAGCCAAGAAAACAACGAAAACTGGCTAGAAGTAGGACCCGACAGCTACGGCGGCACCATCGGTTGGCTGCCCGAGTCCTGTACCGTCGACTGGAAAATGCAGCTTACGCTGTCATTCACCAGCCCAGCCAATCGTGAGCGCCTAATGTTCTTCGAAGAGCAGGATGGATTGACGAAGATATTGGATGACTTCGAACCCTCCGGCCAAGTGGCGCCCTTGCGCGCTAAACTGCTCAGAGATGGGGAAGCCCCCGGTATTGTGGCGCAGGAGCCTGAATACTTTGTCGACCTTCACGAGCAGTTTTATTTGCTGCCGATTCTTGAGGGTGAAGAAATCATGACCGAAGCGGGCTTTATGACGCGCTTACTGCGTGTTGCATCGGTTAGTGAAGCCATTGAAGAAGGACAGCAAGAGCAGCAGGATCTTTCCGCACAGCTACGCGAGTTTAATGCTGGTGTGGTATTTGTTATCGATTCAACTGCGTCAATGGGCCCTTACATTGAACGAACCCGAGAAGCCGTTGGGCGCATATATCAACGAATAGAGGATCAAAACTTAACAGACCAAGTAAAATTTGGCTTGGTGTCATACCGCGATAGCATAGAGGCTGCACCGGAAGTTGAGTACGTCACTCGTATGTTTGCTGACCCTAATAACGTCGAAAGTGGAAGCGATTTTATGGCCAGTGTCGCCGACCTTAGCGAAGCACAGGCGTCTACCGTTGGCTGGGAAGAAGATGCTTTTGCTGGCGTTATGCAAGCAGTAGAAGATATCGAGTGGAGCAACTTTGGCGCGCGCTATATCGTATTGATCACCGATGCGAGTGCGATTGAAGGAGACAGCGAGCGCTCTTCTACAGGCTTTAATGCGGATCAAGTTCGCTTAGAGGCTGGCCGCCAAGGTATCGCCGTGTATACCTTACATTTAAAGACACCCGCCGGCGAAAATAACGGCGACCATGCCAGAGCCGAAGCCCAGTATAGCAACCTATCCACTTTCGCGGGAACGGGTACCTCCCTGTATTACCCGGTCAATACGGGTGATGTGGAGCTATTTGGTCAGCGAGTTGATGCGTTAGCCTCGGCGATTACCGACCAGGTTCAAGCAGCCTACCTAGGTGATGAGGCTATCGGCAGCGCGTTAAATGCAGATGAGCCTGATGATCCAGGCGAGCAGCGTCTAGTGAATGATCTTGAGGTGATTGGTCACGCCATGCGGCTGGCCTATCTTGGTCAGGTCACCGGTAGCCAAGCTCCTCCGGTGTTCGAAGCATGGATCAGCGATCGCGATCTTATTGCCCAGAATATACCCACCACTGAAGTACGTGTGCTGCTGACAAAAGGGCAGCTCAGCGATCTTAGCGACGTCGTTAGTGAGATTCTTAATTCTGCCAATGCCGGCCTTATCTCACCCACGGATATGTTCGAGCGGCTACGCTCTGTCGCCGCCGCTATGGGCGCTGACCCCAGCCAGTTACAACAAAGTGAAGGGCAGCACCTAGGTGAACTTGGGTTGCTGGGAGAGTATCTCGAAGACTTGCCCTATCAAAGTGAAGTACTCAATCTCGATGAGGAGACCTGGCTTAGCTGGGATGGCCTTCAGCAGGAACGCTTCATAAGGCGCTTGGCAACCAAACTACGCCATTACCAGCGTTATAACGAAGATGTTGATCGCTGGGTCTCATTAGCAGAAGGCGCTGATCCACGCGACGATGTTTACCCCATTCCTATTGAAATGATGCCCTGAGCTCCACCATGCTAAATTTAACTGAATTACGCGTGGCGCGCGGGAAAGGCCATGAACGGCATGAAGTTCATCTCCCTGAGCTAGCACTTGCAGCAGGCCAAGTGGCGGCTATTGTCGGCCCAAGCGGCTGTGGAAAAAGTACGCTACTGGAAGTCATTGGGCTTTTGCTGGCACCGAGTACGTTAAGTAGCTTCACGCTTGGACCACAACAAACAAACGTAGCGGCGTTGCTGCATGCTAGCGACGAATATTCTCTCGCTGAAATCCGTTCCAGAGATATTGGCTTCCTATTGCAAAGTGGTGGCCTCTTACCGTTCTTGAGCGTACGCGACAATATTGCCCTCCCCCGACTACTGATGGGGCTCCCGCAGCAGAGTGAACGTGTTGATCATGCCTGTGCAACGCTCGGCTTAGAGCCACTGCTTGATAAGCGCCCGGGGGCACTCTCCATTGGCGAACGTCAACGTACTGCTTTTGTACGTGCGATGGCACATGAGCCACGCCTACTCCTCGCCGACGAGCCAACAGCTGCACTGGATCCAACTTCTGGCGAGCGATTATTTGGCCTTATTGTTTCACTCGTGAAAGAACTCGATATGGCTGCACTGGTGGTATCCCATGACTATACGCTGGTGGCTCAGTTCAAGCTGCCACGCTTAACCGCCTCCTTGACGCCGGGAGGTTGTCGCTTTGCCTTCGCACACTAAACGCTTGGTCTTAATTGCTCGCTTAGCCCTTAAGGATCTTTGGCATGACCGCCAAGTTTCGCTATGTATTGCAGCCGCGTTGGTAGCCGTTATTGCCCCACTGCTGCTCCTTTTTGGCCTAAAGCACGGTGTCATTAGCCAACTACAGAGCGAGCTACTTGACGACCCACGTAACCTCGAAGTGCGCATGCTCACCAGTGGCAGCTATGACGATACTTGGCTAAACGATCTTCGTGAACGCCAGGAGGTAGGTTTCGTCATTGGACAAACGCGCTCACTTAACACTCAGGCCGATCTACTCAATGACTCTCAGCGCTTCGTGGAGGGCGCAGAGCTGATCCCTTCCGCACCGGGTGACCCGCTATTAGCCAGCCTGGGCCGTCACCCCGAAGGCACTGAAGTAATACTTAGCGAACCTGCCGCTAGACGCCTTGAAGTGGCAGAAGGCGATCTATTAACGCTCGCTGTCAGCCGTCGGCTCGATGGCCAGCTAGAGCGAGGCCGCCTGGAAGTAGCGGTAGTGGGGGTGCTGGCAGCTGATCGCTTTCCGCGCCCAGCAGCGTTTGTAGACCTCTCTTTGCTAATCGAGCTTGAGCATTTCCGCGATGGCCATTCGAGCCCAACGCTTGGGGTAGAAAGTGGCTTAACGCGTGGTGATTATCCCTTGCGTTACGCTCGCGCACGTATCTATGCCAAGGATGGCGACGCAGTCCAAGGGTTGGTGAGCTGGCTTGAAGAGCAGCGCATTGACACCTCCAGTCGCCTGGCTGAAATCGAGAATGTTCGCACTATCAATAAAGTCCTAGAGCTTGTTTTTGGTGTCATCGCCGCGACCGCCCTGGTGGGTTGCATGGCTTCAATGAGCGGCGCCTTCTTAGCCAACATTGACCGCAAACGCCGTGAGTATGCAGTGCTGCGCTTGCTCGGCTTCCAACGTTCAGCCATCGCAGCCTTCTTAACCGTTCAAGTTGGTGTATTAACGCTACTTGCCTTTGTTGTGGGACTCGGCCTATTTGCGCTAGGTTCCGCCGTCTTTAATCGCGCCTTGGCCACTAGTTATATGGCTGCGGGGGTCGTTAGCCACATAACCCTCACCCATGCATTGATCGCTCTGATGCTGACGCTTGGTATCGGTTTACTGGTGGTCGTCGTGGGCGTTGCCCGGGCCTATGGGATTCAGCCATCGGAGAGTCTACGTGAAGCTTGAACGTCGTCTTATTGCTCTTATTGCAGGCCTGAGTGTTTCGTTTACAGCTCACTCACAACCCGAGTGGGATGAGCGGCTCTATAACCCTGCTCCCCTTGATGACGATGTCGTACTGCCCATGCCATGCGGTGGCGCGATGACGTTTCGCCAGGTTCATGTACCAGTCACCAAGCCACTAGATGACTTCCCTGTGCAGGTAGGCCAAGACGGTACGGGGTGGGGATATGTAGAACAGAGTCGCCCGGCTTTTATTTCTGGCAGCTTTGCTGATGAGCAAGCGGCGTCCTCACGCCATTACCTTTTAGCCAAGTACGAGTTAACTGAACTTCAGTACGACGCGCTCATGGAAGATACTTGCCCCGAGCCTTCTAATCGAAAACGCTTTCCCAAAATAGAGCTGAGCTGGTTTGATGCCATGCAGTTTAGTGACACTTATAACCTTTGGTTGCGCGAGAATACTCCTGAATCGCTACCCCAAGAGGACGGTGCGCTTGGTTTCATGCGATTACCTACTGAGACTGAGTGGGAATATGCCGCGCGGGGCGGCCTTGAAGTCAGCACTGCAGAATATCGTGATTCACGCTACCCCATGCCAGAAGGGATTAACGCTTATGAGTGGTATTCCGGCGCCCAGTCGTCCAACGGTCGACTTCAACTGGCGGGGCTTTTAGCACCTAATCCGCTGGGTTTTCACGACATGCTTGGTAACGCCAGCGAGATCATGTTTGAACCTTTTCGCCTTAATAAACTTGACCGCCAGCACGGCCAGGCAGGCGGCTTCATTGTTCGAGGTGGCAACTACTTAAGCCCACTTGAAGATATCCGCACGGCACTGCGTGGAGAAGAGCCTTATTACAGCAACGAAGGACATACGCGTGGTCGTGCCAACAGTATGCGTCTAGCGCTGGTGGCGCCGACGTTAACTTCCCGTGAGCGTATTTCTGCAATAGAAGAGCAGTGGAAAGCCCTAGGGTTAGGTGACGAGGAGGAAGATGGCTCCCCAGGTGCCGCAGTGCAGCTGGCGGCGCTAGCCTCTGAGATAGAAGATAATGTTTTACAAGAAGAGCTTCAGTCGCTGGAGCGCCAATTACGCGCCAGCAACCAACGCCAGGAAGAAGCTCGCAATCAAGCGATTCGCGCAAGCCTCAACCTGGGCGCCTTTTTATGCACCAAGTTAGAGGACGATGGCGTCTTTTTTGACTTTCTCGCCGAGAACTATCGCGTCAATTGTGAAGGTGATAGCCCCGATGCCAGTTGCGGCATGCGCGAAGCTCGCTTATCAGAGCAAGAACGGCGCCTTCAAGGTCTTAGCCGCTATTACGCGAGTAGCTTGGTTGAATCAGCAACTCTCTACGGCCCAGAACCTATTGAGGAGCAAGTACAAGTATTCAGCGAAATCCTTACTCGTAACTCACAGTTAAGCGGATTAGAGCCCTACCTTCAGACTTACTGGCAGCATCAGCGCCAGTTTATAGATGACCAGCGCATTAACGCCGAGGCTTGGCTAGAAAGCTGCAAAGCCATGGCAGAACAATAACGACCACTAACTAGCACTAGGGAATATCTCATGAAGATACATATACCTTTTTTTAAACAACTTCTGCTTAGTACCGCTATTGCCAGCACTTTATTTCTTGCTGGCTGTGCCAGTACAGGGAGCAGTGTACTTAGTGGAAACAACGGTGGCCGCCAAGCCGCAGATCCTCGTTTAACTCAAGGCAATGATGCCGAGTTTTTCAGTAAATCTGGCTTTCAATCGTGTGCAGCAGGGGCGGCTGTCGGCGTCATGGGTTGCATGCTTAGCGGCACGAGTAATCATGCCCAATGCGCCATTATTGCTGGCATTAGCGCCTGTGGTGTAGCGATGGGGGCCAACTACTATCTAGATCAGCGCCGCAGCGAATACGCATCTAGTGCAGAACGCCTCGCAGTAATGAGCCAAGATATACAAGAAGATACCCAAAAGGTAATCGCGCGAACTGAAACTGCTCGTCGTGTCATGGCCGAAGACCGCCAACGTATTGAACGTATTGAACAAGAAATTGCTGAACAGCGTGTCAATCAAGTATCCGTGCAGCGAGAGTTAGCCGGTATCGACAGTAATATTGGCATACTGCGCCGCGATCTTAGCAATATGCAGAAATCTGTTAGTGAATATCAGAGTGTTGCCCAGCTAGAGCGCCAAGAAGCCAGCCCTGCTGAAGTACAGAAGGTAGAGCAAGAAATTGAAGTCATGAACCAACAAGTACTCGCTCTTCAACAAGAAGTAGATGACCTCTACAGCATGCGTTCAGCAATTACTCTTGGCTAAGGAGCCCCTATGAAACTTCGACTTATCGTCGCTGCTAGCAGCCTAGCGATACTCAGCGGTTGTGCAACAACGCCTGAAGCCTGTGACCCAAGCCAGGAGGCCAGCTTACTGGCTAAGCTCTCTTGTGATGCTGGTGGAGGCTACCGGGCTCGCATTGATGCAGGCGAGGAGCAGGTTTACCAAGACCAAGAAGAGAACGCGCTATTTCGAGATATTCAGCGTCAGATTATGGAACAGCAGCGCGCCACCCGAAATGAATTGCGGGTTACTAACCAACAACAATACGAACTTGAGCGCACGATGGAACAGCTGGTTGCTCGATTACAGAATCGCACACAGGAACAGCTAGGGTTACAGCACCAGTTAAGCGAGGTGGAGCAGCAGGTGCAGGCAGGCTCTTCTTCACAAGAAGCTGACACTGAAACCTTCGAAGAGCGGGAAGAGCGGCTCAATGCTCTACAAGAACAAGTGAATCGGCTTCAGCAAAGTTTAGGCTATACCCCGTGACGCCAATGCTACTGTCTTATTTCATGGAGGAACGCTATGCAGCGCGTTCTGCGTGAGGAGGGCCTAGCGCTAGCTGAGCCTCTGCAGCCTGAGCGGCTGCAGAAGCTCGTTTATCGCTATTGCCCCCCCAGTATTGGCAACTTGTTCGCCCTACCGCGAGTAGGCAGTTTGGATGCTTTGGAATGGTGGACGGAGTTATCTGGTCAGCCTCGCCACTTGAACGAGCTACCAGCAGATGAGCAGGAAGTGCTGAAGCAGCGCCTCAACCAGCGCTTATTAGCGTTAGACAACCTGATCACTGAACTTGAAAAGCGGGGCGACCCCGCTGCTTCAGAGTTGCGAGTATTACCCACTCATCCAGATACCAATAACCTCTACTCCATTAATGGTGAGCCGCTTTTAATCCGCTGGGTGCCCGTGTTTTCAACGTCGGCGCCCTCTAGTGTGATATCTCCAAACGCGGCACCTAGCCCTCCGCCGACTGCCATAAGGCCACCTTCTTCAGCACCTGCCTCTCCCCGTCGTCGCTGGGTCATACCGCTGCTATTGCCGCTATTAGCAGGACTGGCACTGCTGGGTTTATGGCTGACTTTCGCACACTGGGAGCGCTTTTCTACTCCTTGGCAACGCAGCGAAGGCGAAACACTACCTTTTGCCTGCCGGAATGACGATGCGCCGCCACCTGAATTCGTCACTATCTTTGATACTTCTGGCTCGATGAATCTTAACATTCAGACGTCTCCGGAAGATGAGCAGTGGTTATTCAACATGCCAGATTTTTTACGTGAGTTAAGAGCCAACGATCCACGTATGCAACGGCTTATAGCAGGCCCTTCGCGTCTTACTGTTGCCCAACATGCATTTAGTGATCTTGTTCAAGCCATCGATCCTAACATCGACATTGGGTTAGTGACCTATCAAGGGTGTGAGACAACAGTTGTTCAGGGCATTTTCTCTGCAGATCAGCGCCCTCAGCTCATAGAGGGAGTGCACCGGCTTGTCGCCGACGATGGCACACCACTAGCAGCAAGCCTAATAAGGGCTGCTGATATGGTTGATGGCATAAATCGCGATGCCGTCATTCTAGCCTTTGTCGACGGTGCAGATGGCTGCGATCAAAACCAGTGTGCAATTGCTCAAGATATAGCTAATCGACAGCCCAGGCTTCGGGTTAACGTCGTCGACATTTCTAATAGCGGACTTTCCAACTGCATTGCCGAACAAACCGGTGGACGTGTCTTCGGATCTCAAGATGCCGAACTGATTAGCAAAATGCTTATAGATGCTGGAAGAGATGCTCTTAGTGAAGATTACTGTGATGGCTAGCTCTTTAGCCTGCTGCTCAATAATAGCTTTATAGTAATTCCGGCAGTTGGTCTTAATGCACAAGTGCAGCAACTGAACATTCTGACCAGAAGCTCTGTTTCCCCACCCACCTAGGCTCTAGAAACACGCTATTGGCGTGAGAGTGGAGCGTTATCACAGCAAATTACGCAAAAAAACCGACGGGGAAATCGAGAAAATGGCCATTTAACATCATTGCCACGCGGCACTTCAGGGCTTACAACTACATAACGAGCTTTAATTAATCATTCAACAACAGGAAGATTAACGCTATGCCGATTGAGCTTTGGCTATCGTTTGTGTTGGCTTCATTTTTGGTGATCGCATCCCCCGGCCCTGCTGTTGCCCTGCTGGTCATGACCGGCATCAACCAAGGTCGCAGGGCCGCTCTGGCGATGCTGCCCGGCTTTTTCTTAGGTGACTTGGTGGCTATGTCGCTTTCGTTTGCAGGCGTGGGCGCCCTTCTGATGGCGTCGGCGGAGCTATTCGCCATCGTCAAATGGCTCGGGGTTCTTTATCTACTTTATCTTGGCATCAAGATGTGGCGTGAATCCGGCCAATTGAATGACCTGGAAGCCTCTGGAGCGAGCGTCAAGCATGGCACCGCAAAGGCATTTTGGGTGACACTCCTGAACCCCAAAAGCATTTTATTCTTTATGGCCTTCATGCCGCAGTTTATCAACCAGTCCCAGCCCTTGGCGCCCCAACTGGCAATTCTGTTTACCACCTTTCTTGTGATGGGTGTCATCTCCGATCTCGGCTATACATTGCTATCAACAACCAGCCGACAACTGATGACCGCCAAGTTTCGCCGCCTGCTACATCGTTGTGGTGCTGGCAGCTTGATTGGCGCTGGGGTATTGATGACCGTGATGCGCCGCCCAGCAGGGTAGTATCAGCTTGGTATTTAGGCCCTGCGATAACGCGGCATCCACCACATCGCAGGGCGAACAGTGTTACAGCGTGAGGCCAAGCAACAGATACATAGCCAGGGAAAGCAAGGCGACGGCTAGCGCAAAGGGGATTTGCGTTTTGATATGATCGATATGGTCAGAGGCGGCCCCCGTAGAAGCAAGCACAGAGGTATCCGACAGGGGCGAGCAGTGATCTCCAAAGACACCGCCTCCCGCCACAGCAGCCACTGTGGCATACACCAGCGGTGTAATCATATCGCCGCTAAAGTTGAAAGCGAGCGGCACAGCCAGCGGCATCATGATAGCGAAGGTGCCCCAAGAGGTACCGGTTGAAAAGGCGATAACGGCGGCAATCAGGAACGTCATGGCCGGAAGCAAAGCCGGTGTTAGCCAGCCTGCGGTGGCTTCAACGATATAGTTAGCCGTACCCATGTCTTTGGAAAGTTGATTTAACGAATAGGCTAACGCCAGAATGATAATGGCGGGCATTACTCCCTTCATCCCCGCCATCGAGGTTTTCATAATGTCGCTAAAGGGAATGCCCTGAAGGCGCATAACGATACCGAGAAACACGGAAGCCGCCAGAAATGCCTCCATGGTCTTGGCCGAGTCCATGACGATAAAGGTGCCTACGGCAACGCCGATCACTACCAGTACCGGAGCGAAAAAATTCCAAAATAGGCTGGTACGTGCTCCTTCATAAGGCGGAATTTCCGTCAGCTCCTCCCCCACCAGCGGTTCTGCCCCATCACGCAGTACTTTGCCCTCTTCCTGAGCCCGACGCTCGGCTTCGCGCATCGGCCCAAAAAGCGGAATAACGCCTACGATCACCAGCCCGACGACCAACACTGATAGCCACGCATAGAGATTGAAAGGTATGGCATGCAGAAATACCCCCATTGCCTGCGCAGCATTTTCGATGGGCCCCATGCCGATCAACAAACCCGAGATAAACACTGCCCAGCCCGTGATGGGCACCATGACACTCACCGGAGCCGAGGTGGAGTCGGCAATGTACGCCAGCTTTTCCCGCGAGACCCGGTACCGATCCGTCAGGCCACGCATCGTACTACCGACAAACAGAGGGCTGAAGTAGTCGCTGAAAAAAACGAACATACCCATCACCCAGGCAACCAACTGAACCCGCACCCGCGATAAAGCACGACGTTCCACCCAGGCGGTAAAGTTCTGAATCGCCCCTGTACGTTGGAAAAAAGCGATTACCGTGCCAATGAATAACTCCAAAAGCAGTATCCAGGAGAAGCTAGTGGTGCCCAGGGTTTCCTTTAACAGCGTAGGAAACCCCATCAGCCCATTGCCCAAGGTAATCACCCCAACGAAACAGGCAACAGCCAGCGAGAAAACCGTATTGCGGGTGACAAATGCCAGCACGATGGCCAATGCCGCCGGCATGATGGACAGCAGCCCAATATGATCTTGAGGATCCATTGTCATCTCTCTTTTTATAGTGGTAGGTGGGGTCAGGTTTCGTTTTTTGCCTTACGGCGCCCCATTTCACTGGTCAGGTAGAAACCCAACCGACGCACGGGGTCGGGCGGCATCCAGCTCGCCTGGCCGAATAGCGAGGCAATATCCTCAACCGGCTGGCCGAGCGCATGGCGCGCCAAGGCATCTCCCAGGTAGGTACCTTTGACGATACCGCCGCCATTGCACCCCGCCGAAACATACAGCCCGGGCTGGATTTCACCCCAAAGCGGAGCTCCGTTATAGGTCAGCCCGGTGGTACCTCCCCAGACCTTTTCAAAGTGCACGGGGGTGAGTTCGGGATAGCGGGCCTCTAGGCTTGCTTTCAGTCCGGCCTCGATACGGGCGTTATCGGCTTCGCGTTCATAGCTGTAACGCGAGCGGATCATCAAACGGCCGTCAGCGGTGGTACGCAACGTACAGCCTAGGCGGTGTGCGGGTAGCAACCCCCAGGTCGTCGCGGCGATGCGTTGGCGCTCTGGTTCCGGCAAAGGCTCGGTAATGGCGGCATAGGTATAAATAGCGGTGAGCCGCGAAGGATCTGCACCCAAGGATCTAGAAAAAGCGTTATTGGCCAAAATCACCTGCCCAGCCGCCACGCTGCCTTCGGGTGTAGTAACGCGCCATTTCTTGCCATCAGGTACTATTTGAGTCGCTGGCGAGCGCTCATGCAGCTCGATACCGGCTTCCAATGAATCCGCTAAACCCACAATCAATGCGGCGGGCTGGACGAGATAGCAGTCCGGCGAATAAATCCCCTGGGTGTAGTAGTGCGTACCGATTCGCTCAGCGAGTTGGCTACCGTTCAAAGTTTGGTAGGAAAGCCCAGCAGCCTTCAGAAACGCTTCATACTGGTTCAAGGCACGCTGGCCTATAGCGCTACGGGCAGCGCGATAGGTGCCACTACGCTCGAGCTGGCAGTCAATACCCAAACGTTCGACACGCGCGCGCAGTAACGCCATGGTTTGTCGGCTTAACGCGTTCAGCTTCTCCATGCGCTCAAGCTCTTCGGGGCGAGCATCGTTGGCTAAGGCAATTTCCAGCATAAAGCCGGAGTTACGTCCTGGACTCCCCTCGCCTACCCGGTCAGCTTCGAGGATTTTGATGCGATCTTCAGGGCGCGCCTGCTGCCAGGCAGAGGCTGCCGCAAAACCGGTATAACCGGCTCCGATGATGACGACATCTGCCTCAGAGTGACCGCGTAGAGCGGGGCGCGGCTGGCGCTCGGCTAGCCAAGCGTTCCAGCCGCAAGGGCGCTGATGGGATGGGTGCGTAGTGTGTGGCATAGCGCGTTAATCCAGATACAGCAGGCCATGGGCCTGATTGACCATGGCGGCAACCTCTTCCTGCATGCCTTGGAGCACTTCCCGCTTGTGATCTTCCGTCATACGCGATTTGAGCATCGAACAGCTCATGGCGCCCAAGGGGTGGCCGCTATGGTCAAGAATAGGAATGGCCAGGCCGCTATATTCCGGGAGCAGAGAGCCCTCTACGCCCCGGGCGTAACCATGTTTAAGTTGGTGGGCAATTTCGGCGTCGATGTCAGCGATGGCAATCGCGTATTCGTCTATCAGCCGTTCCGCGTTATGGCTGAGTATTTCATTTCTCTCATCCGCGCCGAGATACGCGAGCAAGGCAATCGATGCTTGGCCGACGCCTAGCGGCAAACGGCCACCCGTCGCCCTAACGAAACTGCCCACGGGATAAGCGCCGTTCTGTACTTCCAAGCAGACAGCATTGACGCCATCACGAGCGAACAAATAAAAACTGTCTCCCCAGCGCTGCGCCAGCGCCAGCAACCTGGGCCGTGCCAAATCGCGCAACCCCGCGCCATTGCCCGCCTGAGCACCAAGCACTAGCAACTCATAACCCAGTAGGTAACGCCCGCGAATGGGAGAAGGTCGCAAGAATCCTTGCTGCTTGAGACCTTTTAACAACCGATAGAGCGTAGGACGGCTGAAAGTCAATTCATTCAGATAATCGTCTACACTCGCACCGCGGTGGCCGCCACGTGCGGTAACCTGCAATATCTGCATAGCGTGAACGAGAGTGGTAGGGCCTGATGAGGTGATGTTTTCATTTACCGGCATTATGTTTATCGTTATTTGTCTATGTGAGCTAAAACATAGCAAGACAAATTCACGAGTTCATCTCACTAAATGAGACATAGCCGCTTTAGCGCATACGAGGTAGATGTTGGCAGGCCTACTTACGTCGACATTTGCGGAGCGCACTTTTTTAGTTACGCATCCTCGACCTACTCCGGATGCAGCCACTTTTCGAACGCCCCTGGCGATAGCGGTCTAGCGATGAGGTACCCCTGGGCCTCGTCGCAACCCAGTTGCACGAGTCGGCGGTAAACAGCATCGCTCTCTACGCCTTCGGCCACCACGCGGTAGCCCAGATTATGGGCCATTGAGATCATCGATTTGACCAGTGTCGCAGCACGCTCATCATGGTCTAGATGAGTGATGAAGCAGCGATCAATCTTCACGGTATGGGCGGGTATCTCATGCAGGTAGGAGAGACTGCTGTAGCCGGTGCCGAAATCATCGATGGCAATCCGCAGTCCAGCCGCGATGAGCGCCGTGAGTTGAACCGTCGCCACCTCTCCCTGGCCAACCAGTGCACTTTCTGTAAGTTCCACCTCCAAGCTGGCCCGCGGTAGGGCCATGTGCGCCATCTCTCCCAGTAGCCGTAGGGCAAAATGCTCTTCTTCAAGATTGGTCGCCGACACATTGACCGAAATCTGCAGTGTCTCGCCTTGTTGATGCCACGCCGATGCCTGGCTAATGGTATGCCGCAACACCCACTGCGTGAGTGGTTTAGCCATCGGCGTATGTTCGATCAATGGGATAAACTCGTTAGGCGATAAGTCACCCAAGAGAGGATGGCGCCAGCGCAACAATGCTTCTGCTCCCGAGCATTCGCCGCTCTCTAGGTGGATACGAGGTTGAAAGACCAAGTAAAGCTCACCTTCGCTTTCCAGCGCCCGACCGATGTCGTTCAGCAGCATATAACGCCGTTGGTAATGGGCATCCAGCTCCGAGGAGAAAAGCCCCGCCCCTTTTCTCGCCTGGCGAGCATCCAAGCAAGCGGCATAAGCACTGCGCAAAATATCCACAGCCGCGACCTCGCCCAGACAAAATGGCGCGAGACCCACAGTGGGGCGAACCAATACCGGCACTGCGCGGGCAGATTCAAGCGCCAACAGCGCCTGTCGGAGCCGCAGCGCCTCCTTCAACAAGTAGGTATCGCTCGCGTGGTTCACCAGATGCACGAACTGGCAGCCACCCAGGTGGTAGAGCTTCACGCCCGACCCGATGGCCTGTTGCAAGCAACGGGCGGAAACTCTCACTAGTTCATCAAGGTACGCTGGCCCAAGAGTACGATGAAGCGCACTTATCTCGCCGACATCGACCACCTCGGTCAACAGCGCGACTCTCCACTCGTTTGGCGAATCTAGCTGTATATCCTGTATGTCTTCAGCAAACTGGTGACGATTAGGAAGGCCTGTTAACGGGTCAATTCTGCCAAACGCGTGCTGCAGCTCGATCTGGGCCATGACCATGGCGGCTAGATCGCAAAGCATTGTTTGCTCTTGCTCAGAGAGCTCGTTTGGCTGGGTGTCCAGCACACACATCGCGCCCAGGGTGTGGCCCTCTCGCGTTACCAACGGTGCGCCCGCATAAAAACGGATGCCTGTCTTTGCCAGGTAGCTATTGCGATAGCAGTCCGAGGCGAGAAGATCGGGAATGACCAGGACTTGCGAGGCATCGCAGACCTCCCCGCAGGGAGCCGTGTCCCGGGGGATCTCCCAATGTTCGACCCCAACCCTGGACTTAAACCACTGCCGGTTCTCGTCGGTGAGGGACACGGCAGCGATCGGCAAACCGAATAGCTGACTAGCTATCCGTGTTATGCGATCAAAACTCTCACTTGGGGAGGTATCCAGCAGATTTAGCTGGCGGAGCGCGAACAGTCGATCCTGTTCCTGGGCATTCATGTACGTAACCCTACGCCAAGATGAACACTGATCCTTTAATAATATATATCAGCCCCATAATAAAATGGCATTTAGTAGCGCTCATTTTTCTAGTGTTGTTATTTGTTTATCGGGCTTAGGGCTGGTTCTAGCTCAGCGTTATATTGATAAAAACCAGCATAATCAGCGCCGCTGCCGCCGGCCACGGGCTTCGCAGCACAACCCCGAACATCGTCAGCGGGATCAGCACGGTGAGGGCCGCTAGAACATGAGGCAGTTCTGCAAGCCCGCTTTTTTCCATACTCGCGATATACACCAGCCCAAGAACGCCAAGCAGAAGCCCAAACCAAACATGGCGGTTACGCAGTCGTGATGACATCTTCCTACCTCCCTTTGTGGTTAAGCGTTGATCGCCAACAGTTCGCTAACCTGAAAATTACCCATAAGATGGCAAGACAAACTTAAAGGAACATATCCATGACAGATAACGTGTCATCAAGAGCTGTTGCCGCACTTAAAAACCTGTTTATTGCCGACTCACTGGCGATGCCGGTGCACTGGTTCTACAACGTCCACGATATCGACCGTGCGTTTCCAAACGGGATCACAACGTTTGAAGCGCCACCTGAGTTTCATCCGTCATCGATTATGTCCCTGCACTCCACCAGCGCCGGTGGGCGCAAACGTGCGGACAGCCATGCACCGCGCGAAATCGTCGGCAATGTGATTCTTAAGGGAAAGCAGTCCTACTGGAATCGTCCTAACGTTCATTACCACCAAGGCATGCAGCCAGGGGATAACACCCTTAACGCCTATTGTGCGTTAACCCTGATGCAAACAATGAGCGAGCCTGACCAGCACTATGACCGCGATACTTTTCTGCAAGCCTATATCCACCTAATGACCGCTGAGGAACCGGCACATCCGGATACCTACGCCGAGTCTTACCATCGCGGCTTTTTCGCTAACCTCGAAAAAGGCCAGCCTCCACACAAATGCGGCGCTGTCACCCACGACACGCCGTCCATTGGCGGCTTGACCACTATTGCTCCCTTGGCGATTGGCGAACGCTTAAGAGGTACCTCGCTGGTCGATACCCGCAAGCTTTGCCGCAACCACCTGGCATTGACCCATCCGGACAACTTTCTCGCGGACGTTTGCGATGCTTACGTTGAGCTGATCGACGCGCTCATGTTCCGCGATGGCGATGTCAACGTGCAGGAACTGCTGCTGAAGGCAACACGCGGCTTATCCCGTCGGGATTTAACGACGCTGGTAGAAGGCAATCGCCCCGAACGTGAGGCCATAGGGAAACAGCTATCTACCGCTTGCTACATTACCGACGCGTGGCCTGCGGTGTTATACCTGGCCTGCAAGTACCATCAGGAACCACTGCGCGCCTTACAGATCAACGCAGAGGTTGGCGGCGACAGCGCACACAGAGGCGCGGTACTAGGCGCCTTGTTGGGCTTAATCAATGGCCAGGAGACTGGCAACCTGTTTGCCCGGTTAACCGAACACGCGTCGATTAACCGGGCCATTGAGGGGCTTATTGAGAAGCGTTAGGAACGCCGCTCCCACAGCGTGACTTCCGAGAGGCTATGCTGATATTTATGCATGGTCTCGCGGATCACAAAGGGCACTTTTTCAGGCTCGCTGATCATTTTGAAGTGGGGCTCCAGCAGCTCCTTGAGACCATCCAGGGTGCTGAAGTTTTCACCATTTTTCTTGAACCCACCGATCCACTCCTCCATCGGCGTGTACTCTTCCAGCCAAGTATACGGCGATGCAATCATCAGGATGCCACCGGCATTGATACGCTGATGAATGGTTTCCAGGAACTGGGCAGGCTTGTAGAGCCTATCGATCAGATTCGCGGCCAGCACTAAGTCATATTCGCTGAACTGCGGCTTGAGGTTGCACGCATCGCCCTGATGGAAGCTGACCCGATCGGCAACCGTTTCCAGCCCCATACTTGCCAGGGTGCGTTCCTGGTAGCTGATCAGCTCGCCCTCTTCGGTGCGGGTATAACGCAGCACTTGCTGCTCCGCCATTTCCACGCCCTGGCGAATAAAGTTGGCCGAAAAGTCCACGCCATCCACATGCGCAAATTCACGGGCCAGCTCAAAACTGCCACGCCCGCTGGCGCAGCCCAAATCCAGAGCGCGCTTCTTGTCACGCCCGGCCATGGCGGCTAGCGCCTTGTTGGCCAAGGCCTGCGGGAAGTTGGCAACCCCAAACCATTCGTCGCCGTAATGAAACTCTGCGTACTCCGCCATACGCGCATTGCTTTCGTAGTAAGCGCTGGGCAGCGTGACTTCTGCATCTGACACTACGTAGCGGAAACCTGCATGCTGGAAGAAGTGGCGGCGGAACGCGTAGCGTGCGCTGAGGCGGGTTTCGTTGCCGCAGGAAATCCAGGAGCCGCCCTTGATCAGGTTGTGCTGGTTGTCGAACGTCGGGGTGGTGAAGTCATCGTAGAGTGGATGCACGTCAAAACCGGGGAATGGGTAAGTCGGTGTTTCTACCCACTGCCATACATTGCCCACCACATCGAACCACTGGCCGTGCTGGAAGCGCGTGACCGGGCAAGATGAGGCGCCATGATCCAAGTGCAGGTTGGCGTTGGCCGGCTGATCACTCTCAAGCTCGGAGACACCCGCTTCCTCCGCCAGGCGATGCCACTCATCTTCCGTTGGCATACGCACAGGCTGCCCTGTCTGCTGGCTTTTCCAGTTACAGAAGGCTTTAGCCTCGTGGAAGTTAACCTCCACCGGCCAATCCCAGGGCATCTCTACCTCTTCGGTCATTAAGCGCAGGAACCACTCGTTTTTCCACACCCAAAAAGTGGGATGGCTCGCTTTGGCAAAATTACGCCACCCCAACCCCTCTTCCGACCAGTAAGCATCGGTTAAATAGCCACCGGCTTCGACGAATTCGAGAAACTCGCTATTGCTGACCAGAAACTGGCTGGCTTTAAACTCTTCAACGTCGGCACGGTGATGGCCGTACTCGTTATCCCAGCCGTACCACGGGTCGTCAAACGGCTTGCCCAGCGTTACCTCACCCTGGGGAACCGTGATCAGCGCATTCTCCGGCGGCTCACCGGTGGTGCGAATGGGCGCCCAGGCAGGCTGCGGTGTAACCAAGTCAAGCGACTGCTGGCGAATCAACACCGACGACGTTTCAAGATGAATGCGCTCGTGCTCGATGCCCATGATGACAGGCCAGAACGGGCTATCCCAGCCGATGGGCAGCGACACTGGCTGCTCACGGATCACATTGAGCACGGCTGCGCGCACCTTGGCGCGGTAGTCCATCACCTCGCTGACCGATGGCCATGAATAGTGGGCTTCGTTGAGATCATCCCAACTCATCTCATCGACACCTACGGCGAAAATAGACTCCATGTTGGGGTCTATCCGCGCAGGTAACAGCTTGGCCAGTACCAGCTTATTAACGAAAAACGTCGCGGTATGCCCCAGGTAGAAAATCAGCGGGTGTCTGAGCGAAATAGACTTACGCAAGTAAGCCTGTTCACTCGCCAGTGTAGTGAACAGTGACTCATAACGGTCAAAGGTAGCGGTGAAGCAGGCCTCAATCTCTCGGCGCGTCGCTTCAGGGTCGTTTCCAGCCAGATACACAGTGCGGGGAAAAAGAGCGGACGATAGCGCTTCTGGTTGCCCCAATGGCGAGCTAGTGGAAGTCATAGGTTAGAGCACCTTTTATCTTAGAACGACGATGGTTTGCATAGGTAAATGTATGGCAACATTAAAAACCAAAAACTCATACAAAAGCTAGCATCGGTTGTACAAAACTTTCCAGCGTCGTCTTTGCCGGCACGTGGAGCCGTCGAAATCGCACGCTATTCTTTTTCATGCGACCTACAACACAACATTCAAGGCGCCTCTTTCTCTTCTACCTCGGGCTCAATGGACTCGTTGGCTTCAATGGGTTCACCATTTTCATCCAGCAATTGGTAGTCATAAGCTGCCTGAAGGCCGGTATCTTCCACTATCGGCTGCTCTTCTGGTGCTTCTTCTACCGTTTCGTCTGTCCAGTCAGCCCAGTAATCGATATGGCCTGGATAGATGGGCGATAGCACCGCAATCAGAATGCCCACCACGGAGAAGATCGAAAACGCCTCCGCATAGCCAACGCCATCAACCAGAATACCCACCACTGGGGAGCCCACTGCCTGCCCAAGCGCACAGGCCATAAACGGCAGTACTGGCCCCATTGATAGCCGCCCCGGCAATAGCCGGATACCCGTCATCAGATACAGCCCCGTTAAACTCATATATGCAAGCCCGAAGACCATCGCGGAAAACATCGCCAGCGGTAACTGACTGGGGCTAGCGGCCAGCAATGCCAAGCTTGAAGACAGCATCATCAGCATCAATGCCTGGGTAATGGGCGGGTTATTGCGGTCGGCTAAATCGCTCACCACGGCACCGCCGAGCCCAGCGATACCCACCGCAAACCACAGCCAACCGGTTTGGTTAGCGGGCAGCGCACCCAGGGTAACCGCCAAGTCGGGGGCGAAAAGCCAGTACGGGGCAGACACAAAGCCCATGGCGAAAGCGAATATCGTAAGCCGAATGAGCCGTGACCACTGCAACCGGGTGATGGGCGGCGGCGGTGCCGCGTTAGCGGGAATCACCCGTGACACTGAAGGAATGAAGTACCACGCCGCCGCTACCCCCATGCCGGTCAGAACGGCAAAGATCGTGTAGGTCAGCCGCCACGCGTCCGCAAGAAACACCACCGTCGGCACTGCCACGATAATCCCCACGCTGGTGCCTGCGTTCATAATCGAACTGACTCGCCCGTGCATCGTCCGGCTTACCAGCGCCTGCATCGCGGCGGTGAGGGCGGGCATCATCAAACCGGTGCAGATACCGCAGATAAACACCCCCACACCCAGCGCAAGTGAGCCTGACGCCTGGCTGATCAACCCCAGGCCAGCCACCCCGAAGCCACCCGACAGCATCGCCAGATTACGTGCACCGAGTCGATCAGCGGCAAGCGGAGCAACCAGTGTGGCCAACACGAAACTAATAAACGGCAATGCCCCGATGATACCAATGAGGTACGGCGTGAGACCCAGCTCGGCGCTAATGGAGGGCACAAAAAGACCAAACGCAAAACGTGCCAGCCCGTAACTAATCGCGACCAGCGCGGCACCGAAGATAGCAAACCCTATGTTCGACAAGGTTCTCATACTAAATACTCCTAGGCCGCGTGTGACATAAAAGAAAATTCCCCTGTCAGCCTAGTGGTCACGTTGCTTATCTGCACATCACGGTGTCGATATTGGATACGAACGGGGCGCTTTAAGGCCTTGTTCGGCAAGCTATCGGGGTTGCTGTGGCGATAATACTCATGGCAAGCAGATACATTTATCTACTCAAACCGTTTAAGCTGATCACTAACGTGCAAAAGGTTACTGTTTATGACCAGCGTGGCGATATTTGTCGATATCCAAAATGTCTATTACACCGTTAAAGAGTCGTATCGCCGCAACTTTGATTACAACAAGTTCTGGGCCCAGGCAACCGCTAATAGAAACGTGGTGAAAGCGATTTGCTACGCCATCGATAGAGGCGACCAAAAGCAGCGAGAGTTTCAAAACATCCTCAGAGCGATTGGTTTTGAGGTAAAGCTGAAGCCTTTTATTCAGCGCGCGGATGGCTCCGCAAAAGGTGATTGGGACGTGGGCATCGCGCTCGACGCCATTGAATACGCCGAACAGGCAGACGTGATCGTACTGGTATCCGGCGATGGCGACTTTGATCTGCTGGCCAATAAAATCCGTGTTAAGCATGGAAAACGAGTCGAAGTTTATGGTGTCCCGCAGCTTACTGCAGCGTCACTAATCAATGAGGCCAGCGCGTTTATAGCGATTGATGAAGGGCTTTTGTTAAGTTAACTACCATACAAAATAGCTACGCTGCTTTACATCCGGGCCCTTTAGGCCCGAGTGCTTATCGCTATTCCGCGGGTTTCCATCCCGACACCGTGTAGGCACTTTCCATCAGGCGCAGTGTTTCCAGATTATCGAGCCGATCCGTCGGGAAAGATGTCCCTTCGCGAAGTCCCTTCACAAAAGAGGCGATAAGGCCTGAGAAGCAGGCTTGGTAGTTTGCCTTTAAGTCGTGTTTCGTGCGGTACTCAGGGTCGCTGACAAGGTAGATCTCATCGCGATCCATAATGAGGGTATCCCGCGAGCCGATCACCTCAAGCCGATCCGTTGGCAGCGGCGGATAGCCCATGGCAGAAATATTGGCATCCAGCACCACCGAGGCGCCGCCCTCCCGCTGGCGCATAAGAATGACGCCGGCATCCTCGCCTTTTAGCGCCGGGTTGGTACGCGAAACACTCGCCGAGGTGACATCTAGCTCACCGAGCATAGCGCGCAGCGCGTCCATTTGATGGATCAACATCTCGAAAATCAACAGGCGAGGGAAGTCGGCCAGGTAAGGCTGGCGGCCAAGCAGAAAAGGCGTTTCGCCCTCGGGAGCGACCATTGAAGCCGAACGCATGGTCAGCCGGACATGCTGCAGTTCGCCGATACGCCCCTCATTGATCCACTGACGAACCTCCGCGTAGTGGGGGCGAAACCGGTAATTCTCATGCACACAAAAGCGCACCCGGTCGCCAATATCGCGGATCAGCGCTTCAGCCTCAGCCACGGTTGGGGTCATCGGCTTCTGACACACCACGTGAACGCCGTGATCGGCAGCCAAGCGTACCAGGGGCGCATGCGAACCTACGGGGGTAATGATATCGATAGCGTCCAGCGACTCGGTCGCCAACATCTCGGCAACATCGGTATACACGGCGGGAATGCCGAACGCCTCGGCGCGTTCGCGGGCACGCGCCTCATCAGGATCGCAGATGGCGACAACGTCGATGCCCTCCACCTCGCCCCACCCGATCAGGTGAAACTGGCTGATAGCCCCCGCGCCAGCAATGCCAACGCGAAGAGTGGGCTTATTGAGAGGTTCGATCATTGTGTGGTCTCCTTGGAAAGTGCGTGGTGAGTCGATAGTGAATAAGTAGTGTAAGCAGCGGGCATCAGACAGCGACTCGGCGGTTCTTGCGCAGCAAGCGCAGGAGTGACGGCGCTAACAGGGCAGCGATCGTCAAGCAAGCCAGCACTGCCGATGTGGGCCGCGTGAAGAAAGGCGTTACGTCCCCGCCGGACTTGATCAATGAAGTGACCAAGTTCTGCTCCACCATTGGCCCCATCACTAGCCCCAGCACAAACGCCGCCACCGAATAGCCGTACTTGTCCAGGGCATAGCCGATCGCACCGAAAGCAGCCACGACCACAATCGAAAACAGGCTGTTGGAGACCGCATAGGCGCCCACGGCACTGCATAGCAAGACGGTGGACATGATCGTCCAGCGCGGCACGCTCAGCACATAGGTAGTGCTGCGGATCATCAGCAGCCCCAGGGGAATCATGATGATATTGGCGATCAGGAAAACCCAGTAGAGCGAGTAGAGCGAGGCCGCATTTTCGGTAAATAAGGTAGGCCCAGGGTTGAGCCCCTTCATATACAGCACGCCGATAGCAATGGCGGTAATCGTGTCGCCTGGGATACCGAACAGTAGCGAAGGCACCCAGCCACCGGCCAGCGCCGAGTTATTAGCCGAGCTTGCCTCAACCAGGCCCTCGGAGTGGCCAGTGCCGAACTTCTCAGGGGTGTGGGAGAAGCGTTTGGAGGTAGCGTAGGCGACCCAGGCCGCCATATCCGCCCCGGCACCGGGCAGTGCACCGATCATTACCCCTACCAGGTTCCCACGCAGCATCTGCTTCTTGTAGCGCAGCGTTAGCGCCCACTGTTTACCCAGGATGCTGCCGAAACGGCGGCGCGGTGCGGCAGGAGTGTCCGGGGTCGTCATGGCGCGCATCACCTCGGCCACCGCAAAGACCCCAACCAGAGCAGACACCACATCAATGCCGGAATAGAGCTCATAAGAACCGAAGGTGAAACGCGGCACGCCAGCGGCATTGTTCATCCCCACCGTGGAGACCAACAGGCCAAACATCAGCGCCGCGAACGCTTTTATCGGTGGGCCGTTGGATACCAGGGTCGCGCAGAGCAACCCAAGACAGCCGAGCCAAAAATATTCGTAGCTTGAGAACTGAAGCGCAATGGAGGCCAACAGTGGCGCAACCAATACCAATACCAGCGTACCGAAGATGCCACCCAGTGCCGAGAACCACAGCCCGGTGCCCAACGCAGTTTCGGGTTCGCCCCGTCGAGTAAAGGCGTTGGCCTCTTCCATATAGGCAGCGGAAGCAGGAGTGCCTGGGATACGCAACAAAGTACCAGGAATATCCCCGGAAAAAATGGCCATCGCAGAGGCCGAAATGATCGATGCGATGGCGGCGACGGGCGAAAGATAGAAAGTAATCGGCACCAGCAGGGCTGTCGCCATGGTGGCCGACAGCCCAGGAATACAGCCCACTAACATGCCGTAAGCGGAGGACAAAACAATGACCAGCATCACTTCGAAAGTAGCGACGGTCTGGAGCGAAAGGAGGATAGTTTCCATGAGGTGCTTCCGTTTACCAGGGCAGCGAGAGAATGCCCGCGGGCAGCGGCACTCTGAGCAGGCTGGCGAAAATCGTATAGATAACCACGGTCATCACTGCAGAAAGCAACAGCGAACCTACAACTGAGCCCCGTAGCAGCAGGGAGATGATCAACACGATCAAAAAGCCGGTCAGTAGAAAGCCCACCGACTCCATAATGAAGTAGCCCAGGATCAACACAGCGACCGGCGAGAGCAGGCGCAGCGTGCCGATGATACTCAAGACCTCCCTCCCCTGAGACTCCTGGGCTGCCTGACGTTGCGGCTTTGCGAAGATCATCAGCCCTGAAAGGCCAAGTGCCGCGCCAAGCACAGTGGGGAATATCGCAGGCCCCACGGGCTGGCCCGGAATGGCAGGCAGGCCCAGCGAGGCGATGACAACCGCCACCCCAAGCATTACGAGAACTACTCCACCGATCCGATCCGGCAGTGTCATGGGCACCTCCAGCCACTAGCCGACCAGGCAGCGCCCAGCCGGCAACAGTCATTTTGCATGGGTTATTCGGATGTCATGCCCGCGGCACTCATCACTTCGCCGAACTCTGTCTCTTTCTCTTCGAGCCATGCTTCGAGCCCATCCGCATCGGCCCAGATCAACCCGTATTTTCTGGCTTGCATAAAGTCTTGGTAATCGGCGCTCTCGTAAACGCTCTTCAGCGCCGTCTCCAGTGTGGCCGCCACGTCATCCGGCGTGCCTGCGGGAGCGACGATGCCGCGCCAAGAGGAAGCGACGGTCCAATCTACGCCCACCTGCTCTTCCAGCGTCTCAAGGTCGGGATAGTTAGCATCGCGCTCGTCCGCCATCAGGGTGATGGTCTCGGCTTCGCCCGCAGCCACCATGGCCTCGGCCTCGGGAACCGACGATATCACTACTTCAACGCCACCCGCGGCAAGCTCTTGCATAGCCGGGGCAGCGCCTTGACTGGGAACCCAGATGGCGTCAGCCGGGTCGACACCGGCCCGCACTAGCATGCCCGCCATGGCCAGGTGCCAAATACTGCCCTGCCCCGAGCCGGAAAAGCGCACGGTCTCACCGCCCTTTATCGCCTCAATGATGTCGTTGGCACTCTCAAAGTCTGAATCAGCCGCAACGTGAATACTGGCAGGGTCGGTGTTGACCAGCGCGAGAGGACGATAGGCGGCGTAAGTCAGATCGGTCAGCCCCTGACGATGCATCATATTGATCTCGGCCGTGATGAGCCCGATCGTGTAGCCGTCTGGGCGAGCCATGGCGATGGACTGGTGCCCCACCACGCCATTGCCACCGGTGCGGTTGATCACATTGACCGGCGTGCCAAGCTCTTTCTCCAGCCCGCTGGCCAGGATACGCGCGACCGCATCAGAACCGCCGCCAGCACTCCAAGGCACGAGAAGCGAGATCGGGCGGGTTGGATAATCCTGCGCCATAGCAATGCTGGGCAGGCTGATTAAGGTAGCGCAAGCCACAGCGGCCGCTACGAAAGTGCGTCTCTTCATCATCACTCTTTTCATTGTAATTCTCCTAGTGCTTCTCATTGTTGCTCTCTAATGCATTGTTTTTCTCTAATGCATTATTGCTCTCTGATCACCGTGCCCCTTCTATAAGCCCGGCCCACATGCCTGACAGATTCCAACGTACGCGGCCATAACAGGGTGTAAGTTTTAATATACTTGTCAAATGTTGTAAATCACTTTCACGACAACCAGTTAGTAGACTTTGGTATGACAATGCTTACCAAATAGACGAAAAAGAGACCAAATTAGATAATTAACCAACAGAAATTGATAAGACTATTTGTAAATTTTTAAGAGATTTGTAATTATTAGTCATATCAATCAGCCAGCGACTGCTGGCCTAGGACGAGGACAGCACCGCAATGAAGACCACCATCACGCTGGAAGATTTAACCAAATCGGTTATCGCCGTCCCACCGTTCGCCCACGAAGGCAACGCGGACGCATCCAACCAGTCGTTAATACGCCATATCGAAGCAGGCGGCGTTTCTACCCTGCTCTATGGGGGCAACGCCAATGTGCAGAACTGGCCAGTCTCACGGTTTGGCGAGTGGCTAGACACGCTGACCAAGCAGGTTGCTGACGACACCTGGCTGATTCCATCAATCGGCCCTGATGGCGGCAAGATATTGGATCAAGCGGCGCTGCTGGCAAAGCGGCGCTTCCCCGCCGCCATGCTGCTGCCCTTCACCGGCCCTAAAACCGATGCAGGCTTTGCCCGCTCGGTTCGCGACTTTGTCCAGGCATCCGGCACCCAAGCCATTCTCTACATGAAGAGCGATGGCTACCTGTCTAACGACGTGATCGAATCGCTGGTGGCCGATGGCAGCCTGTTCTCAATCAAGTACGCCATTCCACGCGAGAATACCGCCATTGACCCGGTATTGGATGACCTGATCGCAGCGATCGGAAAAGAGCGGATCGTGTCAGGCTTTGGCGAACCCCCAGCGCTGCCGCACCTTGAGCATCATCAGCTGTCCGGCTTCACCGCTGGCTGTGTCTGCATTGCGCCAAGCCTATCCCAAGCGTTCCTGCACTCTCTTCAATCCGGCGACTTCGCGAAAGCCAAATCTCAGCTTAAGACCTTCAAAGCGCTCGAGACGCTACGCGACGCAGGTGACCCAATCCGCGTCCTTCACAGCGCCGTTACGCTGGCGGGCATCGCCGACATGGGCGCGCCGCTACCCTTCCTGACCGAAGCCGACGAGGCCCTTCACCACCAGATCGAGGTCGCCGCCAGAGAACTGCTGGCTGCCGAGATGCAAGCGCGATCCATCGCCGCTTAAAGGAGGCATTATGAGCGATATTTACGGATTTATCGGGCGTACGGCCCTCGTCACGGGCGCCAGCTCGGGTATTGGCTTCGCCGTGGCCGAAGCGCTGGCGATGCATGGCGCCTCGGTGGCGGTGCACTACAACAGCAACGGCAGCGATGCACTGGCCCTGGTTGAGCGGCTGAAAATCGAGGGCAAAAAGGCTGTAGCGATCCAGGGCGATCTCTCCCAGGACGACGTTGCAAGCCGCGTCGTGGCCGAAGCCGCCGAGGCGCTTGGTGGCCTCGACATCCTTGTTAACAACGCCGGTGCCATGGGCACGCGCGCCCCCTTCGCCCAGGCGGGCGGCGAGCTCGGCGCGAGCGTCTTTGACGTTAACTGCCGCTCTTTGTTACAGGTCACCCACGCGGCGCTGCCCTGGCTCGAAAAATCCGCCGCCGCCGCTATCGTCAACACTGGCTCCATCGCAGGTTGGAACGGTGGTGGCCCTGGTGCGGGCTTTTACGCCGCAGCGAAAGGCTATGTCCACACCGTCACACGCGGCATGGCAAAGGAGTTTGCGGCGGCGGGTATCCGGGTCAACGCCATCGCCCCCGGTGTTATTGTCACCCCCTTCCACGATACCACCCCACCGGAAATTCTGGCTTCGTTCAAAGCGGCGATCCCCATGGGTCGGCTGGGTGAGCCTGCGGATTGTGTCGGCCCCTATCTGTTCCTTTGCTCCAGCAAGCTAAGCGGATATGTTACTGGTCAGATCCTTGACGTAAACGGTGGGCAATACATGCCCTGAAGGGAATGACCAGACGATGAGCACCACGAAACAAACCTCGGAAAAGAAGCTGGCCGACCTCGTCTATGACGGCATCTTCTCGATGATCGCCTCGGGGGAAATATCGGAGAACGTTAGGCTTCCCAGCGAGGTAGAGCTTGGCCGTCACTTCAGTGTATCCCGCCCAGTGGTGCGCGAGGCGCTCGCCCGGCTGCGGGATGATGGACTTATCCAGTCGCGGCGTGGGTCGGGCAGCTACGTGATGCGCAAACCCGATGCCAACGTTTTTCGCTTCGTAGAAATCGGCTCGGTCAGCGATATCCAGCGCTGCTACGACTTCCGTGTCGGGTTCGAGGCAGGTGCCGCGGGCCTAGCCGCAACGGCCTGGCGAGCTCAGGAAATGGCCGAGCTGGAGAGCGCCGTCGCCGAACTCTCCCAGGCGCTCTCCAAGGGGGAACTCGCTGTCGATGCCGACTCCCGGTTCCACCGAGCAGTTGCCGCAGCGACACGCAACTCCTACTACATTTCGGTGCAGAACTCCCTGGATCAGAACATCCGCTTCGGGATGAACCTTGCCTTGAACCTCTCACTACTCAAACCAGCGGCCCGCAACAAGATTGTTCTTGAAGAGCATGCGGAGATCATTGAAGCGATCCGCCAGCGGGACGCCACCGCTGCTTCGCAGGCGATGGCAAGGCACATCGATAACGCCCGCAAGCGCATGTTCGAAGGCTGCGAAACCACTTAACTGACGCCCAGTAGAGCGTTAAGGAGACCTAATGCCGTACACGCCATCCGGAAAGCACCTTATTGCAGGTGAGTGGGTGACAGAAGCGAACACCTTCGCCTCATCACCAGCCCACGGCCCTTCCCACCTCTTTAGCGTCGGCACGCCTGAACTGGTGAATCGCGCCTGCGACGCTGCCGAAGCCGCCTTCGAAAGCTATGGCTACACCACCCGTACCGAGCGGGCGCACTTTCTGCGCACTATCGCCGATGAAATCGATGCACGCGGCGATGCGATAACCGAGATAGGCACTCAAGAAACCGGGCTGCCGGAAGCACGCTTACAGGGCGAGCGGGGCAGAACCACCGGCCAGCTCCGCCTGTTCGCCGACCACATCGAGGCTGGCGACTACCTGGATCGCCGCTTCGACCCGGCACTGCCTGACCGCTCGCCGGCCCCACGCCCTGAGATCCGCCTGGTTCAGCGCCCGATCGGCCCCGTGGCGGTGTTTGGCGCTTCGAACTTTCCGCTCGCCTTCTCCACCGCTGGCGGCGACACCGCCTCGGCGCTAGCCGCGGGCTGCCCGGTGGTGGTAAAGGGCCACTCAGCCCACCCAGGTACCGGCGAGATTGTTGCTGAAGCCATCGCGGCGGCCATTGTGAAATGTGGCATGCACCCTGGCGTGTTCAGCCTGATTCAAGGCGGCAACCGTGCAGTAGGCGAAGCGCTGGTGACTCACCCGCACATCAAGGCCGTCGGCTTTACCGGCTCCCTGACGGGTGGTCGTGCGCTGTTCAATCTCTGTGCCGCCCGCCCGGAACCCATCCCCTTCTTCGGCGAGCTGGGCTCGGTAAACCCCATGTTCATAATGCCCGCAGCGCTTTCCAGCGATGCTGAGGCCCTCGGCAAGGGCTGGGCGGGGTCGATGTCCATGGGGGCTGGCCAATTCTGTACCAATCCCGGTATCGCCATTCTTCCAGAGGGCGATGCCGCAGATCGTTTTGTCGCCGCCACCCGGGAAGCGCTCGCAGATAGCGCACCCCAAACCATGCTGACCGACGGCATCGCCGAGGCCTACCGTAAAGGTAAAGCGCATTTTGAAGCGCGCAGCACCGTTCAGACCGTGCTGGCCACCGAGCAGACAGGACGCACCGCTTCGCCCAACCTTTACGAGACGAACTTGGTAGCGTTCCTCGCCGACCAAACGCTAGGGGAAGAGGTCTTCGGACCGCTCGGCTTGGTAATAAGAGTTAAAGACGCCGAAGAGATGCAGCAGGTGGCGCGCAACATTGAAGGTCAGCTCACCATCACCCTGCATATGACCAAAGACGACATACCCTTGGCAAAACCCCTTATGCCGCTCATTGAGCGCAAAGCGGGTCGACTGTTGGTTAACGGATTTCCGACCGGGGTAGAAGTAGTCGACTCGATGGTTCACGGTGGCCCCTACCCTGCCTCGACTAACTTTGGTGCCACCTCGGTGGGCACAATGGCCATCCGCCGCTTCCTGCGTCCGGTCAGCTATCAGAACGTTCCCGCCGACCTCCTACCCAAAGACTTAGTAACAACACAATAGCCGCAGGAATGCTCTGCTTTAGATAGGCCCACGTGCCATGTGCGCGTGGGTCTTGTATGGAGTGCCCGACAACTATTGCCAACCAGGCCACCGCAAGAGAACGGGAGTGCCGGGTTGTCGGCAGGCAGCACATTTCGGCGCTATTAAAAAACCTCAACCGCTGCAAAACGTTTATCCATCGTTTACTGGGTTATGAGAAATAACTGAACCATACCTTCCCGATGCATACTTTCGTCTAAATTCCCCAGCCTATTTACCCATACCGAACCTGCATAGGCTATGCACAGCAGCATGCTGCCAGTTAAATATTCCAACGCTCTGGCCAGCCAATACTCTGTTGAATAACGATGAAGATATGCTCCGATGCCTTACGTTCACGATACGCTGACACGACTTAATAAAAGCAGCCCTGCACAAGCAGAATTCTATCAGGCCACCGAAGAAGTGCTGGAATGCCTGCGCCCGCTCATCGAGCAGAGCGATTACTACCACCACCACAGCATTATTGAGCGAATAGTCGAGCCCGAACGGCAAATCATGTTCCGGATAAGCTGGGTGGATGATGCTGGAAAAGTACGGGTCAACAAAGGCTACCGCGTCCAATTCAACTCTGCCCTAGGCCCTTACAAGGGCGGCTTACGATTCCACCCCAGCGTTACCTCGGGCACCATCAAATTTCTCGGCTTTGAGCAAATTTTCAAAAATGCATTAACCGGCTTGCCGATCGGCGGCGGGAAAGGCGGCGCCGATTTTGACCCGAAAGGAAAATCGGATAACGAGATCATGCGCTTTTGCCAGGCGTTTATGAGCGAGCTCTACCGTCATATTGGCCCCCACTGCGATGTGCCGGCAGGTGATATCGGCGTTGGTACGCGTGAAATTGGCTATCTCTTTGGCCAGTACAAGCGGCTCACCGGCCATTATGAAGGCGTACTCACCGGCAAAGGGCTGAACTGGGGAGGCTCGCTTGGCCGCAAAGAGGCCACCGGTTACGGCGCGGTGTACTTTGCACAAAACATGCTGGCTGCCCGCGGAGAAGAGCTGCGCGACAAAACCTGCCTGGTTTCCGGCGCTGGCAATGTCGCCATCTACACCATTGAGAAGTTATACGAGTTCGGCGCTAAACCGATCACCTGCAGCGATTCACGTGGCACTATCTACGATAAAAGCGGTATTGATCTAGGCTTACTCAAACAGCTCAAAGAAGTGCAGCGCACCTCGTTAGAAGCCTACTTACACGAGCATCCTGACGCGCACTACATTTCTACACGTGACTACCCTCAGGGTGGGCATGCCGTATGGCGTATTCAAGCTGATGCAGCGTTCCCCTGCGCCACCCAGAATGAGCTGACCGCAAGCGATGCGGAAAGCCTACTTGCGAATGGCATCACGTGTATTAGTGAAGGGGCCAACATGCCCGCTACAAAAGAGGCCGTCGACCTGTTTCTAAACGCTAAAATTGCCTATGGGCCAGGTAAAGCCGCCAATGCAGGAGGCGTCGCTACTAGCCAGCTAGAAATGGCACAAAATAGCAGTATGGAGCAGTGGCCACTGGAAAAAGTCGACCAAAAATTAAAACAGATCATGGCCAATATTCACCGCCAGTGCGCCGATACAGCCGAAGAGTTTGGTGATAAAACCAACTTGGTTCTGGGCGCCAATATTGCAGGCTTCAGAAAGGTGGCTGATGCCATGATTGAACAAGGAGTCACGTGATCGTCTTTACTTTATAAATCGCTTATACTTTTAAAAGCACGCAGTCCTTCCTTTATTGGGGAAGGGCTGTTTTTTATTGGTTTAAACTTATTGCTTTCCAAGGAGAGTAATCATGCGACAACGTCCTGCTATTATTATTAACCGCCTTGATGCCGAGCGCCTCCAGCGCTTAATCGACAATGCATCTGATAAAGACATGGCCGTGGCCCAGCTACTAGAGGAAGAATTAGCGCGAGGTGAAGTCCGCGACCCAGAAGATATTCCGGATGATGTTGTCAGCATGAACAGCCAGGTTCGCTTCACTGACCTCACCCGTGGGCTTAAGATGATTCGAACGCTGGTCTACCCGCATTCACTGGAAAGCGTAGCAGATGGTATTTCGGTCATGGCACCCATTGGCGCGGCATTGATTGGCCTCAAAGTGGGCGACATCATCGAATGGCCGTTACCTAATAATACCGAAACACGGCTACGTATCGATGCCATTTACTGGCAGCCCGAGCGCGAAAAGCAGTTCCACCGATAAGGTGCGAAAGAAAGTGAGCTAGCTCCGCTAGCTCATGATGAACAGCAAATACCGCCAGTAATACCATATGGAATACGCAAAACAGGTAGATGTGATCGTCTGGTATCCGGCCATGATGACTTTGATCTGCTGATCAATAACATCCGTGATAAGCATGAAAAAAATTAGCGTTTATAGCGTCAACAATGAGCAAGGACAGTGATATATAGCTATATAGTGAGTTTTTACTGGATTAAATTTAATTTATGAAGACTTAATGTAGCGTTTAAACGATGGCGCTGCGAAAGCTGATAGCGCCGTCTGGCACGCTACCAGTAACAAGTGGCAGTACCAGTATACGTACCGCCTACGCAAACTCGATCTCTAACCTCCCCGAGTGCGCCGCTGGCCGGGCGCTGCAGAGCAGGATTTCCCCGGCTGGTGCTGATATGCCATTCGGATAGGTCACTTCCCCCTGCACTAACAGGCAGGCGCACTCACCACAGCTGCCGCTTCTGCACCCATAGGCAGGCTGAAGCCCGGCTTTCTCGGCGGTTTCTAACAGGCTTTCGCCCGGCTGCCAGTGGGTAACGACGTTTGAATTGGCAAAGCTGACTTCTACCGCCTGTTCTGCAACGGGCGCTGTAAACGCTTGTGCCAGCGCTGAAGGGCCAAACGCTTCCGTGTGTATCTGCGCGGCTGATAACCCGAGCTCTAACGCCTCCTGATGGTAGCGCTGAACAAAAGCCGCGGGGCCACAAAGATAGAGCTGCACCTCGGCAAGCGCCTGCTCGCTAAGGAACTGTTCACTAAGAGCACGTTCCAGCGACACCCGACCAGCCATCCACTCTTTTCGAGCAGTCGCCGCACCCGTTACATGGCGCCGCAAACGCAGCCCTCGCTGCTCAAGGTCGAGCAGCTCCTCACCGAAAGGCGCCTCAGCCATAGCGCGTACGCTCTGAACTAACGTCACCGGGCCACGGCCTGCAGCGGTTAGCTCATGGGCCAGGCTGACTAACGGCGTAATACCGATGCCGCCGCCCAGTAGCACCCAGTGGGCGCGCTCCACCCCGCTGGCCGCCGCTGTAAACGAACCCGTTGGTTGACTGACGGCTAGCTCCGAGCCCACTTTTAGAGCTTGGTGCAAGTAACGCGAGCCTTCTCCGTCTGCCTTGATACTGATGCGGTAGCTCTTTTCGCGGCGACTGCCGGATAGCGTATAGCTGCGCACCAGCGGCGTGCCATCCAGACGCGGCACACGCAGCGTGATGAACTGCCCAGCTTCAAAAGGAGCCAGCGCTATGCCCTGCTGACAACTCTGCAAGTATAAAGAGCGAATCTCGGGTGTCTCCTCCACCACGGCGGTCACCTGAACACGCTGTAGAGCGGAAGGCGCAAGCGCCTGCCAGGGCCCATGGGGTTCAGCCTCAACTGCTACTGCACCTGCATGACTACGCCAGCGCAAGGCCCCCGGTCGCCACACGATATGCCGTGGCGTTAAACACCAGTAGCGTTCAGCGCCGGGATAACGCGCCCCAACGGTCTCTTCGTCCACCATCTGCGCTTCGCCGGAGAGGTGCAGCACATCGCCGCCGACAAAGTCAGGTATTACCAATGCAGCGCGACCGCTGGCCAGCACGTTACCCAGGGTGTTGAAGAATTGATTGCCTGCAAAGTCAGGCAGGATCAGATCAGCCCCCTGGCGGCGAATAAACCCCGCTTGCCCGCCGCGATGGGAGGCGTCCACCTGCACACCCTGGTCGGTACGCGCATAACTCCCCACAAACGCCGTTAACGCCTGATCAATATGCGCCAGCAACGGCTCTGGCAACTGATCGAGGGTCGCGTCACGCAGGGTTAACACGGGGCCCGGCTGGGGCTGCACCGACCTCATTGCCGACCAGTCATGAATGTACTGGGGGCAGTTGCCGAAGGCGTAAACGACTTCTAGCTGCCATTGGCCTGCTGAGCCCCGCAACACGCCATTGACCCGATTACGCCGGCGCGTGGGTAGCTCGATACCCAGCAGCCCCAGGCTAGTACCGCTGGTAAGCAGCGGTATAAGGGGGTCATCTGCAGGCGGGGTTATGGCGAGATCGAGCCGTGTTTCGTCAGAAGCCTGAACAAACCCCGGCGCCCCCTCCAACAGCGTGATCCACGGCCAGCCGTCACTGTCCACCGCGGCCGCAGCCACAAACGGCAGTTGAGGAAAAAAGTGCTGCAGTTGGGGTGTTAGAAAAGGCCGCATCACCTTGCTGCCAATCTGCGCCATCTGTTGCTCCACCCCGACCACGCGCTGCAAGGCAAGCTCGCCCGCGTGCCACGGGCTGGTAGTGACGGCGTTTTCCACTCTCGACTCCTGGCGGGTAATCAGTTCACTAGGCCTACTTTGGTGACAGCCATAGGCACAAAGCCTGCCAGCGCTTCGATACGCTGCAGCCAGGCACGGATATGCGGGTAGGGTTCCAGCGACACATTGCCTTCGGGGGCGTGAGCGATATAGCTGTAGAGCGAAACCTCCGCCAGGGTGGCCTGCTCTCCCGCCAGGAAGGGCTGATCAGCCAAGTGAGCATCGATAATTTCAAACAGCGCGTGAGCATCGGCAATCAGCGGTTCAGGATCGAACGGAGCATTAAAGACCGTCACCAAACGAGCCTTCATAGCGGAGTTTGCCAACGGCCCTGCCGCCACGGAAAGCCAGCGCTGCACCTGGGCTTGAATCAGCGGATCGTCCGGCAGCCAGCGGCCAGCGCCCTGCCCAGAACCATAGCGGCGCTCCAGATAGACCAGAATGGCATTGGAATCCGCCAGGATAACCCCCTGGTCATCAAGCACCGGCACCTGTGCGAAGGCGTTCATATCAAGAAAAGGCGATGCCTTGTGCTCGCCCGCGGCGAGATCGACATCAATAAAAGTGGCGGGCAAGCCAAGCAGCGAAAGCATTAGCTCGATGCGATGGCAGTGGCCGGAAAGCGGGTGGCGATAAACCTTGATAGCGTTGGACATGGATTGGCTCCCTGAATTAGCTGTTTAAGCACTGGCGAACGTCAAAGCCGTTAGCGACGTTGCCTATCCTGAGCGAAAACAAGAAGCGCAAGAATAGTGATTTTGAACAACAGAAAATTGTGCTGAATGAAATAATCAATCGGCCAACTGCTGCCGCAGCCAGGGGGTCGCGAGTTCCAAAAATGCCATAACGCTGGCAGGTGCCCGCATGCCAAGGGCGTAGGTCAACGCCAGGGAGTGCGCCGCAGGCCAGAGTGATTCAGCGACAGGTTCGAGCACCCCCTGCTGGCAAGCCCGGCGCGCCTCTAGCTGATAGCAGCACACGATACCCGCGCCCTCAATGGCGGCCCGCAGCGCGGCACTAGATGCGCTAATGGTCAGCCTCGGTTCAAAGCGCAGGGATTGGCCTGCAGCTAACGGCCAAACGGGTGCCAGCCCCTCCTGTGAGCAGTGAATAAGCGCGTGGCGGGCCAAGCTACTCAGGCTATCCGGCCGCCCCGCCTTATTTAGATAGCGGGGGCTGGCAAACAAGCCAATGCGCAAATCGCCCAACTGCCTGGCGTAAACGGCGGCAGGCGGCGGCCCGCGCATCAGGTGAAGGTGCGGCGGTGCTTGCGTTCCAATTCGATGGGAGTGCTCATCGGCCAGCAGGCAGACCTTCAATGCCGGGTGCTGCGCTTGCAACCGCAGCAACAGCGGCAACAAGAGGGGTTCTAGCAACGACTGGGGCGCCTGCAAACGTAGCGTGCCGTTAAGCTCGCGGTGCTCCTGGCGCGCGCTGGTTTCGGCGTCGGTTACCGTGTGGATCAGCGGGTCGGCGTGTTCGCGCAAACGCTCGCCCGCCGCCGTCAACGTACTCCCCCTGGCCGAGGTAGTGATCAAAGCGACACCCAGACGCTGCTCCTGAGCGCGCAGCAGGCGGTGAAGCTTGGGCGCCGACACGCTGCTCGCTTCAGCCGCGGCTTGCACGCTGCCGTGCCTGGCAACAGCAGATAGCGCCATTAAGGCCTCAAAGTGCAGCGGCGATTCAGGGGGGAGCGCCATGGTCAGCCGCGGTAGGCGAGCGCCGGGTCGGCACGCAGCCGCTCGGCAAGAAAATCAACGAAGGTGCGCACGCTGGCAGCGCGCCCACGGCCTGCCGTTACCCAAATATTGATAGGAATGGCCACTGGTTCGAAGCGCGTTAACACCCGCTGTACCCTACCTTCAGCTTCACTGGCAGCCACCTGGTAAGACAACAGCCGCGTAAGCCCGGCACCCGCCTCGACCGCCGTTAACGCCGCGTGAATAGCGCTGATGCGCAGCCGTGGCGAAGGCGTTACCTCAATGCGCTTGCCCTCTTCCTCAAACCACCAGTGGCCACTCAAGTTGCCGCCTTCAGCCACCACCGTGGGCAGCGTTTCCAGCTCAAGGGGGTGGGTTGGTTCACCGTGTCGGGCTAACCACTCGGGGCTGGCGCAAACCACTTGGCGCACTTCACCAACCGGCACGGTCAAGTGTTGGCAATCCTCGGGCACATGCCCGATGCGCACCGCCACATCGACGCCCTCTTCCTGTAGGTTAACCGGCCGATCGATCAATTCGGCACGCACCTGCACCTCCGGGTATTGAACCAGATAAGCGACGATTTGTGGGGTAACGAAGTACTCACCAAACAGCACCGGCGCGGTCACGTTTAAAAGACCGCGTGGAGTAAGATAGCTACCGGTCGCGGCGGCCTCAGCCTCGGAAAGCTGTGCAAGCACCTGCTGAGCATCCTCCAGATAACGACGCCCCGCCTCCGTTACGTGTACCTGCCGTGTAGTGCGCTGTAACAACGCAACGCCCAGGCGTGCTTCAAGCGCCGCCACCGCCCGAGTCACCCGAGGAGGCGACAGTTCAAGCTGCCGCGCGGCAACCGAAAAACTCTCTAGCTGAGCCACCGCTGCAAATACACGCATCTCTTCGAATCTATCCAAGGTCGCTCCAGGAGCAGCGGTAGAAATAACTGCCATATTTTACATCGCCACCAGCGGATAAAGTAACGCCCCCCGCTCAACCGCCCTCACAAGGCGCTTAACTTACGTTTTCTTCCACCCACTGATCTAGTTTCATCGTGACATCTTCGACAGTGACCATCGCCATTGCCCCATCGAATTCAGCTTTGGCGCCCCAGCGGGCCTGAGATACGGTCTTGCCAGTGAATTTTTCTAGCGCTTCTGGATAACGGTTAACACACCATTGCACAGAACTATAAGGGCCTGACCGATGAGGATTACTGGCAGCAAACAGGCCTAACACGTCGGTACCCACCGCGCTGGCTATATGCGCGGGGCCGGTATCCGGCGCGACCAGCAAGTCAGCGTGAGTCAGTAGTGCCGTTAGCTGTTTGAGATTATCCTGGCCGCAAATATTGGTGGGCACCTCTTTCATGCTAGCGGTGATCGCCTCGCAGTACTCTATCTCGGTGGGAGATGGGCTACCGACCAACAGCACATTCATATCATGCTGCCGAATAGCGTAGTCAGCTAAATGTGCGTAGCGATCGACGCTCCAGTTCCGCAAGGAATGGCTGGCACAAGGGCTGATGACAAGGTTTTTACGATGAGGGTCTAGCTTGGCCCAGGCAAATTCATGATCCCCTTCTTCAAGCGGAATGGACCATCTCGGAGGGGCAGCAGTAAGCCCAATCGGCTCAAGAAAACTGGCAAGACAATCCCTGACATGCTGTTGCGGCGCAGGGGCTATGCGGCAATTAATAAACAAGCTATGGAGATCTTTACTACGGGCTTTATCGTAGCCCACTTTTAACTTAGCGGGCACCAGCGCAGCGACCAAATTAGCGCGTAAAGAGACCTGCATATGAAGCAAGACATCAAATCGTCGGCCTTGCATTGCCTGACGAAATTCATGGTAACCCCGCCAACCGGCATTTTTATTGAAAACAACAAACTCCACACCCGGTATGTCACCCACTAATTTTGCCTCAAGCTTGCCAATTACCCAGACAATATGGGTATCTGGGTAACGCTCTTTAAGCTCTAAAACAATAGGAATGACGTGGGTAACATCACCAATGGCAGACAAACGAAGCAAACAGATTGAATTAATCAATGGAACCCCTTGTTGTATTATTTTAATAATTGAGTTAAAAGCTGGACATATCGATAGCGACCATTCTCCTTGTAGCGATATAATATCCTTATTGTTAATTATCGAAGATAATAAAATAATAACTACCGAAGATGACCAAACTTCAAAAGCACCCATCTATTAGCTTTCACTCAATAAGCTGAATACGATTTCTCTTCTATAAGACGTGAACCCAGTAATACATTGACTTCTTTTTTGATTGCAGCACGCCTATCGTTAGTTAAATAGACAGAGCGTGCCAGCTCAATAAACACGGCTCCAAAGTCCTGACTTTTCTCATGATCGCGAATGGAATCTTCAATATCCCACAGCTGCTCATTGATGCTCCTCAGCTGGCCACGCAGTTCAGCTACTTCGGGGCTATCCGGTATCTCATCTTCCCATGCCTCACCTAATTCATTTAGCTCTTGGTGAACATTTTCAAGCTTATGCTGATCTTTAATTCGCGCTGACTTAATCTCAAGGATGGTAATTTTGTCCAGCACCTCGCCAAAAGAAATCGCCACTTCCATTGCATCTGCCATTCTCAAACACCCTTATTTACTCGTGAAAATTAACCATTCCTGTGAACATAGAAACAGGGCCAATCCAAACCCATAAAACGGGCTTAGTGAGATGCCCTGCGCTCAATGGCACTTTTACGGTATCCCTCTCAGGACACGCCCGAACGCTTCAAGTTCCAAGGCGTATAAATCCACTCACTACACCTGTGCTAGGCTAAATTAAGCTTCACCGCTAACCGATGCCCCATCTGCACAGCCATTGATCAACAGGATTTAGGCAGCGCCTCTTTCCAACGTTGACAGAATTCTTATCGCCTCTCTTCGCGATTGCTCTATAGTCGAAGAATGCTAACCGGATGAGCCCAGCCTATGGCCGTTGACCTGCAAGCGCTCTACCCCAAACTGATTCATCTAATGCTGGACGCCGTCTTCGTGGTCGATAAAGATAACCAGATTGTCTTTGTGAGTGATGCCTGTGAGTCACTACTCGGTTACGCACCCCGCGAGTTGATTGGCACCCTGATTACTAACTACATGCACCCTGACGATTTAGCGGCCACACGGGACTCCATTGACCGTGTGATGAACGGCAAACCCCACATGGATTTCCGCAACCGCTATATCCGCAAGGACGGCGGCATCGTGCATATCCTGTGGGCTGCCCGCTGGTACGAAGAAGAAGGTGTGCGGATCGGTGTCGCGCGAAATGTCACAGCGCTTATGCAGGCCGAGGAGGAACTACGCTATCTTGCTCACCATGATCCACTGACAAAGCTGACCAACCGAGCGCTATTCTATGATCGGTTGGTCTCGGGGATAAGTGCGGCCCACCGTCACCAGAACATCCTGGCGTTGCTGTTTCTGGATATTAATGACTTCAAGGGCATCAATGATGTTCATGGGCATGCCGCGGGAGACCGAGTGCTCTGCACGGTAGCCAGACGGTTGGAAGGCTGTGTGCGAGAGACGGATACAGTCGCCCGGATGGGCGGCGATGAATTCACAGTGCTGTTAACGGATATCAAGTCGACAACGGCTGTGACGGAAAAGGTAGATCAGATACTCACCGTCATGAGCGAGCCATTAGGCGCTGAATTTGGCGAAGTGAGCATGCCATCTTGCAGCATCGGCGTGGCCTGTTATCCCGAAGATGGAAAAGACGCAGATACCCTACTAAGCCGTGCAGATAGCCATATGTATCAGATCAAAAGGCGCAGCCGTTAGCGGGTGATGCGCTCTTGCCACGCTGTTAAGTGACGCTGTACGACACCCTGTAGCCCCAAAACATCGCCAGCATCTATTGCTTCAACCATCGCATAGTGCTCGCGTATACTCCGCTCGACCCCGCCAGCCTTGGGCCATCCCGGCCCGGCCCCACGCATGCCCTGTTCACGCAACCAATTCACTTGATCGGCTAACTGCCGATTGCCAGCAAGCACTGCTAGCGCTCTGTGAAAGGCATGATTGCTGAGAAACATGGCTTCACCATCGCCCTTACTGGCAGCGTATTCAAATTGGGCACAAGCCTGCCTAACTGGTTCCATCAGTGCCTCAGTTCTGCGTGCCATCATCAATGGCGCCATGGCAAGCTCCACCACTAGGCGAGCTTCAGTGAGTTCCAGGCGCTCTTGGTGGCTCCAGCGCCTAACTCGATAGCCCCGGTGGGGCACATGCTCAATGGCCTCCGCTTCCGACAAACGCTCCAGGGCACCTCTCACAACAAAACGGCTGACGCCATATAGCTCCGCAAGGGCATCTTGACGCAACCAACTATCAGCGGGGAAACGCCCGCCCCCCATACCGATTCTCAGCTGCTCCTTTAGCCAGCTTTGGTCTTTTTCTTGACGTGCGGTTTCTTGACGTGCTGAAGCCTGATCCATTCCTAAGCTCTCCTTTGCTCTTCACTCTAATAATTTCTTGCAGATTGGCGCCAATTATTTATGATACCCCACTCGCTTATGATAATCATTAACAAGGGAACATCGTATGCATTACCTTCGCGTACTGCCTTTGGTCATCGCCGCCGCCTCTCCGTTGGCCTGGGCTCAACAGCAAGCACCTGCCAGTAAGCTCGAAACGCTGGTTGTTTCCAGCGACTGGTTAAGCGCCACTCGCACTGACCCAAAGACCACGCCAGGCGCACGCCAGATATTGGAGGGTGAGGCGCTACACGGTGGCGATATTCGTCAGCTTGAAGATGCGCTAGCCCAGGTACCGGGCATCCACGTACAGGATGAGACCGGTACGGGCGTGCTGCCAAACATCGGCATTCGCGGTTTATCACCACGCCGTAGCGAGCGGGTACAAATTTTAGTGGACGGTATTCCGGCTGCCTTGGGCCCCTACAGCAATATCGGTGTTTCACTATTCCCGGTAACGCTGCCCACGCTAGAACAAGTTGACATTGTGCGGGGTGGCGCGGCGGTTCACTACGGCCCAAACAACGTGGGCGGAGTGCTCAATTTCGTCACACGCGGCATCCCCGCAGAGAAGGAAGCCCAGTGGCGCGAGCGCCTGACGGTAGATGACGCCACCGGCCATGTGCTCAGCGATCATTACCTGCGCGCAGGCGGGCAAGTGAGTGACAACCTGGGGCTCCAGTTTCAAGCCAACCTGATGCGCGGCGAGGGCGGGCGCGAGCGCAGCCAAACGCAGGTCGATAATTTCATTTTAGATGCCGATTACCAACTCAATGATGAACAATGGGTCGATGGCCAACTGCAGTACTACAGCGTAGACACGGATCTACCTGGCGCACTAACGCCAGACGCCTACGCCCGAGACCGCAGCGATTCTCAGCGTCCCTACGACCGTTTCGAGGCGGACACATGGCGAGCCCACGCGACCTGGCATTGGCAACCCAGCAACAATATAGAGATAAGTTGGCGCCAATTTGGCCACCAGAGTGACCGAACCTTCTGGTTTGGCCAAAACTTGAGCGGTGCGAGCCATTGGTCTGACCCAGGCGAGCCAGCCACCCATGTCGCCGACTCCCCGCGCAGCTTCTCAGTATGGGCCAGCGAGCCCCGCGTCGCTTGGCAGTTGGGTGATCACACTCTGATGATGGGCGCTCGCTATCTGGAAGAAGATGTCGACTTTGATGTCAACCGCCGCGCTGTCGGTAGTGAAACTGCTGCCCCGGTTCGTCGCTGGGACTTCAAGACCCGCGCAATGGCCGCTTACCTAAGCGACACTTGGCAGCTAGGCGGTGGCTGGGAAGTCACCCCGGGTATTCGCTACGAGCATGCAGAGATGGACTACGTCGATACCTTAAATGGCGGTCGCGATGAGAATAACGCCGCTGCTTGGCTGCCCGGCCTTACCGTCGGATATGCGGCCAACGAAGCGTGGTATTTGTTCACTTCCGCCCAACGGTCGTTAACCCCGGTGCAACTCGCGCAGATCACCAACCCAGGCGATGTATCAAACGAGACAGCCTGGAACCATGAGCTTGGGGCACGTTACCAATCTGGCCCCTGGCAAGCAGAGGCCACGGGGTTCTTAATCAACTACGAGGATCAGGTCGTCAAGCAGCCAGATAATAGCCTCAAGAACCTCGGAGAAACCCGCTACCAAGGGCTCGAGACACGACTGGCCTGGGCGCCGAATACCCTGCCCTTCAGCCTGGAAGGCACCTGGACCTGGATCGATACTGAGCAACGCAGTGGGGAGTTGGCTGGCAACGAGGTGCCCAACGCACCCAATCACTTGCTCAACCTAATGGCGCGCTGGGAACAGGGCCGCTGGTTCGGCAATGTCGGCGCCCGCTACGTCGATAAAAGCTTCGCCGATGCAGCCAACACCGCCCAAGAGACTGCGAACGGCAGCACCGGCCCATTGCCTGATTACTGGTTAGTCGATACCAGCTTAGGCTACCGACTGCCATTCGCCAGCGCAGCAAGCTTAACCTTGGGTGTGCACAACCTGACCGACGATGATGCCTATTTCCGCGGGGTAGACACCAGCCCGGTGGGACGAGTGCCGTTACCAGGGCGCGCCTACAGCTTAGGATTGGATGTCACCTTTTGAGTCGACGGCGGGCTGCTGACATCAGCCCGCCAGCACGCGCTGTTTTATAAAGACCGTTCTATATAGGTCATGTTTGATTAAGGAACGAGGGATGTCCGCTTTGTTTAAGCGTCGTCTAAGACGACGACTATGGCACTTATGCTTGATGGTTTTGACGGTTAGCCTGGCGATGCCTGCACTGGCGAGCTCGCTGGAGGTAACCGACTTGGCCGACCGCAAGGTTCTATTGCCCGATAACCCACAACGAGTCATCTTGGGCGAAGGTCGGCTGCTGTATACCCTTGCCGCTCTCCAGCCTGACGACCCTTTCCAAAACCTTGTGGGTTGGCGTGATGAACTCATTCGCTTCGATGAAGACGTCTGGCAACGCCTTCAGCAGCGTTTCCCCCACGCCGAACAGTTAGCGCGTTTTGGCAAAGCGGCCACCGGTGAATTCGATCTCGAACAAGCCATTGCGCTTAATCCAGACGTGATTGTTTTTGATCTGAGCGCCTGGCCTGCATTACGTGAAGGCTCGGCGCTAGGCACATTGGAGACAGCCGGGGTAGCGGTGGTATTCGTGGATTTCTTGACCCAGGCAGACCAGCATATGGTGCCCAGCCTGAGGCTGATGGGACAAATCTTCGCTGACGAAGCGCGGGCCGAGGCACTAATTACCATGCGTCAGCAGGCGCTTGAAGACGTCGCCAAGCGCCTGCCTAAGCCTCTGCAGCGGCCGGATGTTTTGATCGAAACAGCGGCGGGGCTGCATCCAGAGTGCTGCCGAAGCGTCGGCGATGACAACCTGGGCCGTGTGGTGCGATTGGCCGGCGGGCATAACATTGCCGCTGAGCGACTGCCGGGCCTGTTTGGCCAACTGCACACTGAGTGGATACTGTCTCGAAATCCTGACGTCATCATTCAAACCGGGGGCGACTGGCAGGTATTGAGTAGCCGCTCGATTCCACTGGGCTATGACGTCTCAGAGGACGAAACCCGTGCCGCCATGCGGGCGTTGATCGCGGCGCGGCCAGGGTGGTCGACGCTCAAAGCGGTGGAATCAGGCCGCGTGCATGCACTATGGCACCTGTTCTACAACACACCCTTTCAGTTTATCGCCGTTCAGCAAGTTGCAAAGTGGCTACACCCTGATGCCATGGCAGACCTGAATCCTGCCGCAGCTTGGCAATCTGTACACGAAAACCTACTGCCCTACCCGCTGGAAGGCACTTTCTGGGCCGATTTGGAGCCTTCGCCGTGAAGGCTTGGCGGCCTGCCAACGACGTTCTGAGGCGGATCACGGTGCGCACTTATTGCATTGAAGAAGATAGCTTTATCAGCTTACGGCCATCTTCTCACCGAGCGCCTGCATAAAGCGACTGCCCGCTTCGAGTTGGTCGATGTCGATATACTCATCGGGCTGGTGGGCCTGGCTGATGCTGCCGGGACCGCAGATCACTGTGGCCAGACCTTCGCGCTGGAACTGGCCAGCCTCGGTAGCGTAGGCCACCGCGCCGCCCACCGCCTGCTCGCCGAGCAGCGCGTGGCATAGCGACAGCGCTTCGGCATTGTCGCGGTCGGCCAGCGCCGGCACGGTGGCATTCAGCGTCTCGGTGACGATGCTGGTTTGCGGGACGCGCTGCTGCATCTCGGCTTCGAGCTGGCTAGCGTAGTCGGTGACGCGGCCTAGCAGTTCGTCGACACTGTCCTGGGGCAGGTGGCGAATCTCCCAATCGAAGCTGCACTCCCGGGCCATAATGTTGGTCGCCGTCCCGCCGGCGATCTTGCCGACGTGAAGGCTGGAGTGCACCACATTGAAGGCCTCATCCACACGCCCCTCCGCCTTGAGCTCGCTCATGACGTCTTCGATCTTGGTGACTAAGCGTGCCGCCACATGGATTGCCGAGATCCCCTGGTTGACTTGGCTGGAGTGAGCGGCATGGCCAGTCACGGTGGTGCGCAGGTTGGTGGCGCCTTTTTGCGCCACCACCGGTGCCATCGAGGTGGGCTCGCCGACGATTACCGCTGCCGGGCGCGGATGGTCGGCCATCAAACGCTCGATCATCCGCGGCGCGCCCACACAGCCGATCTCCTCGTCGTAGGAGAGCGCTAGATAGATCGGCTTAGGCAGCGCTAGCTGAACCCAGCGCGGCACCTCAGCCAAGGCGCAGGCGATAAAGCCCTTCATATCGCAGGTACCGCGGCCGTAGAGGCGACCATCGCCCTTGTCAATCAGCTTGAACGGATCACTGGACCAGGGTTGGCCGTCCACCGGCACCACATCGGTGTGCCCCGACAGCACCACGCCGCCTTCGACAGCGGGGCCGATGCGCGCTAGCAGGTTGGCCTTGCTGCCATCATCACTATCAATGCGCCAGTGCTGTACACCGTGTTCATCTAAGTAGGCCTCAACCCACTCGATAAGCGCTAAGTTGGAGTCGCGGGACACAGTGGGAAAGCCCACGAGTCGATCAAGCATGCTGGAAGCGTTGGGCGTTGTCAGGGACATCGTGGATCCTCACTTGAGTCATTGGAGGGACGGCCGCACTCGGCCACAGCGGCTACCTTGGCCATATAATCTTGGGCGGCCTCCATATGGTCATACATTAGCTGCGCGGCGCGCTCGGCGTCGCGGGCGCGAAAGGCCTCAATTAAATCAAGATGATAATCGTGACCGTAATAGTTCAGATCAATGCCGGTCAAGGCAGGGTCGTACTGCTGGGCAACCACTACCTTGAGCAACAGGCCGTTCAGAAACTCGATCAGAAAGCGCAGTAACGGATTGGGCGAAGCAGCGGCGAGCAGATTGTGGAAGTTGATTTCATCTTCTCTCTCCGAGACACCGCGCCCGTCGCGCCGATAGCTGCAGCAGCGCCCGGCGGTGGCCGTCAACTGGGCCAACGCTTCCTCGCTGAGTAGCGGTGTTACTTGGCGCGCCAGTGCGGGTTCCAGCAGCTTGCGAAGTGCGTAGATGTCTGGAATCGATAGATCACGACTAAAGCAGAAATTCCATAGCATTTCGTTGGCCGTGTCGGCGCTGACTTCGGTAACACCGGCCCCTCCTCCGGGGCCGCTTTTTACCCGTACCAAGCCCTGAGTTTCGAGCGACTTCAACGCTTCACGAAGTGTCCACTTACTGGTTGAAAAACGCGCAGTAAGGGCGGACTCGTTCTCCAATTTGGCGCCGAGCGGCAGCTCACCGGACAGAATCCGCTGCCGCAGCCCCTCGGCGATCTGATCTGAACGCTTCTGGCTCATGCAGGCCCCCAGCCAATCATTACCGCAAACGCCAGAAACCCCCAACTAAGCAGAAAGAGCTTGACTAGCAGCGGAAAGAAGAAGCGCACCCAGCGATCGTAAGGCACCCGAGCAATCGCCAGCATTGCCAAGGTGCCACCGGAAGTGGGTACTATCAAATTCGTCAGACCATCGCCAACCTGGAACGCCAGAATAGCGGTCTGGCGGGTCATACCGATTAGATCCGACAGCGGAATCATTATCGGCATGGTGGCCATAGCTTGCCCACTACCCGAGGGAATAAAGACATTGATAACCGAGTGCACCAATGTCATCGCCAGCGTTGACAACAAAACAGGTAGCCCGGCTAGCGGCTCAGCCAGACCGTGGACGATGGTGTCACCGATACTCCCTTGCTCAAGCAGTACCTGGAGAGCGCGCGCCAACCCAACCAGCAGAGCGCCGGTACAAACCGCAGCGGCGCCCTCAAAGAAGTAACGATTGATGTCGGTAGGTGAGAGTTTAGCCATCGCGCCTATAGCGATCGTCATGGCGATGAAAACACCAGAGATCTCATTGATATACCAGCCATGGGCGAAAACGCCATAAAGCATAATGCCGAGGCCAACGACAAAGGTGCCGATGACGCGTAGATCTGAAGCCGATAGTCGATACTCGCTGATTGGCTTATCAAGCGACACATTTTGTTCTTCACTTTCGAGCAACGATGCACTTGAGTCCTCACGCAAACGCTGCATGTAGCGACTGGTGTGATGGGCCAGAAGGGCCAGAGCGCATAGGCATAGCACGCTTCTCAAACCGGCACCGGAAAACATCGGCAATTGTGCGATTTGGTCGGATACGCCAACGGTGTAAACGTTGATCGGTGAAGTCGCAAAGCCAACCCCAACGCCACCGAGGGCAATCGCCGTGCCTACCAGCCGGTCCCCGCCCATCGCAAGCCCCAATAGAACGGCAAGAGGAATCAACGCAATGTTGTTCTCATAACCGACCGCGACCCCCAAGGCGCCGAAGACGAAAGTCATCAACCATATCAATATGGAAGGACGCTCGTGCCCCAACCGCTTTACCAGTGTGCCGACCAGATTCTCCAGTGCACCGGTGGCTTCCATCACTCGGAACAAGCCACCACCGATGAAAACGATAACGATGATGCTCGCAGCACCGATCATGCCAAGTGGAATGGAATGAAAGATCGAAAGGAATGATGGGGCCGCCTGATCAATGAGATGGAATGTCCCAGGAATCACCGCACTGCGACCATTGATATCATGGCGATCATAGCTACCAGCGGGGATGATCAGCGTTAACACCCAGACCACGCAAATCAGACAGAAGATGAGAATGGCGGGATGGGGAATACGTTGATACCAAGGCTTACGAGACGTTGTGACCGCATTATGTGCCTTCATGAGCACCTCCTTTTTGATATTGATGTTGCTTTTGTTGTGCTGGGCGCTCAAAGCCATGTGAGGAGTTGTTATCATCTCATCACGGCATTTCTAATTATTATAATAAATACTAAATTATGCGAAGTAGTGGATTCCTGTCAAACCCCTTAAGGCCTGCTGATCTTTCAGCCAGAACTCCGGTGTACTCTCCCCAAGCCTCTTCGGAGTGGTTATAAAACTAGCGTGGCCGGCGCAGGCTGCATTTCCTCATAGATATACCTCCTTTTTGTCTGCGCCCAGCTTGGCGTAATCAGCCTATAACTCCTACGTTGTTATAGAAGCTGGTCAAAGACGGGTCGTGAAAACGAGTCTTGAAAACGGGTCTTAAAAACACAGGGAGACGTAACGATGGATGCACTTGCACGCAAGCTGGGCCTCAAGACGGATCCCACCATATTTTTCACCTCTGCTGGGATTATGATCCTTTTTTTAGTGGCGCTGTTGATTGCGCCGGGCCCCATAGGCGAAGCCTTCGGCGCGGGGCGGCAATGGATCGTGACTAACCTTGGCTGGTTTTTTATTTTCGGGGTCACAAGTTGGGTAGCATTTTTGCTATGGGTGGCGATAAGCCGTTTCGGGGCGATTCGTTTGGGGGGCAATGATGCCAAGCCCGCTTATACCAACGCTTCCTGGTTCGCCATGCTGTTTGCTGGCGGTATCGGCACGGTATTGATGTTCTGGGGGGTTGCCGAGCCTATTTCCCACTTTGCGACTCCTCCACGGCCGGGTGTTGAGCCCTTCTCTGTTGACGCCGCCGACGATGCCATGAGCTTTTCGATTTATCACCTGGGGCTGCATACCTGGGCGATTTTCGCCATGCCGGGGCTAGCATTTGCGTATTTTATCTATCGTTACAACCTGCCGATGCGTTTTAGCTCGGTCTTCTTCCCTCTGTTAGGCGAGCGCATTTACGGCCCCATCGGTAAAGCTCTCGATATCTTTGCCATACTCGGCACCCTATTTGGCGTGGCGGTTTCTATCGGCTTGGGCACCCAGCAGATTAATGCGGGGCTAACAGAACTGTTTGGTGTGCCGGATGCCGTGATAACGAAAGTGTTGATCATCGCCGTTCTCACCACCGTGGCCGTGGGATCCATCGTGGCGGGGTTGGATTCAGGCGTGAAGCTGCTCTCCAACATCAATATCGGCATGGCCGTTGGCCTGTTGGTGTTTGTGCTGTTTACCGGCTCGACGGTTTTCCTTTTGCGTGCTGTTGTCGAAACCTTTGGGCTATATATCACCAACCTGCTGCCCATGGCTTTCTGGAATGACACCCTAGCACGCTACTCCAGCGATGGCGGTGCCTGGGGGTGGCAAGGCAGTTGGACGGTATTTTACTGGGCCTGGACGGTGACCTGGTCTCCGTTCATCGGCATTTTTGTAGCGCGGATTTCCCGCGGGCGAACTATCCGCGAATTCGTGCTGGGGGTGCTGTTCGCTCCCTCCATCTTTACGCTAATCTGGTTTGCGATTTTCGGCTGGTCGGCGATGGAAATTGACGGCATAGGGCCAGAGGCCCGGGCAGCCATGGGCGATCAGGCCGGCACCATATCCGCTGCCGTCGCCGAAAGCATTCCGCTCGCCATGTTTGCGTTTTTTGAGAACTTCCCCGCCGCTACTTTGATTCAGGGCCTGGCGGTGGTGATCGTAGCCATCTTCTTTGCCACCTCCTCAGACTCCGCCTCCCTGGTCGTCGATATGCTGTGTACCGGCAGCTCCGACCCTGGCCCATGGCACCAGCGGGTATTTTGGGGCGTATCCGAGGGCATGCTGGCTGCCATGCTGATCGTGCTGGCGGGCGATGCCGGGCTTACCGCCCTGCAGGAGGTCATCACCGTTGTCGGCCTGCCGATGTTTATCCTGGTATTTATCATGATGTTCGCGCTATACCGCGGCCTCTCCCATGAGGAGCTCAGCGAAGTACGAGTAGGCAGCCCACCCAAGCAGGAAGAGCTAAGGCCGGAAGATTAGGCTGCACACAATTGTGGCCTGCGAGAATTTGCAGGCCACAATTACACATCGATAGAGTTCTACCTTTCTAGACCAAGCCAACTCTGGCTTATTCAGTGAGTGTTAGCGCCTACCTACGTTAAAAGGGAATGCTTACCGGAATGCACACAACCACCCGTCGAGTGACTTAGGGTTCATTTCAGGTGCTAAAGATTAGCAATACGGTAGCGGCTTAGAGATTGGGTGGCCTTGGCAAAGTAGAAGCACCTACCCGGAGATAAGAACTAATAAAAATTAGATTAATGTTAATAAAACGATGGGGAGATCATTAGAGCAAAACGCTACTTAATGGATGGCTGATGTTCTCAGCGCTTAGATAAATTATCGCTCACTGAGCAGGCTCAGTGAGCGTTTTATGGGTAATTTTGCCAAGCCGGCGCCATCAACCAAAGTAAACATCAGTTTTATTACGCGATTTCGTTCACAACCCAACTGACCACTTCTTCATTACCAAATTCTGCTTTCCACCCTTGAATGACTTTGTGGTTCCCGCCACGGGTTTCTACCACTTCGCCAGTGTGTGGGTTCTTGTAGACCTTCAAAGGGCGTTTTTTACGGCCATCCGTATCGCTTGTGCTTACCTTGCCCGCTTTTGCTGGTTTAGAGCGGTAAGATGGGTCAAGCATTTCGCATACGTCGCGCGCTAGTTTTCCGTGCTCAGTCATAAGCGCTTGTAGTCTTTCTTTGAACTCAAGCTCTTCTTTTAGCTCACTGTTATTTTCCAGTGCTTGCAGCTCTTCTTGTAGCTGCTTTAACAACTGTTCTTTTTTGAGATAATCACTCAGTACCGACGCCATGGTCTAAATTCCTATATTTTTAAAATTTATTTAAGATAACTCTTAAACGTATATCTTACGCATTATAGCTTTAATATCGTCATCGAGAAAAGGAAAGCTCAAGTTTAATCAATGAGCATGGGCGCGCCATTTAGTCGCAGGCGCCTTTTTAACAATTAGTTTCGCTCGGCAGGATTTGAACCTGTCCCCTCGGCTTCGGAAGCTAATACCTAACCGTGCCGATCAGCCACCCACTGAAAAACCTTAGCGGCACAATCTATTTTATCCCGATTGATGCCGACTGAGCTTGCCCGCGCTAGGCGTACAAGAGGCATCTAGGAAGCAATTGCGTAGAGTTTTCAAGCGTCGAGCGCCAGATTGTAGCTTTTGATGTAGAAACTATTAATTAGCCAATCAGCTCTGAGTAATTTTGAGCCATATAGTGAATGAGCTCTACGCATTTTTCGGTTATAGAAATAGGGCAATTACCGTGCCTACGAAACTTGGGGCGATTCACTTCTTCACAAACCGTTGGCACCAGACTCCCTGGTAACGACTCCGGCCAAACCACCAAAAAACGTGATACGATAATCTGCTATATTCGTTATATTTTCTGTCATTTCTACCGACAATATCATCGTAAAGGAAAACAACTTTCACCATGTCGTCAGCTACAGACTGCGTCGCCACGCTTATTGATGACTTCCAGCAACGTCGACCAATCCGCGCAGGTTCACTGATTATTACCGTCTATGGCGACTCTATCGTTCCCCGGGGCGGTACGGTGTGGCTAGGTAGCCTGTCGAAACTGGTGGAGCCTATCGGTATCAATGAGCGGCTAGTGCGTACCTCTGTTTACCGGCTGACCCATGAGACCTGGCTACGGGGTGAAAAGGTGGGTCGTCGCAGCTACTACCGATTGAGTGGCCCTGGGCGGCGGCGTTTTGAACAAGCCTTCAAACGCGTCTATCACGGCGCTCAGCCTCCTTGGTTGGGCCAGTGGACATTAGCATTGCTGACACAGCTCCCCCCAGACCGGCGTCAGCAGATTCGTGACGAACTCGAATGGCTGGGTTTTGGTAGTTTTGCACAGGGCGTGCTGGCACACCCTACGCTGTCATGCGCAGAAGCCATGGCGGCCTTGCAAGAACTGGATGCGGCAGACGATACGATCGTTATGCAAACTCAGGCCATGGAGCCCATGACCAGCAAACCGCTACGCCTACAGGTCAGAGAGAGTTGGAACCTCGACGAATTAGCCGAGCTCTACCAACGTTTTCTGGTTAAGTTTCGCCCCCTCTGGAACGCTCTCAACACAGAGAACCATTTGGGACAGGAAGCGTGCTTCATTGCGCGCACCTTACTTATTCACGAGTATCGCAAGGTTCAATTACGCGATCCCCTTCTGCCTGACGAACTCCTCCCCACGGCGTGGGAAGGCCGCTACGCCCATCAGCTCTGCCGCAATCTCTATCGTTTGCTCTACGAACGCGCAGAGCGCTGGCTAGATCGACACCTGGAAACCGCCGAGGGCCCATTACCCGCCCCCGGGCCCAGTTTTTACCAGCGCTTCGGCGGGCTGGAATGAACACCTCACAAGACAACTGAATTAGTCGTCATATCGAGCATACCGCAACTTATGATTGTGACGACTGATCCAGCGTCTGCTGTTTAGGCTGAGTGTCACCGGCCAGCAAAGCTGGGCGGTCAGCATCGAGTTCTGCCAGCGGTTCACAGGCTTCCAAGCTGTCACGGCAACGGGTCACTAAACGCTGATACTCTTGAGTGCCCTGTTGCTTCCAAGCAAACTCCTCATCGCTCAGCGCACGCTTGACCTTTGCAGGTGACCCCATCACCAGCGACTGGGGCTCGCACTCGAAGCCTGCCTTAACGAAGGCTGCTGCCGCAACGATAGATCGCTCAGCAATGTTGGCACCGTCCATCACCACGGCGTTCATCCCCACCATGGCATCACGCCCAATCACGCAGCCATGCAGTACCGCGCCATGGCCGATATGGCCATCCTTCTCAACCTTAGTGACGCAGCCCGGAAAGCCATGCATCACACAGGTATCCTGAAGGTTGGATCCCTCTTCCAGCACAAGACGGCCGAAATCGCCGCGCATCACCGCGCCAGGGCCTACATAACAGTTGGGGCCCACGATCACATCCCCGATCAACACCGCAGTAGGATGTACATAAGCCGTCGGGTGAACCACTGGCGTCACCCCTTCAAGTCGATAGTAAGGCATCACGTTCTCCGTTAGTTTGATTGGCCGTGGCGACGGCTTTGCACCACCAGGAAGCGGTTGGCAACAAAGGCTTGATTACATAGGGAAGCATTCGCGGCAGGATTGTTAGACGGTGCCGCTTTAACGGCATCCTCAGGGTATTTGCGCATGCTTTCTGGATAGGGTGTCCAAAAATCACGGCCAGAGGTAGCAGCGACAGCCCGGTCAAGAATCTCACGATGAAGGTCAAACATCTGCTGCGCTGATTGCGTCATGGGGCGCTCCTGCACTCACTTATTTTTTTGATACGCCATATTCTTGAAGACTATCTTTCCCGTAACAAAACATCAAACGCTTTCCCTGCCACCACTTACTTAAGTAGTGGTGTACTAACTATCGAAACACTCGATAGATAGGAGCTTTAAATGCCTTCTTGAGCTACTTAACCGCCTTTCATACCATGGTCTAAGATCCCTCATCTCTTCGCAAAAAATACATGCAAACTGTTGTTAAAAAAGAATAAACAAACCAAAACAACGATAAGCGACACATTAAAACAACCTATCAGTATTGATGTGTATCAAAATAAACCTATACTCGGCAGATATTCATCCTGTGCGCCCCAGGCCGAACAGAGGAAAAAATGCCCTCTACTCTAAAAATAACCACACCCATGGAAGGCGTTTTATGCATCATGCTGAATCGCCCGGAAGCACTAAATGCGCTTTGAACGCCATGCCTTCACCTTGCTGGCGGGCACCGCAGACCGCAACGAGGGTATTCGCGCCTTCCAAGAAAAACGACCTGCCTCTTTTAAAGGGCACTGAGACAAGGATATTCCCCATGAGCCAAGCGCCCCTGCTTTACAGCGTCGAAGAAGGCGTCGCTTGTATTACGCTGAACCGCCCCGACAGCCTGAACAGCTTCAATACCGAAATGCATGCCGAGATGCGCAAGGTGCTTAAGGCCGTGCGCCAGGATCCAAGCGTTCGCGCTTTGCTGCTGACGGGTAGCGGTCGCGGCTTCTGCGCCGGTCAAGACCTTTCCGACCGTAGCGTCGCGCCCGGCGAGCAAGCGCCTGACCTCGGCGAGTCGCTGGAGAAACGCTATAACCCTATGCTGCGCGCCCTTAAAGACATGCCGTTTCCGACTATTTGTGCGGTGAACGGTGTGGCCGCCGGTGCCGGTGCCAATATTGCCCTGGCTTGCGACATCGTGTTAGCGGCTCGCTCGGCAAGCTTTATTCAGGCTTTCTGTAAGATCGGTTTGATTCCAGACTCCGGCGGCACCTGGACATTGCCTAACTTAGTCGGCATGGCCCGCGCCAAGGGCTTGGCAATGCTGGGCGACAAGCTTCCCGCCGAAACCGCCGAGCAGTGGGGCATGATCTGGCGCTGCGTCGACGATGAAGCGCTCCAAGAAGAAGCCATGAACATGGCTCGCCACCTGGCCACTCAACCCACACGCGGTTTGGCACTAATTAAGCGCGCCCTGCATGCCAGCAGCGATAACAGCTTCAACGAACAGCTCGACCTGGAGCGCGATCTTCAGCGGCTGGCCGGGCGCTCGGAGGATTACCGCGAAGGCGTCAGCGCTTTCATGGAGAAACGTCACCCCACCTTTAAGGGAGCGTGATATGCCAGCACTTCCTAGCACCGCCACTATTGGCGTTATCGGCGCGGGGGCCATGGGTGCCGGTATCGCTCAGGTAGCCGCCCAGGCTGGCCACTCGGTGATTCTCTATGACAATCAACCGGGCACAGCAAAAGCCGGTATCGACAACATTCGTCGCCAGTTGGAAAAGCGTGTTGCCAAGGGCAAGATGCCTCAAGGTGATGTGGATACCATCATCGCTCGCCTGCAGCCTGCCGATGCCATTGATGCCCTGGCCGATAGTCGCCTGATTATCGAAGCCATCGTCGAGAACCTTGAGATTAAGCGCCAGGTGTTTGCTCAACTCGAAGCGCTATGCCCACCGGGAACCTTGCTAGCCAGTAATACCTCATCACTGTCGATTACTTCCATTGCCGCCAATCTTGAATACCCCGAGCGCATGGCGGGGCTGCACTTCTTCAACCCCGCGCCGGTGATGAAGCTAGTGGAAGTGGTGTCTGGACTGGCGACCACCAGCGAGGTCGCTGAGACTCTGTTCGATACCGCCAGCGCCTGGGGCAAGGTCGCGGTGCACGCCAGTTCCACCCCGGGCTTTATCGTGAACCGCGTGGCACGGCCCTTCTATGCTGAAGGTCTTCGCCTGCTACAGGAAGTTGCCAGCGATGCCGCCACCCTGGATGCACTGATGCGCCAGGCCGGCGGGTTCCGCATGGGGCCTTTCGAGCTGATGGACTTGATCGGCCATGATGTTAACTACGCCGTGACCCGTTCGGTGTTCGATGCCTACTACGGCGACACCCGGTTCAAACCCTCCCTGGTGCAACAGGCGCTGGTTGAAGCTGGTCGCCTGGGGCGTAAGTCTGGCCAAGGCTTCTTCGACTACCCTCCTGAAGGAGAGCGTGCAAATACCGTTACAGCTCAGCCCAAGTTTGCAGCACCAGCAAATGCGGAACTGCCAGCACTTGTCGTACAGGGCGCGAATAGCACCATCGCCCCGCTGCTGGAACGCGCTCAGGAAGCCGGGCTTGATGTGGTATATCGCGAATCGCTACACCAAGACGGTACGTCTCGCTTGTACCTAGGCGACCTGGTGCTGGCCCTCAGCGATGGGCGCTGCGCCGCCGAGCGCGCGGTTAATGAAGGGCTCGAAGCCCTGGTACTTTTCGACCTGTGCCTGGACTACCGCAGCGCCAGCGCCATAGGGCTTGCTGCCAGCCATACAGCGTCGCCCGAGGCCCGCCAGCTTGCCACAGCTTTCTTCCAACGCTTGGGAATGGATGTGGCCTGGCTAACCGACACGCCAGGGCTAGTGGTATTGCGCACCGTGGCCATGCTCGCCAATGAAGCCGCCGATGCCGTTTTGCAAGGTGTCTGCAGCGCCCAGGATGGCGACCTGGCCATGCAGGCCGGGGTCAACTATCCCCGCGGCCTCTTGGCCTGGGCGGACTCGCTGGGACTGCCCTTCGTTCACCGTACCCTTACGCACCTGCAGCAGAGCTACGGCGAAGAGCGCTATCGCAGCTCTTTCCTGCTGCGCCGCAAAGCCCTGAGTGAGGAAAGCTTTCATGAGTGACTCCCAACTGACCCCGCAACAGCTGGCGGAAGCCTGTGCCGAGGCAATGTTTTCCCGCGACCATGCCAGCCAAGGGCTGGGGATGCGCATTACGCGCATGGCACCCGGCTTCGCCGAACTGACCATGACCGTGCGTCAGGACATGGTGCAGGGGCACGGCAACTGCCATGGCGGCTTTCTGTTTGCCCTGGCCGACTCCGCCTTTGCGTTTGCCTGCAACAGCTACGATGAAGCCACCGTCGCCGCTGGCTGCAGTATCGACTATCTCGGCCCCGCCCAGTTGGGCGATGAGCTCACCGCCACCGCCGAAGAGCGCAGCCGCCGTGGGCGCACCGGCATTTACGACATCACGTTGCGCAATCAGCACGGCGATACCGTTGCCTTGTTCCGCGGACGTTCCTACAAAATCCGCGGCAGCGTACGCCGCTTGGAAGACACCGCTGCTGGAGACAACCAATGAAAGACGCGCTAATTATTGATGCCATACGCACTCCGATAGGTCGCTACGGCGGCGCACTTTCAAGCGTGCGTGCCGATGACCTGGGGGCCATTCCCATGCGTGCCCTGATAGAGCGCAACCCGAACGTTGACTGGTCGCTGGTAGACGATGTCCTTTACGGCTGCGCCAACCAGGCAGGGGAAGACAACCGCAACGTAGCACGCATGTCTGCGTTGCTCGCGGGGCTTCCCGTTGAGGTGCCCGGCTCCACCATTAACCGTTTGTGTGGTTCTGGAATGGACACCGTCGGCAACGCTGCCCGCGCCATCAAGACCGGTGAAACGGGGCTGATGATTGCTGGCGGTGTGGAGTCGATGTCCCGAGCCCCTTTTGTGATGGGTAAGGCAGAACAAGCTTTCTCACGTCAGGCCGACATCTTCGACACCACCATCGGCTGGCGCTTTGTGAACCGTGCCATGAAGGCCCAGTTCGGCATCGACTCCATGCCCGAAACCGCCGAAAACGTCGCCGAACAGTTTGGTATTTCCCGGCAAGACCAAGACGCCTTCGCACTCCGCAGCCAACAGCGTACCGCCGCCGCCATGGAGGCCGGCCGCCTGGCCGAAGAGATCATTCCTGTCGAAGTCCCCCGGCGCAAACAGGATCCGCTAGTGGTAGATAGCGATGAGCATCCGCGCGCCACCACGACCGCCGAGCAACTCGCCAAACTGCCCACGCCCTTCCGTGAAGGCGGCAGTGTTACTGCGGGCAATGCCTCAGGCGTTAACGATGGTGCCTGTGCGCTGCTGATGGCGTCACCTGAGCAGGCCGAACGTTTTGGCCTGAAAGCCCGCGCTCGCGTAGTAGGCATGGCCACCGCGGGGGTGGAGCCGCGGATCATGGGGTTCGGCCCCTCACCCGCCACCCGTAAGGTGCTTGCCCAGACCGGGCTTACCTTGGATCAGATGGATGTTATCGAACTCAACGAAGCGTTCGCTGCTCAGGCGTTGGCGGTCATGCGCGACCTGGGTCTTAGTGATGATGCCGAACACGTTAACCCCAATGGCGGCGCCATCGCACTGGGCCACCCGCTGGGCATGAGTGGTGCTCGGCTAGTCACCACCGCTGTGCATGAACTCGAACGTCGGCAAGGACGCTTTGCGCTATGCACCATGTGTATCGGTGTCGGCCAGGGCATCGCGATGGTCATTGAGCGCGTATAAGCCCATAACTAACACCATTCTCTAGACCATGGCGCATTTAGACACTAGTCCAATAACAACTTGCTTGACCGGAGCCCCCTGATGAATCAGCCCGCTACGCCTATCGACACTGCAACTCTCGACCCCTTGGAAACTGCCAGCGTCGACGAGCTGCGCGCCACTCAGCTCAAGCGCCTGAAGTGGAGCCTGAAGCACGCTTACGACAATGTGCCGTTCTACCGGCAGTCTTTCGATAAAGCCGGGGTACATCCCGACGATATCCAGACGCTGGCAGATCTCGCCAAACTGCCGTTCACCACCAAGGCCGATCTGCGCGACAACTACCCGTTTGGCATGTTGGCCACGCCGATGAGCGAGATCGTGCGTATCCACGCCTCCAGCGGCACCACTGGGCAACCCACGGTGGTGGGCTACACCCAGAAAGATATTGATGTGTGGTCTGATGTGATGGCGCGCTCAATCCGCGCCGCTGGCGGCAGCCGCAATGACAAGGTGCATGTGGCGTATGGCTACGGCCTATTCACCGGTGGGCTGGGTGCGCATTACGGCGCCGAGCGCCTGGGCTGCGCCGTCATTCCCATGTCGGGCGGCCAAACGGAGAAACAGGTTCAGCTGATCCGTGACTTCGCGCCGGACATCATCATGGTCACCCCTTCTTACATGCTCAACATCGCGGACGAAATGGAGCGCCAAGGCATCGACCCGCGCACACTACCCCTGCGCACCGGTATTTTCGGTGCCGAACCCTGGACCGACAGCATGCGCACCGCCCTAGAACAGCGCCTGGGCATCGATGCCCTCGATATTTACGGCCTCTCTGAAGTAATGGGCCCGGGCGTGGGCATGGAGTGCCTGGAAACAAAAGATGGCCCGACCATCTGGGAAGATCATTTCTACCCCGAGATCATCGACCCCGCCAGCGGCGAAGTACTCCCCGATGGCGAATACGGCGAGCTGGTGTTCACCACCTTGACCAAAGAAGGCCTGCCGGTAATTCGCTACCGCACCCGCGACCTGACCCGCTTGCTGCCGGGCACTGCGCGCCCCATGCGGCGCATCGATAAGATCACTGGCCGCAGCGACGACATGCTAATCATTCGCGGCGTGAATGTATTCCCCACACAGATCGAAGAGCAACTGCTAAAGATCGCGTCGCTTTCGCCCCACTACGAGATCGAAGTCAGCCGCCAAGGCAATATGGACACGGTACTTGTACGTGTCGAAGCTAACCATCATGACATCGCCCGCGACCCCGTGGCCTGTGAACAAGCCGCGAAAGAGCTTCAGCATGCCATCAAGACATACATTGGTATCAGCAGCCAAGTTGAAGTGTGCCCGGTAGAAAGCGTTATGCGTTCGATGGGTAAGGCCAGGCGCGTCAAGGATCTTCGCTGATTCAGTGCTCTAGTTGCTTGATGTCGCTATGAACATGCATCGGCGCATAAGCATTAAAGTATTTATACGTAGGGGATTGCTCTCATCGAACAAAGACAATCCCTTCCTGAAAGAAGGATGACTTCGTGAGCAATTGATATCGTGTATGAGGACTATCATGCTGAGTACCTCACTATTCCCGTAGACAAAAGCCTCGAATTAAGCCGCTTTATTAGTAATCACTTAGAACCCCAAAAAAACAGAAGAACTATCAAACGTAAGTGCTAACACATGTACTTACGTCTATATTCCCGCGCAACAGAAACAGCAAAAAAACCTAACCTCATGTTTATTAAATACTTTAAAAAATATTTCCAATTCGGAACTGATTAGCTGACGATTCCGACCTTTTAGGTGTTCAGCGAGTGTCTTAGGTTTGGTTGCATAACAACGACAATGTCACCCAGCGAGATACTGCAATGCAACAAATCCCAAAAGGCAAAGCTGTCATCAATGAGGTGGGCTTACGCGATGGACTACAGAACATTGCCTTCACCCTGCCAACCAACAAAAAAATAGCGTGGATTCATGATGCCTATTTAGCGGGCATGCGTGAAATGGAAGTGGGCTCCTTTGTTCCACCCAAGCTGCTGCCACAGCTGGCGGATACTGCAGAGCTTGTGACCTACGCCAAAACACTACCCGGTTTATTCGTATCAGTTCTTGTGCCGAATTTAAAAGGGGCTGAGCGAGCCATCGCCAGCGGGGCAGATCTGATGATCCTGCCTATTTCCGCCAGTCACCAGCATAGCTTAGCCAATGTGCGTAAGACACCCGATGAAATGATCGCAGAGGTGGCACACATCATAACGGCGAAAAAGAACGCTGGTTCCAAGATATTGGTTGAAGCCGGCATCGGCACGGCATTTGGCTGCACACTTCAGGGGCATGTTGACAGTAGCGAGGTACTACGCCTTATGCAGGCAGCGCTAGAAGCAGGCGCTGACCGCGTCAGTATGGCGGACACCGTAGGCTACGCCGATCCAGCCATGGTGCGTGAGCTGTTCGGAAAAGCCATCAAACTAGCGGGGGATAAGTGCTGGCGAGCACACTTTCACGATACTCGGGGCTTAGCACTGGCCAATGCCTACGCGGCGCTTGAGGTAGGGATCACACGCTTCGACGCCTCTCTAGCAGGGATCGGTGGCTGTCCTCATGCACCAGGAGCAAGTGGCAATGTAGCCTCTGAGGATTTGGCCTACATGCTGGGCAGCATGGGGTATGAGACCAAGATAGATATTCCCAAACTGCTAACACTCAGGCAGAAGCTGGCGAACTGGCTGGAAGGTGAGGAAATGCACGGCACTCTCTGGAAAGCAGGTTTCCCGAAAACGTTCCAGCCTAACCACCAACTTGCTGAAGTGTAACGAGGTTATTATGAGCAGTTCTATTCCTGGCAAGACCACGTTGCCCCTCGACGGTATCCGCGTCATTGAATTTAGTCACATGGTTATGGGCCCCACTTGCGGCATGATCCTGGCAGATTTAGGCGCCGAAGTTATCAAAATTGAGCCGCCAAGCGGCGATAAAACACGCCAGATGACCGGTCTAGGGATGGGCTTTTTCCGTACTTATAACCGTAATAAGAAGAGCGTAGTACTCGACATCAAGTCTCCCGAAGGAAAAGCGAACCTGCTAGCGCTATTAGCCGAATCGGATGTCATGATTGAGAACTTTCGCCCTGGGCTGATGGACTCGCTGGGGCTAGGCTACCAAACGCTGTCAGCGAGGTTTCCCGAGCTCATCTATGTGTCTCATAAAGGATTCCTGCCTGGCCCCTACGAAAATCGTTTGGCCCTTGATGAAGTCGTGCAGATGATGGGCGGGCTCGCCTATATGACCGGCCCCGAAGGCCGACCATTACGCGCCGGCGCCTCCGTTAACGATATCATGGGGGGAATGTTCGGAGCGATTGGAGTGCTTGCCGCCATTATGCAACGCGGTAAAACCGGTAATGGGCAAGAAATTCAAAGCGCTCTATTTGAAAACTGTGTATTCCTCTCCGCCTCCCACATGCAACAGGCTGCCATGTCTGGAGACATACCGCCTCCTATGCCATCGCGAGTCTCTCCCTGGACGATCTATGACGTCTTCACGCTAGCCAATAATGAACAGTTGTTTATCGGGGCTGTGAGCGACAAACAGTGGGCAATCTTATGCGACGTGCTGGAGCGACAAGATCTCCTTGACGATCCGACGTTGCAGAAAAACGAACAACGACTCAACGTCCGCGATGATCTGTTGGCAACCTTAGGCGAGACCCTTAAGCATCATCATATTGATGAACTCTCAGCGAAGCTGGATACCGTTGGCTTACCTTATGCCCCCATTACCCGTCCCGACGAACTGCTGCAAGACGAGCACTTAAAGGTGAGTGGTGGACTGGTGCCTATGCAGACGGATGACGGTGATACCACCGATGTCGTGCTGCTGCCATTAATGATGGGAGGTAAACGCCCTCAAGTGCGCCATCCCCTGGCCAAAATAGGAGAACACACCGAGGAAGTACTGGGAAGACTGTCCAACCGGGCATGACGCCATGCCCAGCTACTGACATATGATTCATAAAGACAACTATAAAGACAATGACAACAATGGACATCGCTATGAAAGCAACTATTAAAACACTTATTGCATCAGTCTCTATCGCCAGCTCCATCAGTAGTGCCATCGCCGCTGATTATACGATGCGCCTCGCTCATCAACTGCCTGGCTCACATCACGTCGCACAGGCAATTGAAGCCTTCGCAGATGAGGTGGAAACTAACAGCAATGGTCGTATCGAGGTGCAAATATTTGGCGGTGCCCAGCTTTACGGGCCTACGGAATTCCATGCCGCTGTCGCGCGTGGCCACATAGAAGCGGCATCGATTGTTAGCCTATTGTGGGGGGGCACCATTCCGGAAATGCAGGTATTTAACATCCCCTATCTGATGACGGGCCGCCACCAGCTTGAACAGTTTCCAACCTCCGAAGCGGCAGCAATACTGGATGACAAGATGGCATCCAAAGGGGTCAAGAATCTGGCTTGGTTGCTAGACGCCAACAATGCAGCATTCACCTCCTCTGACGCACCACTCATTGCCCCTGACGATTTTCAGGGTACTAAGATTCGCGGATTGAGCCGGGTATTTGATGCCGGCCTGATCGCAATGGGAGCCTCACCCGCTACCATGCCTGGCTCGGAGGTCTATCAGGGGTTGCAGACTGGCGTTATCGATGCCGCCATTACTAGCACCGATGCTGTCTATTCGAGGCGCTATTTTGAAGTCCAGGACTACGCGGTAGCCTCCAACCTGATTACGGTCTATCAAAACATTATTGTTAATCCACAATGGTGGGAAAGCCTGCCAGAAGACCTCCAAAGCTTGGTCGAGTCAGCAGCTTCTAGCACCGAAAATGTATTGCTACCGGAAACTGACGAAATCGATCCTACGGGGATCGCAAAATTAGAAGAGAACAATGTGGAAGTCACTGTGCTATCCGACGAACAAGTCGATGCTCTGCGGATTGCGATGCAACCGGCCGTTGAGCAAGCATTCATTGAGAGTGCCAACGACGGTGAACGGCTGATTGAGCTGATTAAGCAACTCTAAGCTACCAAGATATTTTCTATATCGACATGGGTAGTAAGAGGAGAGGCCGCCTCTTCTCTCAATAACAGCCGAGCCGGGGATGTTGATGCTCCTCGAAAGGATAGATTATGAATAATTATACAAAATCTTCTATGGGTAAGGCCGACGTTTTTCACCCGCCGTTGGTATGCCGTTTATTGAGCCAGTTAGTATACTGGATTACCACCTTCGCTATGGCGATATCTGCCGCTAGTGTTTTGGTAGCACTAGCGCTGATAAGTTACGCCGTGGTGGCTCGTTATCTTCTTGGGCAACCCTCTCTCTGGATTAACGATGTAGTGACCTTCATCTTAGTTGGCATCGTTATGTTAGGTGCCGCAGCCGCCCTTAGAGAAGGCCGACACCTTGGTGTCGATTTGTTCACTGAGCGCCTCAAAGGTCGTCGCCAGCGTGGGGCACAGGCTTGGTCGATGTTTGCTGTGCTACTCGTCGCACTCTACTTGGTGGTCGACGGCTGGCAGACTGCCATGTTCTCAAAAATGCTTGGCATGACAACGCTGGGGTACGTGGAGATTCCCCTGTTCTGGCTACAGTTGTTGATTCCTCTGGGCGGAATAATGCTGATGATGGTATGCCTGGATTCATTGCTACGATTGTGCTTCGGTGGCAAAGCTTTCGTCGATTCATGTCAGGAAGAGGAACACTGATCATGATCACGATACTACTCATTCTTCTTGGCTTGGTTCTATTACTGTTTACCGGCCTCCCCATCTTTGCTGGCTTGTCGATCTTTGGTGCTGCTTTGCTGGCGGGAACGCCAGGTTCCCTGGGCGGCCTTACTGAGATAGTTTTCAATAAAGTCAGCATGTATGTACTGTTGGCGATTCCTCTGTTTGCGTATATGGCCCATATCATGATTCGTGGCCGCATCGTAGATGACCTTTATGACACCGCCTATACACTGACTCGTCATCTGCCAGGAGGGGTCGGGATAGCCACTATCATGGCGTGCATGATTTTCTCAGCTATTTCCGGTTCAAGTGTGGCGACTGCGCTGACCATCGGCGCGGTAGCGATTCCGCAGATGATTCGCTACGGCTACGACCCTAAAGTAGCCTATGGCCTAGTCGCAGCTGGCGGCACGCTGGGAATTCTGATTCCACCCTCCGGCCCTATGATCATCTATGGCGTTGCCACGGACACCTCCATAGGCGGGCTATTTATGGCGGGTCTTTTCCCCGGTCTAATGCTAGCCGGGATATTCATGATTGCGACCTCCTTTCAACAACGTCACGCCAAGCGGGCGCAACGAGCCTCTCTTACTGAAGCCATTCAGGCAATCCGCAAATCAGGTTGGGCAATCGCCTTACCGACCATGGTACTCGGCGGAATGTATCTAGGGGTCTTTACTGCGACAGAAGCAGCGGCTATTGGCGCAACACTGGCGCTATTAATCGGTTTGTTGGTGTATCGCAGCATTGGTCTGCGTGAGATATGGACATCAGCCATTGATGCCAGCCGTACCTCCGCCATGCTATTTATGATCTTGGCAGGTGCCGCTATCTTTAGCCATGCATTGACTAAAATGATGATCCCACAGCAAATTGTAGCGTTTGTACTGAATGTTGACCTAGGAGTCTACAGCTTCCTGATCCTCATGATGTTAATGATTTTTATACTCGGCATGTTTCTAGAGTCCATTGCCATTATTTTAATTACTTCGCCTGTCGTTATGCCGGTTCTAGCGCTGCTGGAAATTAACCCAATCTGGTATGGGGTACTGCTAGTCATTAATTTGGAATTAGCGATGATTACGCCACCAGTAGGAATGAATTTATTCACTATTAAGGCGGTGACCAACGCACCGATCGGCCAGATTATCCGTGGTTCAGCACCCTTTGTAATGTTAATGGTAGTGGGGTTAGCGCTGGTACTAATTTTCCCCCAGATTGCCATATGGCTGCCTAACAGCATGATGAGCATGGGTAACTGATAATTCTCAGTGAGACAATATCCGGTTTGAGCTTGGCGAGATTAGCCTGTCATCATAGGTTAGTCTCGCCTTTCTAAATACCCTATATCAAAAACGGCTAATATTTCTCAATTTGTATTAGTCAAGTGATCGAAAAGCGCCCTTGCTGGAACACTAAGTTTTGCATAATCCCTCACGCAAGCGACGAAAGTGCGTGTTGCCCATGAATCATTGAGCGGAATGGCCTTAATGTTCATTGCTGTTTCATATAATGTTGCAACTTCCAGCGGAACCACGGCAATAGCAATGTTGGAGTCAACAATCCGACAAGCCGCATCAAACGTAGTGACATGTATACGAAACCTAATGGGACTGCCTAGCGCACTAGCCTCTCTCTGCAGTGTCAAACTGACAAGGCTGCCTGGAAGAATCTCTACATGGTCATAGGGTAACGTGTCTTCAAAAAAAAGGCTGGGCTTGTCTGCCAATGGATGTTGAGCATTGACGACAATCGCTAACTGATCAGTAAGGTATGGCTGAGAATAAAGGTTTTTAGTGTGGGCATCCGCCCAGCAGATACCTATATCTCCTCGGCCCTCTTCAATACCTCTGGTGATAAGCGAGCTGACCTTCTCCTCAAGGGTAATACGTACCTTCTCATGAGCTTGCATGAAAGTACTGATCTGTTTCGGCAAAAACTGACAGATCACCGACAGGCTTGCCAAAATTCTTAAATTCCCCTGCACACCATCGCTAAACTCACTAAGTTCAGCGTGCATCCTCTCAAGAGCAACGAGTGTCTCTTTTGCAGACCTTAATAGCACTTCACCGGCTGGAGTGGGTACTGCACCTCTCTTACTACGCTCCAATAGTTTTACGCCAACCTGCTCTTCTAAAGCACTTAAACGTTTGCTGACGGCGGAGGGTACAATTGCAATTCTCTCCGCAGCACCTGTGATACTTCCTTCTTCACAGACAGTAATAAATATTTGAAGTGCATGTGGATCGTAATATCTCACTGGTTACTCCAGTTTTGAACAAACATGGCTCAGCTTGCTCGTAGCCAAACAGTATCGTAGATCGCAAAGCGGCAAGAAGAACCGCACTTTTATTAATGCAAGTATTTCACTCCACCAACACCTATCGTTATCCGACTAAAGTAGTGATATCAGTTTCGACACCCCCCAAGCAGTCATCTTAGTTCAGAAAAAAAGGAAGTTAAGAATCACTTATCTTTGGCTGCTTTCCCTTTATAAACCAAGCATATTGGCTCCATGGGTCATCACAAAGTCTTAAAGCGACACACAAAAATACTTATTGATAAAATATTTTGTGTCACTATACTTCAAGCAAGATAAGTCAAACTCCCTGACACACCGACGCCGCGGAGGTCTCTATGTACGCGCAGCTCGTGGAAACCGGTTCTAGCCAACTTAAGACACTTGACGAGATGGGCCCCGAGGAACGCCAGTTCCAGGAGCGCATCAATGACGAAATTAAAATCGAACCCAAGAATTGGATGCCGGACGCCTATCGCAAGACATTGATCCGTCAGATCTCACAACACGCTCACTCCGAGATCGTCGGTATGTTGCCAGAAGGCAACTGGCTGACACGCGCGCCGACCCTTAAGCGCAAGCTGCAGCTAATGGCCAAGATTCAGGATGAAGCGGGTCACGGCTTGTACCTGTATAGCGCCATGGAAACCTTGGGTGCCGACCGCGACGAAGAGATCGATAAACTCCACGACGGCCGCGCCAAGTACTCCAGCATCTTCAATTACCCGACGCTCAACTGGGCGGATATGGGCACGATTGGCTGGCTGGTTGATGGTGCCGCCATCGTCAACCAGGTGCCGCTACAGCGCACCTCTTACGGCCCCTACGCGCGCGCCATGATTCGTGTGTGCAAGGAAGAGAGTTTCCATCAGCGCCAGGGTTATCAAATCCTGCTGACCATGATGCAAGAAGGCACTGACGAGCAGAAAGCCATGGTGCAGGACTCTATCAACCGTTTCTGGTGGCCATCGCTAATGATGTTCGGGCCCTCCGACGAAAACTCACCTAACAGTGCTCAGTCGATGGCCTGGAAGATCAAACGTCACAGCAATGATGAGCTGCGCCAACGCTTCCTTGATCAAACCGTACCGCAGCTAGAACTGCTGGGCTGCACCGCGCCTGACCCGGATCTCAAATATAACCAAGAGACCGGTCACTATGAGTTCGGTGAAATCGATTGGCAGGAATTTTTCGACGTAGTGAAGGGCAACGGCCCCTGCAACCGCGAGCGTGTCGAGGCACGCCGTAACGCCATTGATAACGGTGCCTGGGTGCGTGAAGCCGCCGTGGCTTATGCCGCCAAGCGGCAACGCCGAGCGGCCTGATTTTTAAACCTGTCTTTCAAAACCTAGCTTTTAAAACAATACAGAGCCCCGCGGCACGGGCTCCTTGACCACAGAGGCTTTCCTCATGGCTGACTGGCCCCTCTTCGAAGTGTTTATACGCAGCAAGCACGGCCTTAATCACAAGCACGTTGGTAGCGTACACGCCGCCGATCGCCGCATGGCCATTGAAAACGCCCGCGAGCTTTATACCCGCCGCAATGAAGGGGTGAGCATCTGGGTGGTTCCGGCCAGCGAAATCACCGCCTCTTCTCCCGACGAGAAAGAGCCGCTGTTTGACCCGTCTAACGACAAGGTCTATCGCCACGCATCCTTTTACAAACTGCCGAAAGAAGTCGGCCACATGTAAGGGAGGCAGCGATGCAAAACATGGCTCATCGAAACTCGGTTCAGAAAAACTCTGCTCAGAAAACACAAGCACCGCTGACCGATTACCTGCTGCGCCTTGGCGACAGCGCCTTGGTACTCGGTCAGCGCCACGCACAACTTTGCGGTAAGGCACCAGCGCTGGAAGAAGAACTGGCCTTGATGAATGTGGGTCTCGACCTCTTCGGTCAGGCGCGCAACTGGTTGGGCTATGCTGCTGAACTGATGGCCGCTGATCTGATGGCTGCTGAACCAGAAGGCCAGGTTTATGATGCCGACTCTTTGGCCTTTCGCCGCGATGCCCAGGACTTTCGCAACCTGTTGCTCGTCGAGCAGCCCAACGGTGACTTTGCCGACATCATGGGGCGCCAGTTCCTCTTCGATGCATGGCACGTCCACCTGCTTGACGGGCTGTCTCACTCCAGCGACCCACGCATTGCTGAAGTAGCAGCCAAGTCGCTTAAGGAAGCGACGTACCACCTACGCCGCTCCTCTGAATGGGTGATTCGCCTGGGCGATGGCACGGAAGAGAGCCACACCCGCATGCAGCGAGCGCTCGACAACCTTTGGCAGTTCACTGGTGAGCTACTGCAGGGCGACGAGATTGATCAGGCCATGTTAGCAGCCGGCATCGCGCCTGACCTGGAAACCGTTGCCACTCGCTGGAAAGCCACCGTGGAAGAGGTGCTTGAAGAAGCCACGCTGGTACGTCCTTCCTACGACGCCTGGATGTATACCGGCGGCAAAGTCGGACATCACACCGAGCACCTGGGCTTTCTGTTGGCGGAAATGCAATATCTGCCGAGGGCATATCCCGATGCGACCGTCTGGTAACCATCCGTCTGCGCCTATCAATAACAGACCTAACGTTGGCAGGCTTACCGATGACTGGCCTTCCAGCGACTTGATCGGCAGCGACCGCAGCGGGCTGCCGCCCGCCGGTGACGAAGGCGATGTCAACACCGTGCTGGCTGTACTACAGGAAGTGCCCGACCCGGAAGTGCCTGTGGTCAGTGTGGTTGAGCTGGGCATTGTGCGCGATATCGCTTGGCTTGATGGACGGCTGGTGGTCAATGTGACCCCAACCTACTCCGGCTGCCCAGCCACGGAAGTTATCGAACAGCATATCCATGAAGCGCTGGTGGCCGCTGGCTACGCAGACCCACTGATCCAGCGCCGCCTGTCACCCGCCTGGACTACCGACTGGTTGACGGACGCAGGTCGCGAAAAGCTGCGTGCTTACGGCATCGCGCCACCGGTAGGAAGTGCTAGCAAGCGCAGCCTGACCGGCCAGTCTGATCCAGTCGTGCCCTGCCCTTTATGTGGCAGCAACGCGACCGAACGCGTCAGCGAATTCGGCTCTACGGCCTGCAAGGCGCTCTACCGCTGCCGCGATTGCCTGGAGCCTTTCGATTATTTCAAGTGTCTGTAAAACGACGAGACCATTTCCCATGAGCCGATTTCACGCCTTGACCGTCAAGGATGTACGCAAGGAAACCCATGATGCCGTTTCCATTGCTTTCGACATTCCCGACGACCTGCTGGACGCTTTTCGCTTTACCCAAGGGCAGTACCTGACGCTGCGCCGCGATATCGAAGGTGAAGATATTCGCCGCTCCTACTCCATCTGCACCGGCGTCCACGAACATGAGCTAAGAGTCGCCGTCAAGCTGGTGCCGGGCGGCAGCTTTTCGACTTTTGCCAACCAGCAATTGCAGCCCGGTGACCGCCTGGAAGTAATGCCGCCCCAGGGCAAGTTCTTTGTGCCTCTCGACCCCAGCCGTGAAGGGCACTACCTGGCAGTGACCGCTGGCAGTGGCGTCACCCCCATCATGTCGATTGTTTCCACCACCCTGGAAAGCGAGCCAAAGAGCCGTTTTACCGTCATCTATGGCAACCGTTCCACCACGGGCACGCTGTTTCGTGAGCGCCTGCAGGATCTAAAAGATCGCTACCTGGAACGCCTTAACATCATTTATGTGTTCAGCCGTGAGCAGCAGGAAATTGATCTGTACAACGGCCGGATCGATGCCGATAAGTGCAACGCCCTATTTGACCGCTGGGTAGACGTGCCCAAGCTCGACGCCGCGTTTATCTGTGGCCCGCAAGAAATGACCGAGATCGTGCGCGATGTGCTGACCCACCATGGATTGCCAAAGGAAAAAGTACACTTTGAGCTGTTCACGACAGGGCTACCGACGGCAGGCGCCAAGCGCCGTCAGGCGACGAAAGCGGCTCAGGTGAAAGCAGAAACCTCGCACATCAAGGTAATCATCGACGGCCGCACTATTGAATACGACCTGCCCCGCAATACCCAGAGCATTCTGGAAGCAGGTAACGAGCACGGGGCCGATCTTCCATTCTCATGCAAGGCCGGCGTGTGCTCCACCTGCAAGTCAAAAGTCATCGAAGGCGAGGTGGAAATGGACGCCAATTTCGCCCTGGAAGATTACGAAATAGATGCAGGCTACGTACTGTCCTGCCAGTGCTATCCAATCAGCGACAAGGTGGTGCTTGACTATGACGAGGTATAAACCCTAGCCCACCTACGCCCAAGCCGGCGACTCCGTCGGCTTTGTTGATCCTGATACCAGCAGCTAATACCAACAACTGATCCCCAAAAGATGGGCGGGAGAACACTCAATGCCAGTTTTACAGAGTTACATCGCAGGCCAGTGGTTCGGAAAAACCGAGGCCAAAGCACTGATCAGCGCCATCAATGGCGAAACCGTTGCGCATACCCACCAAGAAAGCATCAACTTCGCCGAAGCAGTGGCGTATGCCCGCAACACCGGCGTGAAAAACATGTTGGCGCTGGATTTCCAGCAGCGGGCAGCCATTCTCAAAGCGCTGGCCGCCTATATCCAAGAGCGTAAGCGTGAGCTCTATGCCATCTCCCACCACACTGGCTGCACCAAGGCCGACTCCTGGATCGACATTGACGGTGGCTTCGGCACCTTGTTTACCTACGCCTCCACAGGCCGCAAGGAACTGCCCTCCGGCAACGTGGCCCACGAAGGCCCGGTCACCCAATTAGGTAAAGATAACCACTTCAACGGCACCCACATCTTGGTGCCCCGCCGCGGTGTTTCTGTCCATATTAATGCGTTCAACTTTCCCATCTGGGGCATGCTGGAGAAGTTCGCCCCCGCCTTTCTGGCAGGCATGCCGTGTATTTTCAAACCAGCAACCGCCACTAGCTACCTGACCGAAGCTGCCATACGCATCATCAACGACTCTGGCCTGTTACCGGAAGGAGCCTTGCAACTGGTGATTGGTGGCGCCGGTGACTTACTAGACCAACTGGAAGAACAGGACTTTGTCACCTTTACCGGTTCAGCAAACACGGCCCTGATGCTGAAAAGTCACCCAAACATTATGGCCAAGAGCATCCCGTTCAACGCCGAGGCGGACTCACTCAACAGCGCCATTATGGCCCCGGATGTCACCCCGGAAGATGAAGAGTTCGAGATCTTTGCCAAAGAAGTCGTCAAGGAGATGACCGCCAAAGCAGGCCAGAAATGTACCGCCATCCGGCGGGTGCTAGTGCCCGCCGAGCATCTTGATGCATTGGCGAACATGATTAAAGAACGCCTTTCCAGCATCGTCGTCGGCGACCCTTATGAAGAAGGTGTGCGCATGGGCGCCCTCTCTTCTCGTGATCAGCTCCACGACGTCAACGACGCCATCGAACGCCTACTGGAAACCAGTGAGTGCGTGTTCGGCAAAGATGGTAGCTTCAAGCCTGTCGGCCAGGGAGTCGAGCACGGTGCGTTTATCGCTCCCCACTTGCTGATCAACCACAATCCGTTGAACGACGGCGGTGCGCACGACATTGAAGCCTTTGGCCCCGTCGCTACCCTAATGCCCTACCGCGGCATCGACGAAGCGCTGGCCATCGCTGCCAAAGGCAAGGGTAGCCTGGTTACCACACTGACCACCAAAGACCCTGCCATTGCTGCCGAGATGATTCCCGTCCTGGCCGCGCATCACGGCCGCCTGCAGATTCTGGATGCCCAAGCCTCAAAGGAATCCACTGGCCACGGCTCGCCGTTACCGATGCTCAAACATGGCGGGCCCGGCCGCGCAGGCGGTGGCGAAGAGCTGGGTGGCATTCGTGCGGTTCATCACTATTTACAGCGCACCGCTATTCAGGGGTCGCCCACCATGGTCGCGGCAGTGACAAGGCAATATGTGCGTGGCGCGAAGGTGATCGAGACTGACGTCCACCCGTTCCGCCGCCACTTTGACGACCTACAGGTTGGGGAATCATTGTTAACCCACCGACGCACCGTCACCGAAGCCGACATCGTTAATTTTGGCTGCCTTTCCGGCGACCACTTTTATATGCACTTCGACGACATTGCCGCCAAAGAGACCCAATTCGGCCAGCGTATCGCCCATGGCTACTTTGTGCTGTCGGCTGCTGCCGGTCTATTCGTTTACCCAGGCGAAGGCCCCGTGCTGGCTAACTACGGCCTGGATACCCTGCGCTTTATTACGCCCGTATTGGTCGGCGACACCATCCGCGCCCGCCTCACCTGCAAACGCAAGATTGACCAGGGCCGTGCGTCACCTGATGGTCACCCGCAGGGCGTGGTGATGTGGGACGTGGCGGTGACTAATCAACATGATGAGTTGGTCGCCAGTTACGACATCCTAACGCTGGTCGCGAAGCGGCAGTAACGGTTCAGCCGGTAAAGCCAGACACAAAAGTAAGGCCACAAAAGTAAGGCAAAAAGCAAAACGGATGACAGGGCATACGCTCTGTCATCCGTTTGTTTAGCAAGCACGTGGCTAATAGAACCGTACTAATAACGCCGCTTTAATACAGTAACTGCGGCAGGAAAAGCACGATTGCTGGGAAGATCAGCACGAGCAGTGCGCGTAGGGTACCCGCGACCCAGAAGGGAGTGACACCACGGAAGATAGTGCCGGTTGATACATCCGGCAATACGGCTCGCAATACGAACACGTTCATACCGACAGGGGGCGTTATCAAACTGATCTCGATCACGATCACTACCAATATGCCGAACCACACCAAATCATAGCCAAGCCCCGCCACGACCGGGAAGAAGACCGGCACGGTCAGCAGCATCATCGACATACTTTCGAATACACAGCCGAGCAGTACGTATATGGCCAGGATGACTAGAATAACCACGAAGGGCGCCACGTTCAGCCCGGTGACCAACGCCAAGAGATCATCGGGAAGCCCCGCACGGTTAATAAAATTAGCAAAGATGAGCGCCGTCAACACCACTGCAAATAGCATCGCTGTTGTACGCACAGTGTCCATAAGGACATTCATGAGTATAGTCGGCGTCAAAGCACGCTTGAGCAGCGCAATCACAAAGGCACCCATTGCGCCAATACCCGCCGCTTCAGTTGGGGTGAAGATACCCAAATAGATGCCGCCGATAACCAATACGAACAACGCTAGGGTGCTCCCCACATTTTTTAGCGCTGAAAGGCGCTCATTCCAGGGGACTTTTTCGGCCGCTGGCCCAGCGCTGGGATCACGCCACAGAACCCACTTAACCGCGCCAAGATACATCACAATGCCCAGCATGCCGGGGATAAAACCCGCTGCAAACAGTTCGCGAATGCTGGTCTCGGTAATGATGCCGTAGATCACCAGCATCACGCTGGGAGGAATCAGTATCCCAAGGGTTCCACCCGCGGCAATGGAGGCCGCCGCCAGTGAATCCTTGTAGCCGTACTTGCGCATCTGGGGCATGGCTACCCGCCCCATGGTGGCACAGGTCGCAAGGCTCGACCCACAAATAGCACTAAACCCTCCACAAGCCACAATGGTTGCCATCGCCTGACCGCCCTTACGGTGACCAAGGAAGCCGTTAGAGGCTCGGAATAGCGCATCTGAGAGCCCAGCATGGGACACCAAATTACCCATCAAGATAAACAGGGGTATCACCGATAGTCCGTAGTCCCTAGCGGTGTCTACCACCCGCCGCGACGCCATGGCTTCAGCCGCGTTCCAGTTACCCGTCAGGTAGTAGAAGCCCACAAAGCCCACGATCCCCATGGCAAACGCCAGAGGCATGCGCAGGAATACCAATATCAACAGCGCTGCAAACCCATAAAGTGCTTCAGTCATGCTTATCTCCCTGGCTGACGGGGCCACCACACTTAATCACACCCATGCCTTCTAGCAGGTAACTCACCGCTCGGCCTAGGGTGAGCAGAGCGGAAAGAAACAACATGATGGCAATCAGGTAGATAAGGTAACCATCGGGAATACGTAGAAACTCAGTGACATCGCCCCACTCGAAAGCACGCACGCCCAGCGCCCAAACCCGTGTAGCAATCACCCATAAAGCCACTGCGATAATTAGGTTGACGATCATCTGGCGCAGCCATATCCAGCGCGCAGGGAATACGGCGTCCAAGAGATCCACGCTCACGTGCTCTTCACGCCAGCATGCTACTGGCAGTGACAGGAACACCACAGCGGCCAGCATCTGCTGAGTCAACTCGACGGTTCCAAGGATAGGTAGATTAAAGAAGTAACGGCCTACTACGTCGGCAGTCGTCAGCAGCATCAAGGCAAATAGGGTGGCACCCGCCACCCCCTCCAGCGCCAGCTGCATGACCCTACCGACATTTGACCAGCGAGTCGTCAGGATCGGCATAGTCGCCCTCCACTTGGCGAAGGGTAATTATGATTGTGGCACTAAAGATGCCACGCTCTCTTGTGTAGCAGCTTCTTCAAGTTGTTGGTGGAAGTACTCAAGCGCCGCTTGCGCATCGATACCCCGCTCACTGACGTTCTCAGACCAAGTGTTAACGAGGTCATTACTGATACCGCGCAGCGTCTCAAGATCTTCGTCACCAAGGGCCGTAAAGGTATGGCCCTGCTCTTTGGCGAACTCGACGCCTCGCTCATCGGATACATCCATCATGTAGCCGAATAGTCGCGACAGCCGCTCACCCGAGACTTCTTCCACAGCGGCACGATCCTCTGCAGACATCTCATCCCAAATACTCGGATTAACCACGATGGTGAAGCTGCCTCGATAGAAGCCCCCATCCACCGTCAAGGTATAGGGAAATATCTCGGCTACCCGAAAGCTTCTAAGACCTTCCGGCACCAGCATAGCGCCATCAATAACGCCCTGAGAGCCAGCTTCATAGACCCCGGTTGGCGGCAGAGCCACACCGGTCAGGTTCAGGGCATTAGAGAGGTCTCCCATCACCCCGCCACCGACGCGAATGCGCTCGCTCTCCAGATCGGCAAGGGTTTGGTACTGCTCACGACTAAAGATCCAACCTGGGCCGTGCACGCCCGCAGCCACCACATCAACGCCACGATGCTCATCAGCTTGCGCTAAGTGCTCCTGGTGCGTATGCCAGTAAGCCGCAGAGGCGTTCTCCGACGAGAAGTCTTCGAAGGTAGGGAACTCAGGTAACTGAGTGGCCAGAAAGCGCCCAGCGTTATAGCCATGGAACACCCAGGTAGCGTCTGCGATACCATCGGCAACCATTTCCATCTGGGAAGCTGGAGGCCCCATATCATGTATCACATCTACGGTTACGCGACCTTCCGTCGCCTCTTCAATCCACGCTTTCCACGTTGGCCATACCATGGTGTTGATGCCGTGATTAGGGCCAGCCCAGGTACTCACGGTGATAGTGGTTTGCGCTAGAGCGGTGGTACTCAGCGTCGCAGCGGCGATAGCGCCGATCATCAGGTTTGTTGTTTTATTCATTTTTCTTTCCTCTGGTCGTCACGAACGGGGAGCGTCAAACGTGATACTTTATTATTGCTATAAGAAAAATATCCGAATCACGTTAGTTATCACAATGCCTGCAGATGCGTGGATCGTGCAACGATCCATCGACTAAAAGGTGCTAATACTTAAGTAGTAATTTATATTTTTTGTTAAATTACAAACGGTTAGTCTAAAAAATAGATTCCTAGAGTTATTCACGATGGCCACAGGGATATAATTTTTCGTCATTTTTTTTGTTACATAAATCACATCACCCGAGACACTAATGACGCGCCATTGATCAGGTAAGGCTTAACACCTATCACCAGAGGACGAGTCACCTGTATCGAGCCTTTAGCCAATTCTCTCCAACTGCCGTTCAAGCTTGCGCATGGTATTGAGCAAATCACGATATTCACCAACGCTTAGGGTCGACACCAGATTGGCTTCCCATGCCTGTGCTTCGGGTACTAACTTATTAAGTAGCGCTTGCCCGGCCTCTGTCAGCTGTAAGTCATGTAGTCGCTGATCCTGCTGTGATGGCGTGCGGTTTATCAGCCCACGGTCTTCCAGCGACTGAATAGCTCGAGACACGCGAGCCTTATCCATATTGGTGTAGGCGCAGACTTTTTTAGCGGTTAAATCATCACAGTGGCTGAGCCACGCAAGCACACGCCACTGGGCGATATTGAGTTGATAGGAGTCGGCATAAAGCTTTTCTAGCGCCTGACTGATCCGATCAGCCAGACGGTTAAGCTGATAGGGTAAAAATTGATTGAGGTCGAGCTCTGCCCTGGCCGAAGACTCCAGAGATGCATCGCCGCCGACTTTATCCATCGTCATTATATTTCTCCTAGAGCCGCCATTTATCTGGGGTGGTAATGAAAAATCAGCACGATAGCTGGGAATGTGGGCACCAGCAACGCGCCTATCGTACTGACCACATCATACTGACCACCTAGCGCAAGAGAGTCATCCTCGCTCCATCCAATAACCCTCTTAGCTTCCCCCAATAGCACCTCGTCACTTACTGCTCCTCAACATATATGGGCGTCATCAGGCGTAGCCACACCCTATCAGAACAAGGTGAAACAGTGCCGACAGGTACTCTCTCTTGCAACCAATTTATCGATTTTAATTATTATACTTAAGTATAGATCTGCAATAATCTTCTGATTTATTGGGCATTATTGCTAATACCGTGCAGAAATAAGACTGATTAATCTTTAGACCACTGGACATTTAGTTTCATTAGAAACTATCCTCCTGGCATACAACAATCCAATAAATACCTGAACCACCCTGATAGCACCGGAGAAATCATGAGCAAGAAATTCGCGTCCCATGCCGACACCCAAGAGAAGCAGATCAGCTTCACCAAGCTGGCAGAAGGGCTCTATGCTTACACGGCTGAAGGCGACCCTAATACGGGCATAGTGATTGGTGATGACAGCGTAATGGTCATCGACACCCAAGCAACGCCTATCATGGCTCAGGACGTCATCCGCCGTATCCGCGAGGTAACCGACCTACCGATTAAGCATGTCGTGATGTCCCACTACCATGCCGTCCGTGTTCTCGGTGCTTCCGCCTACGATGCGGAGAATATCTACGCCAGCCAGAGCACCTATGACCTGATTGTCGAGCGTGGCCAGCAGGACTATGAATCTGAAGTCGGCCGTTTCCCTCGCCTGTTCAAGGGAGTGGACTCTGTGCCTGGGCTAACCTGGCCAAACATCGTCTTCCAGGAAAAGCTGACGGTGTACATGGGAGAGCGTGAAGTACAGATCATTCACCTGGGCCGCGGGCATACCAAGGGAGATACCATCGTCTGGTTGCCGAAGGAAAAAATCATGTTTTCCGGTGACCTCGTTGAGTATGGCGCCACCCCTTACACCGGTGACGCTTACCACGAGGACTGGCCTTCCACGCTGAATCGCCTACAGGCCATGCAGCCCCAAAAGCTGGTACCCGGCCGTGGCGATGCACTGCAAACGGTTGAACAGTGCCAGGAAGCCATTCAAGGCACCCGCGACTTTTTGAATGATATGTATGGCAGTGTCAAAGCGGGCAAAGCGGCGGGCAAGTCTCTCTCCGAGTGTTACGCCGAAACCTACGCGGTACTTAAGCCGAAGTATGGTCACTGGGTCATCTTCGATCACTGTGTGCCTTTCGATATCACTCGCTGCTACGACGAAGCAGGCGGCGAATACCCGGATCCCCGCATCTGGACGGCAGAGCGCGATACCGCTATGTGGCACTCGCTGCAGGACGCCGTCGAAAATCAGTAAGTGCGACCAGTGACACCCACTGATCATGCCCAGCAGTCGGGTGTAATTCACCCGACGCTGAAGGGGAGCAATAGATGCCAACAACCTATAAAAATCCTGTCTATCCTTACCGGCGCCCGCCTGAACTCGATGTTCAAGAAGTTCGCTACTATCCGGTAGTGATTGTCGGAGCGGGGCCTAGCGGCCTCGCCGCCGCCATCGATTTGGCTCAGCAAGGCGTTAATTCGATCGTTCTGGACGATAACAACACCGTTAGCGTGGGTTCACGAGCGCTGTGCTTTGCCAAGCGCTCGCTGGAAATTGTCGACCGCCTGGGCTGTGTTGACCTGATGCTGGAAAAAGGCGTCACCTGGCAGCGTGGCCGCGTTTTCTTTCAGGAGCGCGAAGTCTATGACTTCAACCTACTGCCGGAAGATGGCCACCGCATTCCCGCCTTCATTAACTTACAGCAGTACTACTTTGAAGAGTTTCTGGTCAACCGCACTCACGACTTTCCAGAGCAAATTGACCTTCGTTGGCAACATAAGGTCATCGACGTTGATGCTCAGCCTGACAGCACCACCATCAAGGTCTCGACCCAGGATGGTGATTACCAGCTGACCTGTGACTACCTCCTCGTTTCCGATGGTGCTAACAGCCAAATTCGCGACATGCTGGACCTTGAGTGCAAAGGCCAGGTATTTCAGGATCGCTTCCTGATTGCTGATGTGGTGATGAAGGCAGACTTCCCAACAGAGCGCTGGTTCTGGTTTGATCCCCCCTTCCACCCCAACCAGTCAGTGCTGCTGCACAAAGAGCCCGATAATGTTTGGCGTATCGACTTTCAGTTAGGCTGGGATGCTGACCCGGAAGAAGAAAAGAAAGAAGAGAACATTCGGCCACGCGTGCAGGCAATGCTGGGCAAAGACGTGGAGTTTGAGCTTGAGTGGGCCAGTGTCTACACCTTCCGCTGCCGCAAGATGGATAATTTCATTCATAACAGCGTGATATTTATGGGCGACGCAGCGCATCAGGTATCACCCTTTGGTGCCAGGGGCGCCAATGGTGCCCTGCAGGGCGTCGACAACTTAGTCTGGAAACTGGCTCGGGTTCTCAAACAGCAGGCACCCAAGACGCTTTTGTCCACCTACAACACTGAGCGCCAACATGGCGCGGCAGAAAACCTCCTTAACTCTACCCGCGCCACTGATTTTATTACCCCGAAGAGCCATATCAGCCAAGTGTTCCGAGATGTGACGCTGGAGCTGGCCGAGAAGCATCCCTTTGCGCGTAGTTTGGTCAACAGTGGTCGCCTCTCCATGCCGTGCCGCTATGACACCTCACCGCTCAATACGCCCGATGTTAATGGTGGCCCGAGCGAACTGCGCCCCGGCAGCCCGGCCAAGGACGCTCCCATTCGATTGAGAGAAGAGAGCGCCTGGTTACTCAATCAATTTGGCGATGGCTTTGTGTTGTTACTCGACGGCCGTATTGATGATGTGCACGCCGACACGCTTGCCACACCCTTGAAAGAGCTGTTAGGCCGTTGCACTGATTTAAGCATGGTGGTCGTGGGCCCTGCTCCGGATGTGCTTAGCGCTCTACCGCGTACAACCATGGTGGACGACGCTGAGGAGCTAGTGACGCAACGATATGGCCTGAAAGCAGGTGGCGGGTACCTTATTCGCCCTGATCAACACGTTGCTGCGCGCTGGCACGCTATCACTGCCCGCAAGGTTGAAGACGCATTAGACCGCGCGCTGGGCGTTTATCTTGCGGGTGCCTCTGACACTACCGTCCAGGAAAGTTGCCATGCCAAGGCTTGAATTGAATCCGAATTTCACTGATCCGGACGCCTTTTACGCCGCGCTCACGGCGCTACATCGCGACCGTAGCGAGGCAGAGAGCGAGCGCATCAATGCACGCCTAATCCTGTTACTTGCTAACCACATTGGCGATCAACGGGTGCTTGAAGAGGCAATTTCCCATGCAGGGTTAGTGGGCGATAGTTAGTGGGCGACAGTTAGTGGGCGATAAGTAGCCGACATACATTGTTCACTATAACGTTCAAATAACGCAGGACTTAACAATGACTGAACAATTGCACTATCAGAGCGGTTTTCATAATCACTTTTCAACCGAAGCACTTCCAGGGGCATTGCCGATTGGGCAAAACTCCCCTCAGAAGTGCGCTTATGGGTTATATGCAGAGCAACTAACCGGCTCCGCATTTACAGCGCCACGTCATCAAAATTTCCGTAGCTGGCTTTACCGTATTCGCCCTTCTGTCGTTCAGAGCGCGTATCAGCCACTCGAAAATCACAAGGTACACACCGCTCCATTAGATAAACCAGCGGCAGATCCCAATCAAATGCGCTGGGATCCCGTTTCTCTACCGAGCGAGCCGACTGATTTTATCGACGGCTTATTTACCATTGCCGTCAATGGCGATGCGGGTACACAGGCTGGCGTAGGCGTGCATGTCTACACCTTTAATAAAGACATGACCGAGCGTTTTTTCTACAACGCTGACGGAGAACTGCTGTTTGTTCCCCAACTGGGCGCCATTCGTCTACGTACCGAATTTGGTGACATCGAGATCGATAATGGTGAAATTGCCGTTATTCCACGCGGTGTGAAATTCCAAGTGCGCAGAGCTCAGGGTGTTGATGCTGCGCGGGGATATATATGCGAGAACTATGGCAGCCCTTTAGAGCTTCCAGGCCTCGGCCCCATCGGGTCTAACGGTTTAGCAAACCCGCGTGACTTCCAAAGCCCCGTGGCAGCCTATGAAGATCTAGAAGGCGACTACCGTTTAGTGGCTAAGTTCTCTGGTCGTTTCTGGGAGAGCAAACTCGACCATTCGCCGTTAGATGTCGTGGCGTGGCACGGTAACTGCGCGCCTTATAAATATAATCTGGCTAATTTTAACACCATCAATACGGTTAGCTTCGATCATCCGGATCCGTCAATCTTCACCGTATTGTCGTCCCCCTCCGATACGCCGGGAATGGCGAATCTTGATTTTGTCATTTTCCCACCGCGCTGGATGGTTGCTGAGAATACCTTCAGGCCCCCCTGGTTCCATCGCAACCTAATGAGCGAGTTTATGGGGCTGATACACGGCGAGTACGATGCCAAAGCGGAAGGCTTCACGCCTGGCGGCGCCAGCCTACATAACTCAATGTCGCCCCATGGCCCCGATGCTGAGACATTTGAGAAAGCCTCCAACGCGGAGCTCAAGCCCCATTTCATAGGCGACACCCTGGCCTTCATGTTTGAGAGCCGCTACTTCTTTCACCCGACCCCTGCGGCGCTGAATGCTGACTTCCGTCAACGTGACTATGTGGATGTTTGGTCGACGCTGCGCTCCCACTTCAACCCCAGCCAGCCCTGAACCCGACACCCCCTGACGACAAGGATTGATTCACCATGAAACTTGCAACACTTAAGCAGGGCCGCGACGGAGAACTTATCATTGTCTCTCGTGACCTTTCACGTGCAGTGAGCGCTGTTGATATTGCGCCCACACTTCAGGCAGCTATTGAGGAGTGGGCGACGGTTAGCCCCAAGCTGGAAGAGCGCTATGCACAACTTAACAGTGGTCGTACCGAAGGTGCTTTTGAACTTGACCAGCGTGCGCTGCACTCCCCTTTACCACGTGCCTATCAGTGGGCTGACGGCTCCGCCTACCTGAACCATGTCAAGCTGGTACGCCAGGCACGTAATGCCGAGATGCCCGACACCTTCTGGACTGACCCGCTAATGTATCAGGGCGGTAGCGACGGTTTCCTGGCCCCCACCGAGGATATCGAAGCGGTGAGTGAAGAGCATGGCATCGATTTTGAAGGTGAGATCGCCGTTATTACTGACGACGTGCCGATGGCAGTGACGCCCGAGCAAGCAGCCAAGCACATTAAGCTAGTGATGCTGGTCAACGATGTGAGCCTGCGTGGCCTGATTCCCGGCGAGCTAGCGAAGGGCTTCGGCTTTTTCCAAGCCAAGCCCGCCTCTTCTTTTTCGCCTATTGCGGTGACTCCCGATGAGCTGGGCGATGCCTGGCAGGATGGCAAGGTACACCTGCCGCTGACCGTGCACCTCAATGGCGAGAAGTTTGGCGAGCCAGAAGCCGGCCCAGATATGATTTTCAGCTTCCCACAGCTGGTTGCCCATGCGGCCAAGACCCGCTATCTAGGCGCGGGTGCTGTTATTGGCTCGGGCACTGTTTCCAATCCCGACCCCGATGGCGGCCCTGGAAAGCCCGTGGCTGACGGCGGCGTGGGCTATAGCTGTCTAGCCGAAGTGCGCATGGTGGAGCAGATACTGTACGGCCAAGTAAAAACGCCCTTTATGCGCTTTGGCGACCGAGTGCGCATCGAGATGTTCGACCGCGATGGCAACAACATCTTTGGTACGATCGACCAGCAAGTCGTGCAGTACCCACCCAAATAAAGCCAGGCAACATAAGGAAGGCAACATGACGACGCTTTACGGCTATTTCCGCTCGTCGGCTGCTTATCGGGTACGTATTGCCTTAAACCTGAAGGGCCTGGACTACGACCAGGTGCCGATCAATCTGGTGAAAGGCGAGCAACGGGGTGGCGACCATTTGGCACGCAACCCCCAAGGGATGGTGCCTAGTCTAGTGCTGGATGACGGCTCAGTGGTTAACCAGTCGCTGGCTATCTGCGAGTATCTCGATGAAGTGTATCCCGAACCCGCGCTGCTACCGGCGGATGCGTTAGCCCGCGCCCAGGTTCGCGCCCTCGCGCAATTAGTGGCTTGTGAAGTTCACCCCCTCAACAACCTGCGGGTGCTCAAGTATCTCGTCGCTGAGCTGGGGGTAGATGAGGGAGCTAAGCTAGCCTGGTATCGCCACTGGATTGCTGAGGGCTTCACAGCCATGGAAGCAACGCTCTCGACTGACCCCAGCAGCGGTGATTTTTGCCATGGTGACACCCCAACGCTTGCAGATATCTGCCTAGTTCCCCAGGTGTATAACGCCGAACGCTTCGAGTGCGATTTATCAGCGTACCCGACACTCCAGCGCATCGCTGCCAACTGCCGGACACTGCCAGCCTTCCAAAAGGCAGCACCCGAGGCGCAGCCTGACGCCAGCTAACCCCTCCTGAACAGGCCGCGCATTGCGCGGCCTGCCTTTCGCTTGGCGGGCAGCCTCAGGCGGCTTCGACAGCGATGGTTTTCGAACGACCTTGGCGTAATTCGATCAGCAGCTTCTCGCGGCGCGCATTCGCTTTCTCGGCGGCAGCTTCGCGGACTGGCCCGTAGCCACGAATCTCTTCCGGCAGCTTGGACAGTGCCAAAGCAGTGGCATGATTAGTGCCATCAAGACGCGCCACTAGCTCGTCAATCAGCTGCTCGTAGTCCGCCAGTAAGACACGGTCGAGCTTCCGGTCTGCGCTGAAGCGGAAAGGGTCGAGGGCCGTGTTGCGCAAACCGCGCATCTTGGCCAACGCGCCCATTGCCTTCAACATCCAGGGGCCGAAGCGACGCTTCACGGGACGCCCTTGCGTATCCTTACGGCCACTCAACAGCGGTGGCGCCAAGTGGAAGGTTAGCTGGTAATCCCCCGAAAACGTTGCTTTCACTTCATCCAGGAAATCGCTCTGGGTGAAGAGCCGCGCCACTTCGTACTCATCTTTATACGCCATCAAGCGATAGAGCTGATGGGCGACGGCTTCACTCAATGCTTGGCCACCGTTTAACGCTGTTTCTGCTTCGCGCACTTTTGTCACCTGGGTGACATAGCGCTCAGCCCAGGCACGGTTCTGATAGCGCTCCAGGTGGCGACGATTACGCGCGACCACGTCGTCGAGAGTGGCATTCGTGGGCAGTGGCATCGTATCAAGGTGCTGCTGGAGGTAGTCGGGTTCCACCGCTGCCAAGCGCCCCCAGGCAAATGCCTGACGGTTCTTTTCCACGGCGACGCCGTTAAGCTCCAGGGCACGCTGCAGTGCAGGTTCAGACAGCGGCACCAACCCTTGCTGCCAGGCAAACCCAAGCATCATCATATTGGAAAACACCGTATCCCCTAGCAGCTGTTCAGCCAGGCGGTTGGCATCCAGCGATGCAAAGCGTTCGTCTCCTACCGCTTCACGCAACAGATTAAGGCGTTTGCTGGGCTGCATATCCGCGTCGCGGTAAAGGACATAGTCCGCGGTGGCTAGCTCCGCCAGGTTGGCAACAATACGGGTGGTCGGCTGAAGCACGTTCAGCGCTTTCTGCGAACTGGCCACGACCATGTCACAAGCAATGACAGCATCGGCCTGCCCCGATTCGATGCGTACTTGATTCAGCTCGTTGGGCTGCGCTGCCAAGCGAACATAGCTAAGTACCGCCCCGCCTTTTTGAGCGAACCCCATAAAGTCGAGCACGCTGGAGCCCTTGCCTTCCAGGTGTGCCGCCATCGTGATCAACTGCCCGACGGTCACCACGCCCGTGCCACCAACGCCCCCCACCAGTAGGTCATAAGGGGCCTTCAGAGGCGCGATTGCAGGATTAGGCAAATGCGCTATACGCTGCCAAAAGGCATTATCCGCCGCAACACCCTGGCCTTTACGCAGCTGGCCACCTTCAACAGTGACAAAACTGGGGCAAAAACCACTGACGCAGGACATATCCTTGTTGCAGGAGGACTGGTCTATTTTGCGCTTGCGGCCTAGCTCGGTCTCCCGCGGCACCACCGATAAACAGTTGGACTGTACGGAGCAATCACCACAGCCTTCGCAAACATGATGATTGATAAACACCCGGCGGGCGGGATCTTCCATCAAACCACGCTTGCGGCGACGACGTTTCTCCGCCGCGCATACCTGGTCATAAATCAACACGGTGCAGCCGGGAATCTCGCGCAGTTCACGTTGCAGCGTATCCATCTCCTCTCGCCCGTGGAAAGTCACCTCCTTAGGAAACTCTTTTTCATGCCCTCGATACTTTTCGGGTTCATCGCTGACTACCATGACCCTGCGCACGCCTTCATCCAACGATTGCCGGGCAATCATGGGGACATTGATCTGCCCATCAACAGGTTGACCACCCGTCATGGCCACCGCGTCGTTGAACAGAATCTTGTAGGTAATATTGACGTTGGCTGCCACCGCCTGGCGAACGGCCATGGAGCCCGAATGAAACCAGGTGCCTTCTCCCAAGTTCTGGAAAATATGGCCATTTCCGGTAAAGCGGCTTTTACCTACCCAGTTAACACCCTCGCCACCCATCTGAATTAACGATTCGGTGCTGCGATCCATCCACGAAGCCATAAAGTGGCAACCAATACCCGCCAGGGCTTTGCTGCCTTCAGGCACCTTGGTGGAGCTGTTGTGTGGGCAACCCGAGCAGAAATACGGCATGCGGCGTACACCGCCAAGTTCCTTAACGCCCGCTTGGCAAGCATCAATGGTTGCCAGCTTGTCGCTAAAATCAATCTCGAAAAAGCGCGTAAGGCGCTCTGCCACGAAACCAGCCAAGAGACGCGGGCTAAGTTCGCCAACATAGGGAATCAGTGGTTTGCCGGTTTCATCCTGCTTGCCGGTAACGATTACCTCGCCTGGATGGTCGGGTTCCGACATGTACTCCTTCAACTGACTTTCGATAATGCCGCGTTTCTCTTCAATGACCAGCACCTCACGCTTGCCATGAATAAACTCAAGGATGCCGGGGCGATGGAGTGGCCATACCATCCCAACCTTATATATTTCTATCCCGAGATCACGCAGCTTGGCTTCATCCAGCCCCAGTAAACGCAGCGCCTCAAGCAAGTCCAAATGACCCTTGCCTGTAGTGACTAGCCCAAAGCTCGTCTGCTCTTGGCGAAATAGATACTGATCAATCGGATTAGCCGTAGCAAACGCCTGTACGGCGGCCAGCTTGTGCTCAATGCGGGTCTCGAGTTGTGGCCCCGGCAAATCGGGCCAGCGATAGTGCAGCCCGCCCTCCGGCATCTCGAAGTCGGGCGTTACATAATCGGGCAAGGGCGGCACCTCGACTGAAGCACCACTCTCTACGGTTTCAGACACGGCTTTAAAACCCACCCAACAACCCGAAAAGCGTGAAAGGGCATAGCCCCAGAGCCCAAAGCGTTCATACTCCGCCAATGACGCAGGGCTTACCACCGGCATAAACCACGCCATAAAGGCGACATCAGACTGGTGCGGCATAGAGGATGACACACAGCCATGGTCATCCCCCGCAATCACCAGCACACCACCCGTCGGCGAGCTGCCGTAAGCATTACCGTGCTTCAAGGCGTCACCCGCGCGGTCAACGCCCGGCCCTTTGCCGTACCACATGCCGAAAACACCCTCGACTTGCCGGTCAGGATCCGTTTCTACCTGCTGGCAACCCAGCATCATGGTGGCGGCCAGGTCTTCGTTGATAGCAGGAACAAAGTCGATGTGATGCTCTTCCATGGCAGCTTTCGCCCGCCAAATCTCTTGGTCTACACCGCCCAGGGGCGAACCACGATAGCCGCTGATCAGCCCTGCCGTATGGCGACCATTGCGGCGATCAAGCTCGGCCTGACGTAAGGCGATGCGTACCAAAGCTTGGGTGCCAGTGAGAAAAATACGGCCTTCGCCACGGCTATAGCGGTCGGCCAGCTGATAGTCATCGAGGGCAATATCGAGAGGCTGGGTAAGAGAACCCGCCTGCTCAGCGATTGAGGGGGTGGTCATGAGCGTTCACCAGTACGGTTGAAGAGTTATGGTTGTAATACGCTTGAGTCTAGCCAAGAGCGCACTAAAGGTGCTTGCTAATTCACCCTTCAAAACCCTGGTTATTAATCATTACTTTCATTTTTAGCGTTTTTTCGCAATGATATTCAACAAATCACAAATAAATGAAATAGCTCTATGAAAGAAGCAACCAAAGAAATCACCTTAGACAGGCATGATCAGCGCATCCTTACCCTGCTTCAGCAACAGGGGCGCATTACCAACAATGAGCTTGCCGAACAAATAGGCCTCTCCCCCGCCGCCTGCTGGCGACGAGTCAAGGCGTTGGAAGAGAGTGGCGTTATTCGTCGCTTTGCTGCACTGGTGGAACCCAGCCTGGTGGGCCAGCCACTATCAGCGCTGGTCATGGTGACGCTGGTTCGCCATCACATCGATAATACCGTCGAGTTCGAAAACCGCATCCTGCAATACCCGGAAGTGCTGCAGTGCTATGCCACCACCGGCAACGCCGATTTCGTGCTGCGGGTGGTGATTGAAGACATGGCCGCTTATGACCGGTTCCTGAATGAAAAACTCTTCACTCTGGATGGCATTTCCCAGGTCAACTCCAATTTCGTGCTGCGTAATATCAAAGAAGAGACCGCTATCCCGATTCGCTGAATCAGCCAGCATGGCTCGCTCTCACCGAGCGCTACGCCTTAAAATTTAAGACGTAAATAGAGTGCCAACCTCTCCAAAATTAGTTGCCATTGAAACTATTCAGAGGCAAGGTAACCCGTGTGATTTACGCAACCCCAAGAAGACGCCCTTGCTTGGGGATAGGCGTTACCAATAACAACATTTGTCAATAACAACATTTATTAATAACAACATAGACGCTAATAGCGTCGGCTCTGGAGTTTCAATATGAATAAATCAGCTCGCTTACTAGTGGCTGCCACGGCTGTTTCAAGTATGGCGTTCAGTATGTTTGCACTTGCGCAAGCAACGATCACTGTCAGCACGTGGGGCGGCCCTAACCATGGCGTTAATACCATTGTTTGGCCGACTTGGAAGGCCTGGATTGAAGAAGCCACTGAGGATCGTGTCACGGTAGAAGTAGTGCACGATATGGGGCCTCCACCGGCACAAATGGAGATCGTTGCGGATGGTATTGCGGATGCCAGCTGGATTTTTCACGCTCATATGGCGGGCCGTTTTCTAGCAACGCAGTTGCCTGAATTCCCTACCTTTGAGGAATTTTCCTCAGAAGATGCTTCCGCTGCGTATTGGCATACCCATCAAGAATATCTGCAGCAAGCCAATGAGCATCGCGGCGTCGATGTGGTTGCGATGGGGGTACATGGCCCTGGCCAAATATTCACCCGTGATCAAATTAGCTCAATTGATGAGCTTGCGGGCAAACGGCTGCGCGTGGGTGGCGGCGTGATGAGTGGTTTAGCCGAGGCAATGTCCGTGACTGGCGTCGCCATTCCTCCCACTGGCACCTACGAGGCCGCCTCTCAGGGGGTTGTTGACGGTGCGATGCTAACGCTTGAAAGCCTGCGCAGCTTTCGCGTTGCCGAAGTAGCCCCGCATACCCTCACCGTAGACGGCGGCTTCTACCGCGGCAGCTTTGCAATTGTCATGAATCCCATGTTTTGGGATCAAGTATCAGACGAAGACCGCGCGGCGATTGAAGGCGTATCGGGTGAGCGACTTTCACGCTTGTTTGGCTACATGATGGATGTATCCGACCAGCGCGGTGTTGAGTTTGGTGAGGAAAATGGCGCGACCTTTACCCAGGCATCGGAACAAGACATTGATTACCTGCGGGGCGTTGCTAGTAATTTGCTGGATACCTGGAGTGAGGCCGTAAAGAGCCGAGATGTGGACGCACCAGCAGCGCTTGCCTTCTTTCATGAACAGTTAGTCAATGAGGCGGCTGAAGAAAGTATCGCCTCAAGTGTTGTTAGTGACTGAGTGACTGAAGCAGTAGATTGAACGTTCTCGCCGCTGCTTATGGCTGACGGCGGGAACCTTTTGTCAATTAGTCACGCTTCCCCTGTACTTATTTTTTCCAGTGCTTATTTTTTCTAGTACTTATTTTTTCTAGTACTTAGTTTCCCCAGTACTTACTTTATCCCATCACTTAGCTTCCACACCCATTTCAATCTAAATCCTCCGCATCCTGTTTCATTTGAAACCAACTTGATCCGCGTCAAGATACTTCACCTCTCAGCGACTAATACTACGACCATCATCAAGAACGCCTGAGGGAGAACTATCATGGGCATGGGTACTGCGAAGAACACAGACACCACCTCTTGGTGGGGACGCCTAATAGAGCGCTCCCATCAACAGTGGATGGGAGCACTTTAACTACTCTAATTCAGACACTACTTAGAATCTGTTTCTAGAATTGGGTCAGGAAGCCTGGTGACGCAGCCGCGGGCTAGCCAATTCTCCCACCACGGTGATAAGCACCAGCAGGGCCAACAGCCACGGCCACTGAGTGCCTACCTGGAGGGTCGCAAGGCCCAGCGCATCGATGAAAATTAGCACGATGCCTAACGGGCTAACGTAACGCACCATAAACAGCCACAGCGTGTGCTGGGTACGGGAGAGCCCTAGTTCCTGCCTGAATATTTCAGTACGCAGCAGGAAGCCTGCCATCAGTGCCATGCCCAAACCGCCTAACGGCATCATCCAGCGGGAGGTTAGGTAGTCCAGCCAGTCGAAGAAAGTGCGGCCTGCTAGCGTCCAATCCGCGCCCATGTTGAATGACAGCATGGCCAAAGTACTCACCAACCACAGCACAATACCCACACCCCAGGATGCCCGTTTACGCGTCATTCCTTTGCTTGCCACGAGCCAGGCCACGGTCGCTTCAATCATCGAGATCGACGATGTCAGCGCGGCCATCGATAGCATCACAAAGAACAGGACGCCAAACAGCGTACCAAACGGCATCGCTTGGAAGGCCAATGGCAAGCTCATGAAGATCAACCCTGGCCCTTGGCCGGGATTCATTCCGTTAGCGAAAATAATCGGGAAAATAGCCAAGCCTGCCATTAGTGCGACAACGGTATCGGCAATGGCCACGCTGAATGTCGTGCGCGCGATGGAGTGCCCTTCTGGCAGGTAAGAGCCATAGGTAAGAATCGCGCCAGAGGCGAGCGACAAGGTAAAGAAAGCATGCCCCAGTGCCGCTAATAGCCCTTCGCTGCTTAATCCTTCCGTATTGAAAGAGAACAGAAAAGACCATGTGTCGGCGAAGCCACCGGAAAAAGCACCGTAGCCGATCAGTATCCCCAGCATGATGACCATGCCTGGCATCATCCAACTGACGCTCTTTTCAATGCCTGCTTGTACGCCTTTGCCCACGATGAACATGGTCAGCACCGTCACCAACGTGCTCCAGGCACCTAGCGTCCAAGGGTTGGCATTATTGGCGGCAAAAATTTCCGCCATGTCATCGACGCTATTACCCGCCAGCCCACCACTCAGCATCTTCCACAGATAGGAAAATGACCAGCCCGCGACCACGACGTAGAACGACAGAATCATGAAGCCACACAGCATGGCCATCCAACCGAAGATCGACCAGAAGCTACCATGGCCCGACTCATGTACCACACGGCGGATTGCGTCGATCGGGCTGCCTCGCCCACGGCGGCCGAAGCTGATTTCAGCCATCATGATGGGGACGCCGACCGCCAATATGCAGGCCAGGTAGACCAGCACGAAAGCACCACCCCCAAACTCGCCAGTGATGTAAGGAAACTTCCAGATATTACCCAGTCCCACTGCAGAACCAGTGGCTGCCAGTACAAATCCCCAGCGGCCCAGCCACAGCGTCTTGGGAGGCGTATTTGTCGTTGTCATTGGGAAACCTTATAAATTGATATTGTTTTTAGGCTATTTATTTATGAACAGCTAAAACAACTACTTAAAGTTGATTAGCTGCCTCTTAAAGCCAGCTAAATGCAATCAGCCAGTCATCGAGAGCAATCTATTAAGAGTCTAGGGAGATAGCGATAGGGCAGGAATAGGGTGATATCGCACTCGGCGCGACGCTAAGCCATATAAGCGAGACGCAGCTGTAAACTAATCGTTACACTTGAAAAGGAATGCCGTTGGACGGGGTCTTGCCGTTGCATTTTTCTGACATCCCGTAAAGAAATCGTGACAGTTAATTCCCCTGCCATGGGTCTTTTTAAGAGTCTTCTTGAGCACCTATGCCATAACGTTTGAGTTTATTGGCAACGGTTGTGTGCGAAACGCCCAGCCGTTTTCCCAACTGGCGGCTAGAAGGGTACTGTTGATACAGCGTAGTTAAGATGTTTCTTTCCACCTCTCCCAGCATATCGCTCAAGCTTCCCTCTAATGGAATGCCAGCCAACTCAGGCGATTCCTCTCGGTGAGGAAGGCGCAAATGCACCGGCTGGATGGCTTTTTCTTCACACAGTGACACTGCCTGGAACAGCACATTTTCCAGTTGTCGAACATTGCCCGGCCAGTCGTAACGGGTGATTTTTTCCAACGCAGCAGGCGAAAGCTCGGGCACAGGACAGCCTATCTGACGCGCCGCACGATCCAGCATATAGGCTGCCAAGTCTGCGATGCCATCCAGGCATTCTCGTAAAGGTGGCACCTGTAGCGAAAGCACATTTAGCCGGTGATAAAGATCGAGCCGAAACACCCCCTCACTACACAGCTGAGGCAAGTTCTGTTGAGTGGCACAGATTACCCGGACATCCAGGAAGGTTTCCTCGTCGCTCCCTACACGCCGGAAACCACCATCCTGAAGAAAGCGCAACAGCTTCGTCTGCAGCCGGGGACTCATTTCACCGACTTCATCAAGAAATACCGTGCCACCTTCGTTAAGCTCCAGAAGGCCCAGCTTACCTTCCGGCCGAGCGCCTTCGAAGGCACCGGGGGCGTAACCGAAAAGCTCTGTCTCGGCCATTGACTCAGGCAGCCCGGCACAGTTGAGCACCACAAACGGCGCTTGCCCACGGGGGCTTGCCAAATGACAGGCTCTGGCCACCAGCTCTTTCCCGGTTCCCGTTTCCCCCACAATCAACAACGGTGCCTCTAATGGCGCCATGCGACGCGCCTCGTTGATGACGGCTTCCAGTCGCGAACTCGACTGAAAGATGGCTTCAAAGCCACGCAGCTCCTGACGCTGCACCTGATAAATACGCGCACCGATACGGTCGGCACGGTGTAAGGTCACGACCGCCCCCGCGAGAGAATCAACCTTAGTATCTTCCGTATGCAGTGGCGCGATATCAGCCAGAAAAGTATTCCCTTTCAGTTTGATCCGTAATCCATTGATGCGTGAGTTGTTTCGGCGAATCAAATCGGGCAGATCCACCTCGTCAAGGTAACGATCCAGTGAGAGCCCCGGCACTTCTTGAACGCGCACGCCTAAAACCTGAACAGCACTACGATTGGCCGCCACAATTCGGCCCTGCATATCTATCGACATCACTGGGTCAGAAAGCGAGGACAGCAGCGCATCCAGCTCCAAATGACGCCGCTCGCTGGGCATCAAACTGGCGCGCTTAACACCAAACACACCGGGGATGGCTTCCAATACCGGTTTAAGCGTCTGTAGCTGCGCATTGAGTAATTTTGGAACATATAAATAGATGGTATTACCCTGATCGCCCCCTACCTCTCCCCGGGCAACATTAATTCGGTAGTCAGCAAACTGGGCCACTATATCGCGCAGAATACCGATTCGATTCTGGCAGTAAAATTTAAGACGCATAGAGCCCTCACGGCACAAAACCAACTCAGCTACTTAGCCACCACTCACTGGCAGCCCCTGCTCTTCTTTCATACTGCGCAGTATTATTTCTGAGCGAACCTGGGTGACATTAGGATGAGGCAATAAATGATGATGAATAAAGTCTGAAAACGCTGTTAGATCCTTGGCGATGATATGTAACACATAATCTGCGTCTCCCGACACAGAATAGGCCTCGCGCACCATGGCATGCTTCGTCAGTAACGTCACAAAATCACCATCCATGCTTTCACCATGAGCTTTGAGATTAACTCTGGTGATAGCACGCAACCCAAACCCCAGGCTGGTGGCATCAAGCCTAGCCGAATACCCCTTAATGACACCTTCGGCTTCTAACCGTGCTTTGCGGCGGGAGCACTGCGAGGGAGACAGGCTGACGCGCTCTCCCAATTCTGAATTGGTGAGGGCTGAGTTCTTTTGTAACTCTGACAAAATTGCAAGATCATAACGATCCAAGGAAATTCCGTGCATACAGCACTCCTATTACGCACATTCTGTGCACTATTTGGCTGCATGTTAGGTTAGTTTGCAACCTAATTGTACCGACTCTTCCCTATACTGAACTTGTCACCCAACAAGACAATAAAGGAGAGACAGCGATGGGCCCCTTCCCTCATGACGCACCCAAAGCAACCATAAATGATGCAAACCCAGCGGGCACAGATGGCTTCGAGTTTGTTGAATTTGCACACCCCGAGCCGGAAAAGCTGGATAGCTTATTTCGGCAAATGGGTTTCGTTCCCGTTGCAAAACATCGTGACAAGTCGATCACCATTTATCGCCAGGGCGATATCAACTACCTTCTTAACAGTGAGCCTAACTCGCATGCGTCAGCGTTTATTGAGGCACACGGCCCATGCGCTCCAGCAATGGCTTGGCGCGTCGTTGATGCTCAGCATGCGCTAAAACGTGCCGTCGACTTGGGTGCAGAAGAGTTCACGGGTAATAAATCCATCGATGCGCCTGCGGTTATTGGCATTGGCGGTTCGCTGCTTTACTTTATTGACACCTATGGCGAAAAAGGCAGCTGTTATTCAAACGAATTTGAGTGGTTCGATGAGGTAGACCCTAATCCTAAGGGGTTTGGTTTTTACTATCTTGATCATCTCACTCATAACGTTATTCGCGGCAATATGGACACGTGGTATAAGTTTTACCACGACACCTTTAACTTCCGCGAAATACGCTACTTTGATATCACCGGTAAAATGACAGGCCTTACCAGCCGCGCATTGACGTCTCCCGATGGTAAAATTCGCATACCCATTAATGAAAGTGCCGATGATCACAGCCAGATCGAAGAGTACTTGCGCGAATATAACGGCGAAGGCATTCAGCATATCGCCATTGCAACGAACGATATCTACTCCGGCACTGACTTAATCGCTGATGCAGGGCTCGAATTTATGCCTGGCCCGCCGAGCACCTATTACGAAAAGTCGTTAGAGCGCGTTAAAGACCACCAAGAGCCTCTCGATAAACTGCGTAGCCGTGGCATTTTGATTGACGGCGAAGGTGTCGTGGGCGGCGGCGAAACCCGAATTTTGCTACAAATTTTCTCAAAAACGGTCATTGGGCCTATCTTCTTCGAGTTTATCCAGCGTAAAGGCGATGATGGTTTTGGAGAGGGCAATTTTAAAGCACTTTTCGAGTCCATCGAAGAGGATCAAATTAACCGCGGCGTGTTGCACAGTACCGCTGAATAGTAAAAGGGCACACCGTGCATGACGCTTGGCGTAACTATGAAAACGCCCCCCAAGAGGGGGCTATTATTTGCCCTTCTAATGCTATAAAAGAAGGCAAAGCACACTGCGTGGAAATAATGAGCAGCAATGGATCTTTCCCAGTCATTGCAGCACGTATAAATGGCACGATTTATTGCTACGTCAATGCCTGTCCTCACCAATATTTACCTTTGAACTACCGGTCGGACAGTATCATTTCATCAGATGGGCACCGTTTTCTATGCAGTGCGCATGGGGCAGCGTTTGACATTAAAACGGGAGACTGCTTAACAGGCGGCTGTGATAAACTTGACGCCATACCTGTATTTGAAGATCTAGCAGGCAACTTATGTATCAAGCATAGAAAGCCTTAAACCATTCACCAATACTTTATAGCTTATCCCCGCATCTCTAGTTAAACACCTGACAAAAACAAAAGGGTCGAATAAAAAAACCACAACTATTTAGCCAAATAATAAGTGGACTCAACGAATCCGCTTATGGGTAAGTTAGCTTTTCACAAGCGCTATACCCACCAAAAACCTATTACCGCCTGGATTAATATATTTTCATACGATACGTTCTTCCCGTATCACTTACTCTAAGCTAGGCAGCATTGAGTGAATACGAGCTAGCATATTAAAAATATGTGGCTTAAGCGTCAGGATCAACCGCCTCGCCAGCGTTCAGTGAAACTCACCACCGACCTCCTCAATCGACGCAGCAACGTCTCTGTGGCATGTTTGCGTCTCACCATTGATCTTTAGGGAGGTTAAGCAAAACCGCCATGCCTGATAATTCTTTCTGGATTGAACTACTGAGTAACCGTGGCGTGAGTTCGGTAGCACTGGTGTGCATTATCATCCTGTTTCGCATTTTTGCGGTGCGCATCATACGCGGCCAGAAAGAGATCCTGTCTGATTACCGCCGCGTGTGGCTAGCCCGGATCCGGAATACCACCGTGGTTCTCGCCCTGGTCGGCTTAGTGTTGATCTGGTTGCCTTCTCTGCATGCCTTCGCGTTGTCCATCACCGCCTTCGCTGTAGCGTTAGTTATCGCCACCAAGGAGCTGATCCTGTGTTTGTCGGGCACCGTACTGCGCGTCGTCAACCAACCTTTTGAGATTGGAGACTGGGTTGAGATTGGCAACCTGCGTGGTCAGGTGGTCGACGAGACCATGCTGGCAACGACCCTTCAGGAAATTGGCGGGCCCGTGGGACGTTTTGAATACTCGGGCAAGACAATCGTGGTACCCAACAGCGTTTTTCTAACCACCCCGGTCAGAAACCAGAACTTCTTCAAGAAGTGGGTATATTTCGAAGTCTGCGTCGTACTAGAGCCTGATGTGGACATGCGATCGGCCCTGCCGGCATTAGAGGAGGAGGTGGCGAAGTTACACGTCCCTCATGCCGAGTTGGCCCAACGCTACAGCGCACTGATCAGGAAGCGCAGCGGCATCGATATCGCAGACCCTCATCCTCGCGTGACGCTTGCCACCACGGACATCGGAAAACAGCGGCTGGGCGTCACGCTGTTTTGCCCTACTTCCAGTGCTTTTGAGTTGGAGCAGAACATTAACGATGCCGTACTGCGCCGTTACTGGCTATTGCGCAATATGGCGAGCGCACCGAAGGAGGAATAAAAAGAAGGAGGAGTGAACAAAAACCGCCAAGCTATGGCCTTGGAATACGCCGACGATGACAACCTGAAACCCCCGATGACCAGTCAGTGGATACGTTATCGGTGCCATAGCAAAAAATCAGCAAAGCTCGATACCTATTTACCTGCCTTCCCTATATTATTCCTCACGTCGCTCTTCCTGCGACTTTATGGAGTGCTTGAGAAATGAGCCTGGCCGCTGTACTGCGTGCTCTACCTGGTCATCTGAAACATCAGCGCCCCACACTAGGCGACATTCTGGCCGCCCTCGATGAACGCGCCACCCCCTTGGTGCTACTGCTTTTCGCAATCCCTGCGATTGTGCCCACGCCAGGCATCCCTGCAGGCATGGTGTTTGGAACCGCGCTAGCCTTCATTGGCCTACAGATGGCGATCGGCACCAAGTGCATCAGGCTGCCGCTGGGTATTGCCAAGCTGCGTATCGGGCGGCAACAGCTGGAACGGATTTTAGGTAAAGCGACCCCACATCTCGAAAAACTCGAGCGGCGCCTGTGCGTGCGCCTGGGGTGTCTTATCACGCCTTTTGCTATTCGGAGCATCGGCGTCGTTATTTTCATCATGGCCTTGCTGATAGCCCTCCCGATTCCATTTGGAAATACGCTGCCTGGGTTGGCAGTACTGATACTGTCGCTTGGCATTGCTCAGCGAGATGGTATCGCAGTCGCTGCGGGGCTCGGTCTTGCTGTAATTGCTGCGGTTGTTTCCACAGCGATCATCGGTGGTAGCTGGCGGCTTATCGAAATTTTCTTTAAGGAAACAATGCTCATTTCAGCGTGATCCGAGAAAAGATCCCCTGGTGGGCACGGACACAAGGATTTCTGGATTGCCCAGATTCGTCATGGCCCGCCAAGGCTATTACATTTCCACCCCAGAACTGACCCGCCCTCACCTATCCGCTGCGGAGTGGGACTTTTGGTATGGCGGCAAACCTGCCGCCAAGGGCCTTCCAGTCTCCGATGGAAACTCTGACCTGATTCACCGAGGTGAAATCCGCGACGGCGGAGACTACCAGACAAGAATGAGCCGCATCGTGGTGTGGAATACCGTCATGGCTGAGCACAACTATTTGGTAAGGCGCTGGAATGACTTTATGTCGGCTTAAGGCCGATGCTTGGTCTAGGATTTAGCCTTTACTCATCCTCTTTTCTCGAACTGTAAGCTTGCCGTGTAATGGCCATGAGCACCGGATAGCGATAGCCGAATGTGAGGCTATCAATTTCGAGCGAAGCTGAAGCACTCTGCCCTTTTCAGATCAATATCCGCATGCCCCGCCTCTTGACTTACACGAGCATACGCGGGGTGCTTGTTTGCTCCCTAGCACACATCCAATCAAGACTACGCCTGCTGTACAACCAGCATCGCTGGAAAATGTTATGCCCCCTAATCAGCAGTCCAAGAAGGAGCGTTGAAAAGAAAAGCTTACGGGCCTCAGCCTGCTTCAGCCGCTTGTGCTAGGCTAAATTCAGTAGAGAATTGGGCTCGTGCCCGAAAGCTAATAAGCAAGTAGCATAAGGCTGAAACGCCCCAAAGCGAACCCTCCGGAAAATGCAGCAGGCAAGCGAATTTTGGATATATAGCCTAATGAAAATTAATAACTAACAAAATCATAGTTTTGGGAAAATCTGGCAAGCTGCATTTGCCGGAAAAAAATGCCAGCACGTTCATTCATAGAACGCGCCGTCTAATACGCTGTTAGGTGAATCAGGGAACAAGCAATGGTTAAAGACCTTAAAAGGTCAATACGCGACAAGTACAAGCGAAGAGAAAGAGACCTTTATTATGTGCTTGAGCAATATTTGATTCATGCTGATGATCGTCTTGATGAGAGTCGAGCTGGAAAAATAAGAGATAGAGAAAGGGTCGAAGAATTGGTCTCGAAATGCAGGGAGCTATTACAAGAAGTCCCGGTGCCGAAAGAGTTCGAAATTGATCCCAATATGACTATTGAGGAATTTCTTGGTGAAAACGATACGGAGCAAATACTCAAGGAAATGAAAGAGTGGTCTGACAGTTTGACTGAAGAAGAGTGGGAAGAGCTCAGGAACCATCATGATAAGTCATCACCTAACAAGTAGCTCCACCGGACAAAATACTCGCTGCGCTCGCATTTTCCCGGTGAGCTAGGCGTTAGGCATCGCAAGGAGAAATAATGCAGGAATATACAAACAAAAATGGCGTGAGATTCTTTATAGAAACTGCACCGGCACCTGTCCCTAAGAATGCTGATTACTATGGTTTCTTCTTTTACGTGATTGCAGGCGAAAAAGACAACTTGCCAGCTAAAACGTACAAGGCGATGATTGAAAAGCGAATATGCCAGAGCGAAAATCAGGCAAGTATCTGGTTGAATACAACAGCTTTGGATTTTCTTAAAGGGGTTCTTGAAACTTATGAGAACGGCCAAACGTTGCTTTTATTACCAGCATCTGATGGCTGGTGGGTAATCTAATGCCTCATAAGTGCAGGCATTGCGACGCCCACTATATTGCGCCTTCGGTTCCATTCCGTGGGCGCGCATGCTGCAAGCGTTAGGCAGGATCAGTATGGAGCATATAACAAACTTCGGAGACCAGCGGACGCTTTCGTACTGTGCCTTCTGTGGCGGAGAAACTGGTACAAGGGATCATTGCCCATCAAGAATTTTCCTTGACCAACCTTTTCCGGAAAATTTGCCGGTAGTGCCTGCCTGCATTGAATGCAACAACAGCTTTTCCATAGATGAGGAATATTTAGCGTGCCTAGTTTCGTGTGTACTAGCTGGCTCTACAGACCCAGATAAAATTGGCCGTGAGAAAATTGCGAAGATTCTTCAAAGAAAGCAGGCTCTTCGTTCGAAGATTGAATCTTCTATATCTGTGGTACAAGGCAAAACGATTTTCGAACCAGAACATAATCGTGTAAAGACAGTATTAACCAAGCTTGCTCAAGGGCATGCATTATTTGAGTTTCATGAATCAGTTGCTCGTGAACCTGACGATATTTCCGTATTTCCCATGATTGCTCTGACAGAGCAGCAGCGCGTGGATTTTGAGCAGCCAGTTGCTGCTGAAGTTTGGCCGGAAGTAGGAAGCCGTGCGATGCAGCGGATGTTAACCGGTCAAGATACGGATCAAAGCGGTTGGATTGTCATTCAACCAAACATGTATCGCTATGTGGCATCGGCATTCGGGTACATTGAAGTACGGATCGTAATAAACGAATACATCGGGTGCGTAGCTTGGTGGGAATGAATATGGCAATGCCTAACCTGGCCAAACGCAGCAACAGCTTTTCCGTTGCGACTTCGCTTCCACTACAAAGCTGCGCGTGTTGGCGGCGTTAAATTTAAGAGGATTAGGGATGGCAGTAGAACTTATGTATGGAGAGGAGTTCTGGAATTATTTAGAAGTAGAAATCCCAAGAGCTAAAAAACATGTATTTCTTTTAAGTGCTTATACAAGTGATAGGGATGTATCGCAAATACTTAACACTATGCCTGCGATTCCTCATTTAGTGTTAATCAGAGATGATTGTCATTTAAATTCTCGTTATCAGAACTTAATATTTATAGACCATAAGATTTATCATGCAAAAGTGTACATTATTGATGATACAGTTATTATCAGCAGTCAAAACCTTAACAAAGTAACTAGAGTTAGTTTAAAAGATAAAGTTGGAGAGATAAGCGTTAAGTTTAATACCAATGAGTCAAGCAATATAATTTATCAAGCGCTACTTTTAATTCTTAGGCAAGAGTATGAGCATTGTTTTATGCAAGAAGTTTGTAAAATTGAAGAACACCATGAAATTAGTGAACAAGAGGCTTGGAAACATGTGGCAGGAAACCTGTATCTAACAGAATTTAAAGAAAATAACATTTCTAGCTGTCCTTGTTGCGGGCATCAAATTAATGTAAATGCATATGATATTGCATCGTGTATCGAAGGCGAAGAAGACGAGGAGGCAAATTATGCGTGCCTCAATTGTGAGTTTTTTATTAAAGTTTCCAATCATGCATACTGTTACGATAGACCTTGGGAGCGGCGTGAATCTGTCACTGGTTTTAGGTGTTCACAAGAGTTCTCATTATTTTTGCAACTTCACTTTTATTTATCAATACAAATCGGGAGACATCAGTCACTACAGGTTCTAAGATCATTAAACATGCTTGGCTCTATAAAATATTTTGACTTTAACAAGCGGCATTATTCAGGGGTTAACCTGTGGAATTAAACTCAATAAGCAATTTAAGAGTGATTCACAACACTTGGCGGCCTCAGTTCAAGTTGAGTTTTGTGTGTACGGCGTAATGGTTTAGGTAACGATAGCATAAAAAACTCCTTACTAACAATTTAATACCTAAATAATATAACCAACATTAATCACAACTAGCCCTCCACTCAATTAACAATGGAATACTATATTGGCAAACATAAGTTATAGACAAAATAATTTAAAAATCTTACTTTGTTATGTCTTTTTTTTATCAACATGACATAATACACATAAAGCCTAAGCAAGCTAACAGCCAAAACAGTGTCCCTTAGTTTTTATTAGCCGTCACACACAATACAAGCAATTTATTGAAGGAAATTTTCATGGGTGAAAAATCAAAAAAAATAGGCGAAATTGGCGAGAATATCGTTGGGAATTTCTTTTCTCTATTAGGATGGGAAGGAGCGCTTACTGGCCAGTCACTTACGTGTAAAAAATCTATGCAACATGCCAGGGCGGGCTCTAAAACAGGAAAAAGAGAGACACATGGAATTGATTATTTATACTGCTATAAAAGCCCACTTGAAGGTTCTACCGCAGAAAATGCTATAATTTCAGTTAAGCACTCGGGAGAACCGTATGAGAACAATCCTAAAAGGACTTTCAATGAACATGCTAAAGATCTTGTTCAAACACTGGAGTGCTACAAGCATTCTGAACTAAAAAAACAGCAGCAAGAACTAGTTGGCCGCACTACAAAAAGTCGTGATTCAGGCGTTCTTTTTTGGCTTTCAAGTAACGAAAACACATACGACAACGTTGTTGCTAGAGTAGCTAACACTCGATTGGATGCAGATTGGAATTTTGAGTCTTTCCATGTGATAGACAATAAACAAATTCAATTTATTTTCGATACAATAAATCATTTGCGAGAAAAAGAAGGGAGTGAGCAGTTTTATTTCTATTACCCAGAAACATCATTAAGCTATGTTGACAAGTCAATCTCAAGATACGGTAAAATTTGTCCTTTAGAATTCCTCACATCCCCACTTATCCCCTTAATAATTAAAGCTAAATCCAATAACGATCAAGATACCTTTTGCCTTTCGAGCATAGAAGATTTTGATCAAGATTCGTTGCGTAGGTTAATACAGGCAGCCAAAGAGTATACACAAGATATGAGTTGCAAATACCTTTTTCTATTCCCAAACTATATCAGCTCTAATCATGGAGATGCTGTTAAAAAAGCAGCGATGGGTTTTGAAAACGGCATTTATAATCGTATAAAAGTTTCAAGCTATCGACCTGACTTCAGGAGTTTGAATGATGAGTAATAATGAAGAGGTTCTTCTTCCGACACGTGATTTCCTACGTCAGTTGATTGGCCAAACAAAAGTCAAAACAACAGAATTAAAGTCTGTTCTTCGTGCAAGAGGTGTTTTTACAGGATCTGAACAAAAAGAAGTTACTGGCCCCATTCTAATCAAAACTGGACTCTCCCCGTTTGAATATATTGACTTAAGGGAAAGCTATCGAACAAAAGAAGAGTCTCCAAAATCTAAGACCCGTACTATTACTTGGGACTCTGAGACGAACCTAATCGAATCTATTCCCCACACCATTGATTACGAAACATTACTAAATGATCAATTCGGTGTATTCAGCATTTCTTCACTGTCTGACTTTACAGTATTAGATGACAACCCTAATCATGTTTACATGGATTTTGAAATAGATAGAAGAGACCCTGTGAAAAATTGGGGTGAAAACTCCGCTACTCATAGCGGTCGGGTGGAAATACGCAAGAGTGATGATGGAAAAACATTAAGTATTTCTCTTAGCCATACCGCTCCAGAAACAATGGAATTTGGTAATAAAGTTTCTAACTCACTAATTAAGCATTTCAAAAGCGAAGGGCATATCAAGCACGACAGTGATATAAGAATAATAAGGTATAGCGACTTTACAAATGAAAATCGCGTATTATTTTTGAATGATCTCACTCAAAATGCAAAATATTCCATGTTAACTTTTACTGACACAAGAGACATTCACTTTTCCCCCGACCATAATGTACCGAACCCTCCAACAAACATAGCTTGGATGAAAGATAAAATTGAAGACATGAAAATGAAAGGACAAGGTCTTCATTCAACATTCTTTGTGAGTGACACATCAATACATCCATTCGTAAAGCTATTCGGTGTGCAATGTGACTATAGATTTGAAAATGAGATCTGTTCCGGCACATGTAGAATTTTGTTTGAATTTTCAGGCAAGGAGGATCCTAGCAGTGGTGAACTTACATTGAATTTATCTATGCCAAAAATGGAAACTAATGAAGAAGGTCTGTCGAGAGCAGCAATAAACAAACGAATTATGGAATCATTAGAGCGTTATAAGATGGAAGCATATGAAAAACATCGCATTAAGCAACCATAGTAAGGACTAATTAGCTCCTTCTCCAAGAGCCGTTCAAATTATCTCACACAAAAAAAAAGGGCCCACGATCTCTCGCAGGCCCTTTTTTTCACAATTTGGCGCGCCCGGCAGGATTTGAACCTGCGACCCTCGGCTTCGGAGGCCGATACTCTATCCAACTGAGCTACGGGCGCTTGTGGGTGCGTATCGTAACTGTGCAGGGGCGCTGTGTCCAGCCGTATGGCGCTTGAGTCCATTGGTCAATTGACCGTTTTCCCCGCGGTGGTGCATGCTTTGGGAGCACTTCTGCACCTTCATCGATTGGGAACATAATAATATGAAAACATTTGCACGTAGCACGCTGGCACTGGGTGTCTCACTGGCGCTGGTAAGCGCCGCGAACGCCGCTGATTTTGCTGATATGGATCCCGTTACCCTACGCCTGGCCCACGTGGTTAATGAGCAGGATGGTTTCCACATCGCCGCCACCAAGTTTGAAGAGCTGGTGGAAGAACGTACCGACGGCAAGGTGGATATCGAGATCTACCCCAACGCCACACTGGGTGACGAACGCACGCTGCTGGAAGGCATGCAGATCGGCACGGTGGATATGGGCGTGATTACCAACGGCCCGGTGGCCAACTTTGTCGAAGAGATGGCGGTATTTGAACTGCCGTTCCTGTTCCCCTCCCCGGAAGCTGCTTACGCAGTGCTCGACGGCCCGATTGGCCAGGAGCTGCTCGATAAGCTTTCTGAGGTTAACCTGAAAGGCATGGCTTACGCCGAGCGTGGTTTCCGTAACCTGACCAACAGCGAGCGGGCGGTGAACTCGCCGGAAGACCTGGACGGCCTGCGTATCCGCGTAATGGAGAACCCGGTTTACACCGACACCTTCCGCGAGCTGGGCGCCAACGCGATCCCCATGGCGTGGACGGAAGCGCTTACCGCCATGCAGCAGGGCACCATCGACGGCCAGGAAAACCCGGTAAACGTGATCCACTCGTTCAACCTGGATGAAACCCAGAACTACATGACCCTTTCCCGCCACACCTACGCCCCGGCGATTTTTGTGATGGGTATGCCCGCCTGGAACCAACTGCCTGAAAACGCCCAAGAAGTATTACTGGCAGCAGCCCAGGAAGCCGCCGAGCATGAGCGCCAGATGAACGCAGAGATGGAGAGCGAACAGCTGCAAGCGCTGCGTGATGCAGGCATGGAGATCAACGACAATCCGGATATGGAAGCCTTCCAAGCCGCCGTGGCGCCGGTGTATGAGAAGTACGGCGAGCAGTTCGGTGATTACCTGCCACGCATTCAGGAGGCGCTCAAGTAAGTGACCACACTGACTCAACCGCTGTTAAGGCTGCTACGGCGAATTGAGCGCGGGCTGGATGCGATCATCCAGCCCGTGGTCTTTGCGGGTATGGCGGCGCTGATTGGGGTGATTACCCTACAGATTGTCTCGCGGGTGTTTTTCAGCGCAGTGGGCTGGACAGAAGAAGTCGCCCGCTTTCTGCTGGTGTGGATCACCTTTTTAGCGGGCACTTTGGCATTCCAGCGTGGTCGGCACATTGCCGTGACCTTTGTGGTCGATGCCCTGCCCGGCCGCCTGCGCCAAATAGCAAAGCTTGCCGCCCTGCTGATCGTGCTGGCGTTTATGATCGCGCTGATTGTGATCGGCTACCGCTATATGCAGGTGCAGAGCTTTCAGAAATCCGCCTCGCTGCGGCTGTCGATGACCTACGTTTACGCGGTGATGCCGATTTGTGCGGCCATTATGGCGTGGTATTCGCTGGTCGATATTGTTGAGCTGCTGATTAACGGCGAAACCGCCCAACCCCAGGAGGAGTCGCTATGACGCTGCTGCTGTTTGGGCTGTTCTTCCTGTTTATGCTGCTGGGCGTGCCGATCGCCTTTGCGATTGGCGCCAGCACGCTCTACGCCCTTTACCAATCCGGCGTACCGCTGATGGTGGTCACCCAGCAGATGTTCCAGGGCATTAACTCCTTTGCCTTGGTCGCCATCCCAATGTTTATCCTCGCCGGGGATTTAATGGCCCAGGGCAAGGTAAGCGAAAAGCTGGTCAGCTTTGCCGATTCGCTCGTCGGCTTTATGCGCGGTGGGCTTTCGGTGGTTTCAGTCATGGCAGGCATGTTCTTTGCGGCCATTTCAGGCTCAGGTGCTGCGACGACTGCCGCCGTGGGCTCAAGCCTGGTACCAGAGCTTAAGCGCAAAGGCTATGACCCGGCCTCGGCGGCCAGCTTGATTGCCGCCAGCGGTACCATTGGGGTGGTGATTCCGCCCTCGGTGCCAATGATCATCTACGCGGTCATCGCCCAGCAGTCGGTTTCAAAGCTGTTTCTCAACGGCTTTTTGCCGGGGTTAGCGATGGGTTTAGGATTAATGGCGATTGCGATCACCCAAGCCTATAAGCGCCAGTACCCCAAAGGCACGCCGCTGTCGCTGGCGACCATCTGGAATACCTTTAAAGACGCCAGCTGGGGATTGATGACGCCGGTGATTATCCTCGGCGGTATCTTCACGGGGAAATTTACCCCTTCAGAGGCCGCCGTGGTGGCGGTGAACTACGCCATGCTGGTGTCGCTGTTTGTCTACCGTGACCTGACGCTGCCGCAGGTTTATAAACTGCTGATCCGTTCGGCGATGACCACCGCGGTGATCATGCTGGTGATTGCCATGTCGGCGGTGCTGAGCTGGACGCTGTCAAGCTGGCAGGTGCCGGGGGCGATTGCCCAGGCGGTGCTGTCGCTCTCTACCAACCCTTACGTGATCATGCTGCTGATCGTGGGGATTATTCTGCTCACCGGGGTGTTTATCGAAACCGCCAGTGCGCTGATTATTCTTACGCCAGTGCTGCTGCCACTGGTGCTGCAGCTGGGGATTGACCCGATCCACTTTGGTTTGATTATCGTGGTGGGGCTTTCGATTGGCATGATTACCCCGCCCGTGGCGATTAACCTCTATGTGGCGTCTTCGATCACTCAGCTACCGCTGGAGCGGATTACCCGGGCGATTATCCCTTACCTGCTGGGGCTGATCGGGGTGCTGCTACTGGTGGTTTATGTGCCGATTTTGTTGGGCTGGTCGGGGCATTAGCCAGAAACGCAACGGGGCTTGCCAATGGCAAGCCCCGTTTTTATACCCGCTATAGCGTTAGGCGTTAGAACGCCTCCCACTCATCTGCAGCGTGCTTTGCCGTTGCCGGTGAGGGCTTGGATGATGGCTGTGATGAGGCGTGCGATGAAAGCGCGGGGCGCTTCAAGCCATTATCACCGCCACGCTGCTGAGACGCCGGAGAGGCTAGCGCCTGATGCTGTGGCTCATCTTCGCCGAGTACAAAAGAGTTGATTAGCTGGTTCAGATGCTCTGCATGGCGGCGCATATTGGCGGCGGCGGTGGTCGACTCTTCTACCATGGCGGCGTTCTGCTGGGTCATGGTGTCCATTTCAGCCACGGCGGTGTTGATCTGGCCGATACCGCTGCTCTGCTCTTTGGCACCGGCGGTGATCTCGCCGATTACATCGGTGACTTTCGCGACGCTAGAGACGATCTCGCGCATGGTGTCGCCCGCGCTACGCACCAGCTTCGCGCCCGATTCAGTGTGCTGAACAGATGTATCGATAAGCGCACGAATCTCTTTGGAAGCATCGCTTGAACGGCTGGCCAGCACCCGCACCTCTTGCGCCACTACGGCAAAGCCACGGCCATGCTCGCCCGCCCGTGCGGCTTCCACCGAAGCGTTAAGCGCCAGAATATTGGTCTGGAAGGCAATCGCATCGATCATGGTGATGATGTCGCTGATGCGCGATGCGGAGTCGTTGATATCGCGCATGGTGGTCTCAACCTGCCCCATGGCAGTCTCGCCTTCGCGGGCCACATCAGCAGTAGACTGAACCAGCGTGTTGGCCTGCTGGGCATTGTCAGCACTGTGATTAACGGTTGAGGTGATCTCCTCCATGGAAGCTGACGTTTCCTGGAGGTTGGCCGCCGCCTGCTCGGTTCGGGTGGCAAGCTCATCGGAGCTTTGTGAGATCTCACTCGCCGCTTGGTGGACGCTCAGCGTACTACTGCGCACGTCGCGCAACGTGGTCTGCATGCGCGCCACAAAGGCGTTAAATTGCGCGCTTAGCTCGCCAATCTCATCGCCGCTTTCAACCGCTAAGCGACGGGTTAAATCACCGCGCCCCTGAGCAATATCGTGCATCGCCGCGGTCGTGCGTTTGATCGGCCCCAGCGTGCGACGCACTAGGCCATACGCGATCAGCGCAATAACGATAAATAGGCCCAGCCCCAACAGGGAGGCAAATATAATGCCTTGGCGCAAATCAGCGGCAGCCGCGGCTTCAAGCTCGGCAATGGCGTCGTCAGCATCGGTAACGTAAACCCCTGCACCAATGAGCCAGTCCCATTTTTCAAGGCGGTCAACGAAGGAGTGCTTGGGTTCAATTCGGTTGGTACCTGGGTAGTCCCACATATAGCTGTAGAAGCCACCACCACTCTGGGCGAGCTTAATGATCTCGCGAATCAGGTAAGTGCCATCAGGCGTTTGCGCGTCGATCATGTTGGTGCCTTCACGCTCTGGTGCAGGCGCCGTGACGATATTGTTACCGTCATAGTCGTAGATGAAGATGTAGTTGTTATCTTCAAAGCGCATGGAACGCACCAGCTCGGCTACCCGCTGTTTGGCAGCCGCATCGTTGGCACCGGCTTGTTCGTAAATGGGCTCGATGGCAGAAGTGGCCATCTGGACGATATCGCGCACCGCTTTGCGGCGCTCTTCAATCAGCATTTCACGCTGTTCTGCCAATACGTCGTGGGTGTCTTGGATGTTGCTGTAGGCTTTAAACCCGACCAGGGCAACCGTCACTATTAGAAGGGGGAGCAGTACCAGTATCAGCACCTTGGTTTGTAAACCCAGGGCGCGTTTAGAAGCAGAGGGAGTGGTCATTTGTGAGCAAGTTCCAAAGTCTGTCTTGAGGGATGAGTTTTTAATAGTTATAGGGGCCTTATCGACCTAAAATGCACAGACTTTAACCAATTTGCGGTGTTTTTTTACTTAATATTCAATTAATTAACAATTAATACTTAGGTTCATAACCTAAGTTAAGGCTTCCGATAGCGTATACGTTCATCCTGAAGTGGTGGTGGCCAAGGATGGCCCGTTTTAAGCTAGATGCTTAGCCACCTTCTTCGGTTGCCCTGACCTTTCTACCGCCTGGTCAGGGCGACCTTTTTGTTTTTAAGGCTTACCTTCATCAGTGCTTTCGACCGCCGCCATCTTAACCCAGCCCCATCCATTCCTGACTTTCTTGATCGTTGCCCTTGTTAATTGCTAGCGCCATGGGCGTATCATGGCATTAGCAAGTCACAAGGAGAATGGCAAGCATGGTTCAAACCCCCTCATTTTTTAGCGCTGTCTTGCTCCTGCTCCCTCGGTTGGCTCACTTTGCCTGGCGCGTATTACGCAATTTTTTTAAAAATCACGGCATCCTGCTCGCCGGCGGCGTGGGCTACAATATTTTGCTCTCTATCGTGCCGCTTTTTGCCGTGCTGGTGGTGCTATTAACCCACGTGGTGGATCAGCAGCACCTTCTCAATGTACTGTCGATACAAGCACGCCATATGGCACCCGCCCATGCCGAAGTCTTGGTTGAGGCCGTGCGCAGCCTGCTGGATTCCCGGGATGTCATCGGCATTCTGAGCTTTCCCATTTTGTTGCTGTTCAGTTCCTTCGCCTTTCGTATGCTGGAAGACGCTTTAGCGATCATTTTCCATGCGCCGGATAGCCCGCATATCAAGCGTAGCGCCTGGGTATCAGTGCTGCTTCCTTATGCCTTTATGGTGGTTCTTGGGGCGGCGCTTATGGTGCTCACGCTGGTGGTCACCCTGGCCAGTTCGCTGAATGCGCTGGTCATGCTGTTATTTGAACGGGAGCTGCCTTTGGCGGGGTTTTCAGAGCCAGTGCTTAACATAGCCAGTTTCACCGGGGTGTTCCTGTTGTTCAGCGCTATCTATAAAGTGCTGCCAGTGGTGCGCATTGCCTTGCGTCGAGCAATCGTAGGCGGCTTTGTGGCAGCCCTGCTATGGGAAGGGGTTCGGCTGTTACTGGTCTACTATTTCGCCAACCTCTCATTCGTTAACGCCGTCTACGGTTCATTGGCGGCGCTGGTGGTCGTATTGATTAGCCTGGAAGTGGGCGCCGTCATTTTACTGTTGGGCGCCCAGGTGATTGCCGAACTGGAACGCAATACCCGCCTTGGGCTGCCATGGTACGTCAATCCAAATCGCCAGCCGATTACACGGGTTGATTGACGTTAGCTAGCGGTCGCTTCGGCCTGCGGACGCCGCTCATCAAGCATCCCTTTATCGAGAATAAAGCGGATGATCTCTTCCAGCCCCACCCCGTCATACAGATTGGTAAACACAAAGGGCCGTTCGCCGCGCATTTTTTTCGAATCGCGCGCCATGATGTCGAGCGATGCGTGCACCTGCTCGGCGATATCCATCTTGTTGATAATCAATAGATCTGATTTGGTGATACCCGGCCCGCCCTTGCGGGGAATTTTGTCGCCTGCGGAGACGTCGATCACGTAGAGCGTGAGATCGGAAAGCTCGGGGCTAAAGGTGGCCGAAAGATTGTCGCCGCCCGACTCCACCATGACCAGCTCCAGCTTGGGATGGCGCGCCTGTAGCTCGTCGATGGCCGCCAGGTTCATCGAGGCATCTTCGCGGATCGCGGTATGCGGGCAGCCGCCGGTTTCTACCCCCAGAATGCGATCCGCCGGTAGGGCATCGTGCTTAAGCAGGAAGTCGGCGTCTTCGCGGGTGTAGATATCGTTGGTGACCACGGCGATATCGTAGTAATCCCGCAGCGCTAAACAGAGTTGCTTGAGTAGCGCCGTTTTGCCAGACCCTACCGGGCCGCCCACGCCAATACGTAAACAGTGCGTCATAATGAAAATCTCCTAACTTCTAAACAGTCGTGAATACTGGGTTTCGTGTAGAGCGCTTGCCAGGGCTAAGCCGGGCAGCACGGGGCCTAGCTCGTCGTCATCTAATGTAAGCGCTTGGTCAACGGCAGCCACTAATGCTGGCCGCAGCTGTTCTATAACGCGCTGGGCGGCGGTGTGGCCTAGCGGCAAGGCTTTGCAGGCCACCGCAAGCTGGTTTTCCAACCACGCCCAGGCAAAGCCCAGCAAGGTTTGGCGAACAGACACGCCGCGGGCATGCGCCGTATAGGCAAATAGAGTCACATAGCCTGCATGATCCGGCAGCAAGGGCAGTTGTAAGTCCTCACTTGGCAGTTGCTCTTCTATTGGCAATAAGTCCAAGCTGCCCAGCAGGCGTTTAAGCGAGGCGCCCAGGCGGCTATCTTCCGCGGCTAACTCAGCAGTTTCCCGCGTAGCGGCCAGCCACTCATCCCAAACGGCAATGGATTCACCATCTGCCTGATCAAACGCTTGATGCAGCCGCGCCAGCACCGGCAGCTCGCAGCGGGTTAGGCCATCTTCCAAGATGCCGCTCAGCCATTCAGCAAGGCTGGCTTCATCGCGTACCCAGTCCAGCTCAAAAGCGCTCTCCAGGCCTTGTGAGAAGGCAAAAGCACCGATGGGTAGCGCAGGGCTGACCAGTTGCATTAAGCCTAGCAGCGCCAGCTCATCGCTTTGGCTTTCTAGCGCAGCTGAATCAGTGGGCATGGTGGTGCTCATGTGCGTGGTCGTGGTCGTGAGAATGCCCATGGTCGTGGGAATGATCATGACCGTGTGAATGGGAATGCCCGCCGCCCACTTGGTTATAGGCGCCCGGCTCTGGGTCGAAGGTGGCGTTATGGTGCTCTAGTTCAGCCCCCAGCAGTTCGGCGAGTTCTTCCAGCACGTGGTCTGGCGGAAAGCGCACCCAAGCGCCTTTTTCGTCCTCACCCAGCGCCAGCTGCACATGGCGGTTGCCCAGGTGGTAAGCAAGCCGCGCCAGCGGTAAGCCAGCACTCACTCGCGCGGTAACCACCGGTTCTACGGCGGCGCAGACGCGTACGACTTCGCCGCTTTCGGCTTTCAGGCCTTCACCGCTGCGCAATACTGGGCCGCGATCTAGGAATAGACCCAGTTCACGGCCGCTATCGCTTTGGGCTTTCAAGCGCCCACGGATGCGTAGCTCAAAGGGCAGCGTCAGCGTGTCGCTCGCCGCGCTTTCCTCTATCGGCCCTAAACGTTCTATCAGTTTCAGCATTGCTATCGTCCTTTCGCTATCTATGAGGCTGTGCCGGGGGTAGGCCTACGAGAGGGCGCTGTGAATACATCCCTGTACGCTACTTTTGCCATCCATGGCAAAAGACCCTCTCTACGGCCTACCCCCGTCACCTCTACCTAAGTGAAATAGCCTTAATTAAAATAAATGATAGCGCTGAGCCAGCGGCAATTCGGTGGCGGGCTCGCAGGTTAAAATTTCGCCATCGCAGCGCACTTCGTAGGTTTGTGGGTCGACGGTTAAATCGGGGCAGGCGTCGTTGAGCTTCATATCCTGCTTGCGCACTTGGCGTACGTTTTTACACGCTGCCAGTTGGCTATTGAGGCCCAATGTCTCTTTAATGCCAGCGTCTAACGCAGCCTGGCTGACAAAGCTGAGCCGGGTTTGGCTAGCCGCACGGCCCAGGGCGCCGAACATATAGCGGTAGTGTACCGGCTGGGGCGTCGGAATCGAGGCGTTGGGGTCGCCCATGGGCGCCGCCGCAATCATGCCACCTTTGATCATCATCGCCGGTTTTACGCCGAAAAAAGCCGGTTTCCATAGCACTAAATCGGCCATCTTACCCACTTCGATGGAGCCCACTTCATGGGCGATGCCGTGGGTGATCGCTGGGTTAATGGTGTACTTGGCGATATAGCGCTTGGCGCGGAAGTTATCGGCACCCAGGGCTTCGTCTTCTGGCAGCAGGCCGCGCTGCACTTTCATCTTATGCGCGGTTTGCCAGGTGCGGCAGACCACTTCACCGACCCGCCCCATGGCTTGGGAGTCTGAGGCAATCATCGAGATTACACCCAGATCATGCAGAATATCTTCCGCGGCGATGGTTTCGCGGCGAATACGTGAGTCGGCGAAAGCGACGTCTTCGGGAATATTGGGGTCGAGGTGGTGGCACACCATCAGCATATCGAGGTGTTCGTCGATAGTGTTGACCGTGTAGGGCCGCGTTGGGTTGGTGGAAGACGGCAATACGTAGGCTTTCGAGCAGGCAGTCAGAATATCCGGGGCGTGACCGCCGCCCGCGCCTTCCGTGTGGTAGGTGTGAATACAGCGCTCTTTAAACGCCGCCAGGGTGTCTTCCACAAAGCCCGATTCGTTCAGGGTGTCGGTGTGGATCGCTACCTGCACATCGTAGGCATCAGCGACATTCAGGCAGTTATTGATCGACGCGGGCGTGGTGCCCCAGTCTTCGTGGAGCTTGAGGCCCATGGCGCCCGCTTGAAGCTGTAGCTCCAGGGATTCGGGCAGGCTGGCGTTGCCTTTGCCCAGAAAGCCGATGTTCATGGGCATATCGTCCACCGCTTGCAGCATCTTACCGATGTGCCAAGCGCCGGGGGTGCAGGTGGTGGCGTTGGTGCCGGTGGCCGGGCCGGTGCCGCCGCCGAGCATGGTGGTAATGCCGCTCATTAGCGCTTCTTCCACCAGCTGTGGGCAGACAAAATGGATATGGGCATCCAGGGCGCCTGCGGTGAGAATCTTGCCTTCACCGGCGATGATTTCGGTGCCGGGGCCAATCACGATCTCTACATCCGGTTGGGTATCCGGGTTACCGGCTTTGCCAATCGCGGCGATGCGGCCGTTTTGAATGCCCACATCGGCTTTAACGATGCCCCACCAATCTAGAATCAGCGCATTGGTGATCACCGTATCCATCACCGTGTCATCGGCGCGCTGACTCTGACCCATGCCGTCACGGATGACTTTGCCGCCGCCAAACTTCACTTCATCACCGTAGTGGGTGGCGTCTTTTTCAACTTCAATCCACAGGTCGGTATCGCCCAGACGCACTCGGTCGCCTACCGTGGGGCCGTACATATCGGCGTAAGCCTGCCGACTGATCTTGTTAACTGGTTTCATTGCTTACCTCCATCGAGCGCACCCATCACATCGCCACGGAAGCCGTAAATTTCCCGCTTGCCCACATAGGGAATCAGCGTGACTTCACGGGTTTGGCCGGGCTCAAAGCGAATCGCCGTGCCTGCGGCCACATCCAAGCGGTAACCCCGCGCCTTAGCGCGATCAAAAGTCAGTGCGGGGTTGGCTTCGGCAAAGTGGTAGTGGGAACCGATTTGAATCGGCCGGTCGCCGGTATTGGCCACTTCCACGCTAATCCGCTCACGGCCCACGCACAGCTCGATATCACCGTCTTTTAACTGATATTCACCAGGAATCATCTGCTTGCTCCTTGGTTTTGTTGTGAGGTGTAAGCACCCATCACACAATAGGTGTATGAACAGTGACCAGTTTGGTGCCGTCGGGGAAGGTGGCTTCCACCTGGACGTCGTCGATCATTTCGGCGACGCCTTCCATCACGTCGTCGCGGCTAAGGATCTCGCGGCCATAGCTCATTAAGTCAGCTACGCTGCGGCCGTCCCGGGCGCCTTCCATAATCTCAAAGCTGATTAGCGCGACCGCTTCGGGGTAGTTGAGCTTTAAACCGCGGGCTTTGCGGCGCTCGGCCAGTTGGGCGGCAGAGAACAGCAGCAGCTTGTCTTTATCTCTCGGGGTTAATTCCATGGCATAGGTCTCCAGCAGTGCATCACAGGGATACTGATTAGGTTAGCCAAATTCGTGGCGTATGTGCGGCGCGGTCGATCCAACGGGGGCGCAGCAGGTGCCAGGCCTGTTCACACAGCGCCCAGGCTTCATTGCGCGAGTTACCTAAATAGCGCAGCAGCAATACGCCATGGCGCACGGTGGCCGCCCAGCGCGGGTTATCCGGGAGTGCTTCACGCAAGGTTTCAATCGCCGCAGGCGCGTCAGCAATGCCCACCGCCCACAGCGTCGCCTGCACAGTGGCACCGCCTTGGCCCCAACGACCTTTAAAGCGTGGGTGAAGCGGATCAAGCGGCTGGCGCTCTAGCCACAGCGGCTTGCCGTCCAGGGTTAAGCGAAAGTGCTGCTCAATGCGCCCGGAAATATAAGGTAACTCGCTGGCCGGGCGGCCTAGCGCCATCACTTCCCAGCCCAGGCAGCGGGCGCTGCCGTGTAGGTCAATCTGGGTGCGCTGCTCGCCCTTGGAGCCATCAAAGGCAATGGTCTCCTGGGGCAGCCACTCAAGGGTCCCGCCATCTTCAACGCTCAACTGGGTGTGCTGCGTCCAGGCAACGCCCTGGCTGTCGGCTTTATAGAGTTTATTGGCGGCTGGCGTGGTGAGTAGCGCATGGGCGCCGCGCTCTACATGGGCGCTGATGGTAAGTGCATCGCCGCTGACCAACCCGCCCGGCGGGTGCAGGACGTAGATATGACACGCCTCATCACTGCCTTCCGGGTAAAACGGACGCTGCACCCGCAGTGGCCCGGTGTGGCGAGCTTGCACCATGCGAGTGGCGCCATCGCGATGGGCAAAGGTGAGCGCCAACGAAGCCGCCCAGTGGCGGCCCTGATCAAAGCGGTGGCCGGAGGCAGCGTGTGGTTTTGCGAGGTCGCACAGAATCATGGGTAGCTATCGCTTCCTTTTCACTAAGCTTATGACAGACAGATATTCACTGTGCCCTTTAACTTAATAGAAGCAATTAATGCGCCAAAATGGTGAAAAACTCTATTGGGCGTTCAAAGCGGGGGTATAAGCCAAATAACATGGCAGACTCCTTCTTCTTTAAGCACTATTTACGCACTAAAAAAGATCAAAGACAGGAAAAAAGCACCAAAAAAGTGCATTAACAGGCCTGGTTTACATTTCCAGCACCATCACTGCACCACGACCCGGTCTCGCCCGCCGCGCTTAGCTTGATAAAGTGCTTGGTCTGCCCGCTGCAGGGAGTGGTGATAGTCAGGATGGCCGTCGTGGAGCGTAACGCCCACGCTAATCGTCACGTTAAGCAGCGTATCCGCGCCCGCGAGCAGCGGCTCTTTAGCCACCGACTGGCGTAACCGCTCAGCAAATAATCGACTACCCTCATGATCGGTATCCACGAGTACAATTAAAAACTCTTCGCCGCCCATGCGGAACACGTAATCTCCGCCCCGGGTGGAGCGGTCAAGAATACTCGCCACCTGCTGCAGCACGCTGTCGCCTGCGTCGTGACCATGGGTGTCGTTGATCGACTTGAAGTGATCGATATCGACCATTAACAGCGCAAAACAGTGCTCCGAATGGCGGGCAATATCGATTTCGCGGCTGAGCACGACCGGTAGAAACTTGCGGTTGAGTAAGCGGGTCAAGCTGTCGCGTCCGGCATCTAAGCCGGAAGCACGCTCGAGTACATCGTCGAGCAGCATCAACACTGTGCGGGTGGCATCTCGAATCTCGCCCAGCGCCTCAAGCCGCTGGCTGGCATCTTCATGTAGCAGGACTTCCAGCCATTCACGATCCACTTGCTGAATATGCCGGGAGATAGTGGCGATCTCCGGCGCGCCCTCAAACGCATGGCACGCTTTATGGAGATACCAAAGACCAAAATCGGAATTGGCTAACTTCGGCAGCGTGGCGATATCCTGCTGGGCGGCCACGGCAAACATCAGCGCATTTTCCCAATTGAGCAGCGCCGAACGCTGGCGCTCACGCTCGTCACCGATGCTTTGAGTGAGGGAAAATAGCTTGTACGCCTCTTCGGTGCGCGCATTACGGTCACTGGCCACTGAGTAGGCGTGGCTCATAATTTCCATGGCCATATCGATATGCTCGGAGACATACACCGAGGCATTGCCTGGGGAGAGCGGGCTTTCAAACGTCGCGTTGATCTGCTGGTAAAACGCCTGCTTAAGCTGTCGCGCCCCGTTAAGCACCAGGTTAACGGGAATATCGATACGGGCATGCACCTGCCCGACTTTTTCCTGCTGTTCAACCAGAGCTTCGAAATCGGCGTGCTCAACGGCAAACATCGCCTTCAGCCAACGCTGCATAGAGGGATTTAAGCGCTGTTCCACTTGATCATTAGACAGAAACAGCGAGGCATGCGGGTCTTCCAGCATCACCCGATAAAAATGCTCAGCAAAGCGTTCACCGTGGCTCTCCACCAACGTCTCTACTGCTTGCCGCAGCGGCTTAGGCGTGCGTTCTAGAAGCGTTTGCCACTCGGCGGCGAGCTGATGTTTATCTTTATAGCGCATACCCCACCCGATTCTGATTGCTAAAGCCATCCATGTTACAGACAAAGAATCGCCTACAACCGAACACAGAACAGGGTTTCAGTGAATAGAGGCGCTCTTAGTTGATCACTGCCTCAGAGGCCTTTCGACTATGTGTATTCCTTGACGGGTGCCAACACACACTGTATATCAATTGATACATCTATGAGGTATCAAAAAAGGAAAGCACCATGGATGCCCATTTCACTCAATACCAACCACCCAAAGCCTTAGCTTCGGGTTACTGGCAACAAATTGGCCTGCCTTCCCGTGGCCGCAAGCTGCATGAGTTATTGCATGAAGGCGTGGAGTACCGAGTTTACCCCCAGCTTGCCAAAGTATCAGGTATCGAACAGAAAGCACTGGCGGGTTACGTGGACATTCCCCCTGCCACGTTGAGTCGCCGCGCCAAGTCGGGCCGTTTCAAGATGGCGGAAAGCGACCGGCTGTACCGCTTTGCCGAACTCTTCAAAGCAGCGCTGGATCTTTTCGAGGGTGATGCAGAGGGCGCCCGCGGCTGGCTGCTCAAACCCAATGCCGGGCTGGGGGGGCGCAGGCCGGTCGAGATGAGCGCTACCTCGGCGGAGTATCAAACGGTGCTTAACCTGATAGGGCGGCTGGAGCACGGGGTCTCGGTATGAGCGAAGTCACCGCTTACCGGCTGGTGAAGCGCAAGTTTCAAGAGACAGCGTTTGATGGCGAAGGTGCACGGCTTTACGGTGGGCGCTGGAACAGCCCAGGGAATGCCTGTGTGTATGTGGCAAGCTCTGAATCGCTGGCGCTATTGGAAATTATGGTGCATCTGGAAAGCTATCGCCTGCTAAATGCCTATGCGCTGCTGCGCCTGACGCTGCCCGCCGAGAGCATTTTAAGCGTTGGCGTCGAAGATCTACCGGAAAACTGGCAGGAAGCGCCCGCGCCAGCAGAGACTGCTGAGCTGGGTGATGGCTGGCTGACATCCGGCCAAAGTCTGGCGCTGGCACTGCCTAGCGTGGTGGTGCCGAGAGAGCTCAACTACATGCTCAACCCGGCACACCCTTTATTTGATCAAGTCGTCGCCACGGCCGAGGCGCTAACCTTCCAACCCGATTCAAGGCTCTGAACCGGGTGTGGATAACTTAAACCGTCAAATGCTGCTTGATCAGCTCATTAGAAAGTTCGCTAATCTCGCCTTTGGCCACCGGTCGGCCGCGATCCATGATCACGAAACGGTCGGCGTACTTGCGGGCAAAAGGTAGTTTCTGCTCTACCAGTAACACCGTTAAACCGTCTTCGTTGATCAACTGGCGGATTACCTGGCCAATTTGAGCGACGATATTGGGCTGAATGCCCTCCCCCGGTTCGTCCAAAATCAGCAGCTTAGGCTCGATGACCAGCGCGCGGCCAATGGCCAGTTGCTGCTGTTGCCCGCCAGAAAGGTCGCCGCCCCGGCGGTTTTTCATCTCCTTGAGTACGGGGAACAGCTCGTAGACCCGCTCAGGGATTTTCTTCAGCCCGTCGCTGCGGGCGGCAAGACCGGTGCGTAAATTGTCTTCCACGGTGAGCAGCGGAAAAATTTGACGCCCCTGGGGCACATAGCCGATGCCCAGGCGCGAGCGCTCTTCCACCGCTTTCTTGGTGAGTTCGCTCTCGCCCGTCTCAGTGGTGTAACGCAGCTTGCCGCTTTTCACTGCCACTTCGCCCATAACGGCTTTTAATAGCGTGGTTTTGCCTACGCCGTTACGCCCCATCACACAGGTGCACTGGCCAGCGGGCACGTCAAGATCCAGATCCCATAGCGTGTGGCTTTCGCCGTAAAACTGGTTGAGTTTTTCGATCGCGAGCATCAGGCGGCCTCCTCGTCATCGGCACCCAGGTAGACCTCAATGACTTTGGGGTCGCTGGAGACTTGATCCATGCTGCCTTCCGCCAGCACGCTGCCCTGGTGCAGCACCGTTACTTGGCGAGCGATGGAGCGCACAAAGCCCATATCGTGCTCCACCACAACTACCGATTGCTTGCCAGCAAGCCCGGTGAGCAGTTCGGCGGTGCGCTCCATCTCCTGCTCGGTCATACCCGCCACTGGCTCATCCACCAGCAGTAAACGTGGGCGCTGCATCAGCAGCATGCCGATCTCCAGCCACTGCTTCTGGCCGTGGGAAAGAATCCCCGCGGGGTGATGGCGAAGCGCCGTTAAGCCGATGGTTTCGAGCACTTCGTCGATACGGTCTTTGATCTCGCCGGTCATACGCGCGGTAAGCGTAGGGAAGATCCGCTTGTCGGCGGCCATGGCCAGCTCCAGGTTTTCAAATACCGACAGCGCTTCAAACACCGTGGGCTTTTGAAACTTGCGGCCAATGCCTAGGCTGGCGATATCAGGCTCGTTCATATGCAGCAGGTTATGGCGACTGCCGAACCATACGCTACCGCTCGTGGGTCGGGTTTTGCCGGTAATAATGTCCATCATGGTGGTTTTACCTGCCCCGTTGGGGCCGATAATGCAGCGCAGTTCACCGTCGTCGATGGTTAGGTTGAGGTTATTGATGGCTTTGAAACCATCGAAGCTCACGGTGACATCTTCCATGTAAAGAATCGGGCCGTGGCGGACGTCCACTGGCGAGGCCTGGGGCGCCATGAAATCGAATACCCGATCACGCTGGGTCAGCGATTGCAGCAAACTCATGCGGAGGCCTCCTTGGGTGCGGGATCAGCGTTTGGGTCATTATTTGCCGTATCGTCACGCTTGCGACGCTTAAGATACTGAAACAGCCCCGCCACCCCTTTGGGCAGAAACACCGTGACCAGTACGAACATCGCCCCTAGCGCAAACAGCCAGGCGTCGGGCATTACGCCGGTAAAGATGGTTTTGGCGTAGTTGACCAAAATGGCGCCAATCACCGCACCATACAGCGTGGCACGGCCGCCTAGCGCTACCCACAGCACAATCTCGATGGAGAAAATCGGCGAGAACTCGCTGGGGTTAATAATCCCCACTTGAGGCACGTAGAGCGCCCCCGCCAAACCGGCCAGCATGGCGGAAACCACAAACACAAACAGCTGAAAGCGTTCGACCCGATAGCCGAGAAAGCGCGTGCGTGCTTCAGCATCCCGAGTGGCCACGCTGACCCGGCCCAGTTTGCTGGTAACAATCGCCCGGCAGAGGATGAACCCCAGCGCCAGCGCCACCCCGGTGGCCAGGAAGAGCCCCAAACGGGTGGCGTCACTGCGTAAGTCAAAGCCGACAATCTCGCGGAAATCGGTCAGGCCGTTATTGCCGCCAAAGCCCATTTCGTTGCGGAAAAAAGCTAGCATCAGGGCAAAAGTCAGCGCCTGGGTGATGATCGATAGATACACCCCGGTGACCCGGGAGCGGAACGCTAGAAAGCCGAACACCAGCGCCAGCAGCCCCGGCGCCAGCAGCACCATGGCAAACGCAAACCAGGCCATATCAAAGCCCTGCCAGAACCACGGCAGGCTGTCCCAGTTCAGGAACACCATAAAGTCGGGCAGTACCGGGTGGCCGTAGGTGCCGCGATCGCCAATTTGGCGCATCAAATACATGCCCATGGCGTAGCCGCCAATGGCAAAAAAGGCGCCGTGGCCGAGGCTTAAAATACCCAGATAGCCCCACACTAGATCCACCGCCACGGCCAGCAGTGCGTAGCTCAGATATTTACCGAACAGATTGACCGTATAGGCACCAATATGCAGCGGGTTTTCCGGCGGTACCGCCACGTGTAGCAGCGTCACCAGTGCCAGTGCGGCGACTAAAACGCCGAGAAATATCTGCGTCGAACGTTCACTGAACGGGCGTGTTAGCCAAAAGTTTGTCGATGATTCGGTCGTTAATGACATCGTTTAGCCCTCCGCAGCCCGGCCCTTCTGCGGGAAGAGTCCACGCGGGCGTTTTTGAATGAATAGGATGATAAACACCAGCACGATAATTTTGGCCAGTACCGCGCCTGCCCAGGGTTCCAGCACCTGGTTGATAACCCCCAGCGAGAGCCCAGCGACCAGCGTGCCCCAAAGATTACCCACACCGCCGAACACCACCACCATGAACGAATCGATGATGTAGTTCTGCCCCAGGTTGGGGCCAACGTTAGTGAGCTGGGAGAGCGCTACACCGGCAAGACCGGCGACGCCGGAGCCCAGTGCGAAGGTCATGATATCCACGCGGGTGGCGCGAATACCCATGGAGCGGGCCATGGCGCGGTTTTGGGTCACCGCACGCACCTCAAGCCCCAGCCGGGTGCGGCGCACAATCAGCATCAGTCCGGCAAATACCACCAGCGCAAAGCCGAGCACGTACATACGGTTGAGCGTTAGCGACAGCGCATCGTTGACCACCAGCGAGCCGCTCATCCACTCGGGGGTAATCACGGTACGGTTGAGCGGTGAAATCACCGTGCGCACCAGCTGCTGGAGAATCAGGCTGATACCGAAGGTCGCCAGCAGGGTTTCCAGCGGGCGGCCCTTAAGAAACTGGATAACGCCGCGTTCGATCGCCACACCGGCTAAGGCGGCGACCATAAAGCCTGCGGGAATCGACAGAATCAACGCCAACCCTGGCTGGCCGGGCAGCAGCTGCTGCATCGCCCAGGTGGTATAGGCGCCCAACATCATCAGCTCGCCGTGGGCCATATTGATCACGCCCATCACGCCAAAGGTGATCGCCAGGCCAATCGCCGCGAGCACCAGCACCGACCCCAGGCTTAAACCGAAATAGAGGGTTTCCAAACCGCGATTGATTTTGAGCTGCTGCTCAATGCCCGCCAAAGAGGCGGCGGCGGCGTTGGCGACCACCGGGTCATCACCATTAGCCGCTCGGCTTAACGCCACACGAGAGCGCGGGTGCAGGCTGCCATCCAGCGCCTCAATGCCCGCCATTTCACCCGCTTCCGCTTGGTAAATCGCCACGGCCTGGGTCAGCCGATAGCGCACCTGATCGTCTTCTTCCTGCTCAATCAGATCGTTGAGGGTGGGCACCAGCTCTCCGTCTACTTCGCCTAATAAGCGCTCAGCCGATGTACGGCGGCGCTCAACGTTGGGCGAGTAGAGGTCAACCACCGCAATAGCGCTGCGCAGTTGATTGCGCAGGTTGTTATTAATGCCGATACGCTCCAGATCACGGCGGGACATCTCGCCCAGCGCTTCGCCGGTCAAGACATCGGCCACCGGCCAGTCGCGGCCGCGGTTCTCCAGTACCAGTACAAAACGGCCATCGTCGGTGCGCTGTAAGCGACCATCCAACAAAGCCTGCAGCCAGTCGCGGGCGCGCTCGTCGTCGCTTTGTAAAATAGCGGTTATGGCTTCGCCTTTGGCGGTGTAGGATTCAACGTCCAGCGCCTCTAACAGTTCGAGCGCGGCCGCATCATTTGTGGGGTTAGTGGCGGCGTCTGTTGATTGTGCCTGCGCGGTGAGGGTGATACCCAACAGCAGGAAACAGAGCAGCCCTAAGGAAAGGAAACGCCTCATAGGGGTTCTTCCTTTGGTTATCAAAAGGGGTAACTAAATATATCGGTGCCAGGGAAGGTTTCCGCGAGGGCGCTGTGAACCCATCCATGGGCGCTACTTTTTCCATCTGACCGCCATGGATGGCGGAAATGCCGGAATAGTCAGGAACATTTTCCGGCCCTGGAAAAAGACCCTCGCTTCAACCTGCCCTGACACCCAGCGAGTAGGCAGTTTTAAAAAAATTATCTCCCACTGCGAAAGACATGCTTACTCAGCGAGCGCCGCTTCGGCTTCTTCTGCTGCGGTGCTGCCACCGCACGAGCCGTTAACGACGTTGAAGTTGCCGCACTCCATCGGCTTGCGCCAATCGGCAATCAGGTCACGCGAACCAGGCAGGTAGTCAGACCAGGCGTCGCCCGCCACGGTAGACGGCGTTTGCCAAACGATATCGAACTGGCCGTTGTCCTGGATTTCGCCAATCAGCACCGGCTTGGTGATGTGGTGGTTGGGCATCATGGCTGCATAGCCGCCGGAGAGGTTAGGCACGGTGACACCGATAATGGCGTCTTTAACCGTATCGACATCCGTGGTGCCCGCTTTGCGAACCGCTTCGGCCCACATGTTGAAGCCAATGTAGTGCGCTTCCATGGGGTCGTTGGTGACGGCCATATCGTCGCCGGTGTACTCGATCCAGGCGTCGATAAAGTCGTAGTTGTCGTCGTTATCGACGCTCATAAAGTAGTTCCAGGCGGCCAAGTGGCCCACCAACGGGCCGGTATCGATACCGGTAAGCTCCTGCTCGCCCACGGAGAAGGCGATGACCGGAATATCGGCAGCGTCGATTCCCTGGTTAGAAAGCTCGGTATAGAACGGCACGTTGGCGTCGCCGTTAACCGTCGAGATTACGGCGGTCGGTTTACCCTCTTCACCGAAGCGACGAATTTCTGCCACGATGTTCTGCCAATCGGAGTGACCGAACGGCGTGTAGTTAACCATGATGTCCTCTTCCGCGATGCCGTGTTCGTCCTTGAGGAAGGCTTCAAGGATACGGTTGGTGGTACGCGGATAGACATAGTCGGTACCCACTAGCGCAAAACGCTCGATACCGACTTCGTTGATAAGGTATTCAACCGCAGGAATCGCCTGCTGGTTAGGTGCTGCGCCGGTGTAGAAGACGTTTTCAGAGGACTCTTCACCTTCATACTGCACCGGGTAGAACAGCAGCCCGTTGAGTTCCTCTACAACAGGCAGTACGGATTTACGCGAAACCGACGTCCAGTTGCCGAAAATTACGTCCACTTCTTCCTGGTCTAATAGCTCCCGGGCGCGTTCGGCAAACAGCGGCCAATTAGACGCCGGGTCAACCACGACGGCCTCTAACTGACGGCCTAGCAAACCACCTGCTTCGTTCTGCTGCTCAATCAGCATTTCGACGGTGTCTTTGAGGACAGTTTCACTGATCGCCATGGTGCCGGAGAGAGAGTGCAGGATACCGACTTTGATCGGGTCATCGTCCTGTGCGATGGCCTGGGTGCTGGCCCCCATCACGGCGGCGGTCATTAATGCGGTCGCGAAACGGCCACGTGACAGGAATGGGTGCGGGTGTGTCGAGCGTTTGAGAATGTTCATTGTTAATCTCCTTGCCCCCCTTATGGCTGGGGTTTGTTATGACCGAGGCTTGATGATTGGCTTCGCCCTTAGGGTTGTTGTGTTAGCTCCCCATACGTTCACTAGCCAATACGCTTACTAGCCATTAACACTTGCAAGGGGTGCGCCAGATTGGCACAAAGTGGTCTTATAGCTATTTAATCAGCTACTTAATAATCATCATAAAATTTCAACATTCCCCGCATGCACCAAAATAAAGCGCAACACCGCTGCCAAAGCACGCTCTCAATGCACCAACAAAATACAGCGCACCAATTAAGCACACGGGCTTTTGAACACAGACCGATAACGTAATACTCACCCAATAGTTACAAACACACTCTTTGTTATCAGTTAAAAAAGGTCGGTAAAAAGGGGTAAATAAAAAAGCGTAGATAAAAAAAAGAGCCTTGGTATCACCAAGGCTCCTTGCTATTCACCCTTTAAATGGCGGTGCTAAACAGCCACGTCGGGTGGAATCTTCTTACGGCGTTTTTTCAGTAACGGTAGGCCGAGCGACAGCACGGCAACTACCAGCAGGCCTAGCGAAATGGGCTTGTCGATAAAGGTCGTCCAGTCGCCACCAGAGATCTGCAGTGCGCGGCGCATGGACTCTTCCATGATGTTGCCCAAAATCAGCGCTAGAATCAGCGGCGCCGCGGGGAAGCCAAACAGGCGCATGCCCAGGCCGACCAAACCAAAGCCAAGCAGTAGCAGCAGATCAAATACGCTGAAGCTCATGCCGTAAACACCGATCATGCAGAAGATCAGTATCAGCGATAGCAGTAAGGGGCGAGGCATATCGAGAATTTTGGCGATATAGGGAATCAGCGGTAGGTTAAGCGCCAGCAGGAAGATATTACCGACATACATACTGGCCACCACGCCCCAAAATACGTCCGGCCGCTCTGTAAGCATCATCGGCCCGGGGTTAACGCCCATGACAAGCAACGCACCAAGCAGAACGGCGGTGGTGCCTGAACCAGGTACACCCAGCGTTAGCAGCGGCACGAATGAGCCGGTACAGGCAGCGTTGTTGGCGGCTTCTGGTGCCGCAACGCCCTTAATATTGCCGGTTCCAAAGGTGTCGCCATCTTTGGCAATGCGCTTTTCCATGCTGTAGCCAAGGAACGAACCGATAGTTGCGCCCGCGCCTGGCAGTACGCCGGTGAAGAAACCCAATATCGAACTACGACCAATCGGGCCAGCGATTTCTTTCACTTCGCTACGGGTTAATTTCAGCGAGCCAATCTCATTGCGGGGCATTTCTTTACCACCGCCGCCACGCAGCAGCATATAAAAGACTTCTGCCAAGGCGAAAATACCCAGCGCCACCACCAGGAAGTCGATACCGTCGAGAAGCTGGATCGAACCAAAGGTAAACCGCTCGGTACCGGTCTGCGTGTCGATGCCAATAATCGAGATAATCACCCCCACCACAGCGGCAATGAGTCCTTTAACCAGCGACTTGTCCGACAACGAAACGACAGCGGTTAAACCCAGCACCATTAGCGCAAAGTATTCAGCAGGGCCAAAACTTACGGCCACTTTTGATAATAGAGGTGCGACCAACATTAAAAAGACGACTGAAATGGTACCGCCAGTAAAGGAAGCGTAGGCAGCAATCGCCAGCGCTTTACCCGCCTGACCTTTTTTAGCCATTGGGTAGCCGTCAAAGGAGGTCGCCACGGTACCCGCGACGCCGGGAGCATTAAGCAGGATCGACGACGTAGAGCCACCAAAGATGGCGCCGTAGTAAACCCCTGCCATCAAAATCAAGCCCGATGAAGGCTCCATGGCAAAGGTGATAGGAATCATCAAGGCAAGTGCACTGATAGGCCCCAGGCCCGGCAGCATACCGATGATGGTGCCAGCAAATACGCCGGCAAAAACGTAGGCAATATTGATTGGCTCAAGCGCGATGCCAAAGCCGTACATCAAATTATTGAAGGCATCCATGGGAATTACTCTCTTAAGAACTGCTAGCGGAAAGACCTGCTAACAAGGCTTTGTTTAGAAAGGCAGCACGCCAGTGGGCAGGTAAACATCCATCACCCGCGTCATGGTCAGGTAGAGCGCCAGCACTACCCCCAGCGATGTAGCGAGGTTGACCCCATGGCGGCGATAACCGTAATAGGCCGTCAGACCAACGCAGAGTAGCGTTGAGGCGAGCACAAAGCCCAGAGGTACCAGCAAAAACGCATAGGCGGCAATCGCCAGTGAGGTCACGATGACCCGCGCCCACGGCGTCAACAGCATTGGGCCTTGGGTGGCTTCTTGGTCTATCTCATTAGCACCGGCTATCGGGGTAGGTTTCTCGAAAAACAGAAACACCGACAGGATCAGTAGCGCGAAGCCCAATACTTTAGGAAAGAGGTCAGAATCAACCGGCCGTGGCAGGGGGAAAGTAGGGATTTGCCACGCCATCGCGATATAGCCAGCAGCTAATACCGCAAATACCAGTGCTAACCACTGATTGGTATTTAAACGAGTCATAGGAGTCTCTCCGAAGGAGCCAACACGCCTCCAGCGGTTAACAAGCTTGTTCTTAACAACCAGTTTTAACGACTAGTAGCTAACAACCAACGGTTAACGACAGGAAGCCCCAGCCGCGCTTGGGCGGCTGGGTTATACGGGAGTAGGGTTACTGGCGCAGTAGGCCAAGCTCGCTCAGCACATCGCTGAACTGCTCTTGCTGCTGATCCAAAAAGGCGCCAAATTCTTCGCTGTTTTGATAGGCGTCGATCCAGCCTAGTTGGTCACTCGCTTCGCGCCATGCGTCGGTTTCCAACATTTCGGCGAACAGATCTTCGTAGTAAGCAACTGCTTCTTCAGGCATACCGGGAGCGCCCATCACGCCGCGCCAGATATCGAAGGTGTAGTCGAAGCCCTGCTCTTGATACGTCGGCACTTCGCTCAAGCCGCCGCCCAAACGCTCTTCAGAAGAGACGCCCAGCGCACGCAGCTGGCTGCCTTCGCCTAATTGGCCAACCGCTTCGCCAGCACCGCCGACAACGGCTTCAATGTGGCCGCCCATCAGGTTAGTCATGGCATCGCCACCGCCCGAGAACGGGATGTAGTTGACCGACGAGGCTTCCATACCGGCCGCAGAGGCAAGTCCCGCAATGGCGATATGATCCATAGAGCCAGGGGCACTGCCACCGCCCACGCTCAAGCTAGGATCTTCTTTCAGCGCGGTGAGCAGATCTTCAAGATCTTGATACTCGGAGTCCGCCGCGACCAGAATGATGGAGTAGTCAGTGTTAATCCGCGCGACCGGGGTAAAGTTGGTGTGGTCGTAACGCGAAGCGCCTGCCAGCGGCACTAGAATCATCGGCGGGCTAGTGGCAAACAGCTTATGCGGGTTGCCTTCATCGCGCGCTACTTGCGCCCAGGCTACGGCACCGCCACCACCGGGTACGTTGATCGCAGCAAAGCTCTCGTCGGCCAGTTCTTCTTGCTGAATCACCCGTGACATGGTGCGCACGAGGGTATCCCAACCGCCGCCGGGGTTAGCCGGTGCGACGAATTCGATAGAGCGGCTCGGGGTCCACTCTTGCGCCTGTGCGGCGGTCGTCATTGCGGCAAAAGCGGCGAGGGGTAGCGCAACTACAGATAACCGCTTGAGGGTAAGCGAGGTCATGATGGCGTTCTCCACGTATCAGTGTTGTTGTGTGATGATGTTGCTATGTAGCGCTTCTTGTTGTGAGACTGCACGTCGCGAACGTTAGAAGACCATGCCCCTGACCGACAAGCTTGTGCGCATAAAAGACAAAAAGTTCTTTATGGGCATTTTGTTCATTTTGTTCACGCCGACTTGCTTGTGGCATGCATTTATAGCATGCACTTATAGAGAGTCTAGCCACTTGTGTGCCGCCTCCAACAGCCGATAGCGACGCTCGGGTCGCCCTACATCACCATAGCCCAGCTCGGCACTGACTGCCTGTTCGGCGACTAAAAATTCTAAATAGCGGCGCGCGGTAGACCGGCTGGCGCCCATGGTGCGCGCCATTTGCATAGCGGTGAGGGAGTCGGGGGCGTCTGCCAGGGCGTCAATCACCCGGCGCAACGTCAGCCGATCAATGCCCTTGGGCAGGGCTTGAGACTGAGCGGCGTTTTTAGCCCGCGACGACTCGCCGGGCTGCATGCGCGCCAGCACAGAATCCAGCTCGTCTTGGTTCATCTCGGCCCGGTTGGCCAAGGCTTCACGCTCACGACGAAAGCGGGTCAGCATCTGAGTCATTCGGGTGGCTTCAATGGGCTTGATCAGGTAGTCGAACACCCCGCCACGCAGCGCCTCGCTGATGGTTTCCACTTCCCGTGCGGCGGTGACCATAACGATATCCACATGCACATAGTCGCGGCGAATCGCCCATAACAGCTCCAGTCCTTCAACATCGGGCAGGTAGGCATCAAGCAAAATTAACTGAATGCTAGCAGCCTGCTCGGCCATAATGGCCTTGGCTTCACTACCGTTGCGCGCCATGCCCACCACATAGAAGCCATCGCTCTGTTCAATAAAGGCCCTATGAATATCGGCAATGCGAAAATCGTCTTCAACGACCAAAATACCGTACTGCCCATCAGACATTGCCTGCCTCCCTAGCTGTCGTAGTCACTGTTTTTGGTACTGCTTTGGAATTGTTGTTGAGAGCGCTGTTGAGACGACTGCTGGTCTGGCTACGCGCAGAGCGAGCGGTCGAGTACCGCGATAAAGCACGCCCCGCCCAGCTCGCTCTCCTCCAGGGTCACGGCGCCGCCGTGCTGGCGGCAGAGCCTGGCCACCAGCGCTAGGCCGATGCCCTGGTGCTTACCGGCTTTGGTCGAGAAGCCTTCCTGGAAAATCGACTCGGCGAGTTCGGCGGGCACGCCAGGCCCGTTGTCCTCCACTTCGATCAACAACTGCTCGCCCAAATCGGTGAAAAACAGGCGAACGCTGGGCTCTTTACTCGGCCCATTCAGCGCGGCATGGCAGGCGTTGTCCAGCAGGTTACCCACCACGCTCATCATTACCTCTTGCCCGGTGGGCGTTAGCGGGCAGGAGAGCGAGCTTTGCTCATCAATTTCCAGCGCCACGCCCAGCTCCCGTGCGCGGGTTAGTTTACCCAGCAGGGTGCCGCTAAGCACGGCGTCGGCTACATTGCGCATTAAAAAGCTCATCTGCGCTTGGGCGCGGGCGGTTTCCTGATGGATCAGCGCCAAGGCTTCCTCGATTCGCTCTAACTGCAGTAACCCGGAGATGGTGTAGAGCTTATTGGAGAATTCGTGGGCCTGGGCGCGCAGCATATCCACATCGCGGCTGGCCTGGGTTAGCGCCTGGGATAGATCAACGATCTCGCGACGGCTGCGGAAAGTCGCCACCGCCCCTTCAATTTCTCCCTCGTGCAGAATTGGCACCCGATTCACGATGACAGGGTGATCGCCCAGCCACATCTCCTGGTCGAACTCTTGCTCGCCGCGCCTAAGCACCTCCAGTAGCCGCGAATTAGGCACCACCTCACGAATGGGCTGCCCCAGCAGCACATGCTCATCGTCCAAGTTGAGAAAGCGCCGCGCCTGCTGGTTGACCAGGGTAATATGGCCCTCGCGATTGACCGCCAGAATGCCTTCGTGAATCGACTGCAAAATGGCTTCTTTCTCCATTGCCAAGCGGGCAATTTCGTAGGGTTCCAGGCCTAAAATGACCTTTTTAAGATGCTGCGATAGCCAGTAGGCGCCAGCAAAACCCAGCGTAATCATTAGTGCGACCAGCGCCCAGCCAAAGCTGTTATAGCGCGCCACGTCCATGGCCACCCGATCCATCATAAAGCCGACAGACACCAGTCCAATGATATTGCCCTCTTCATCCCATATGGGTGCCTTGCCACGAATGGCAGTACCCAATGAACCGGTCGCCTCGGAGACATAAAACTGGCCATGAATCAGCGCCTGATCATTATCGCCGCCAACCATTGGCTGACCAATACGCTCCGGCACGGGGTGGGAGTAGCGAATACTTTGGGCGTTGCCCACAACGACATAGCGAGCACCGGTTTCATGGCGAATGCGCTCTGCGAGGGGCTGAATAATGAAAGCGGGGTCGGGGATCGCAAAGGCATTAATAATTTGTGGCATCGAGGCCACCGTTTTAGCCACCGCCAGCGCTCGCTCACCCATCTGCTGGCTAATAATTTCCGCCTTACGGTGATTGAGATAGGTGCCCTGTGCCAGTAGCATGCCCGCTAATAGCAGCCCGACCAACAGCATTACCTGCAGGCGAAAACTGCGTTTATACCAACTGCGCCTTGCGCGGGTGCGACGCCAGCGCTGCAGGTCGGCTAATGTTCGGGGGCGAGAAACGCTCATAGTTAAACTCGAAATGCGTGACCGCACCATTATGGCACGCGCCAGCAAACGACGTTAATTGCCATCACTCGTGTCATCGTTCGCTGATATAATACGCCTCTGCCGAAACCAAGGAGGGATGTAGTGGCAATCGTTAGATGGATTATTGTGCTGGCCTGCTGGCCACTATGGTTAAGCGCTGCTTATGCCAACCCGTTTTACGCTCCACCACCTCCCCTGGAAGATGCGCCGGTGTTCAGTGGCGACGCCGAGCTGGGCTTTACCCACCTTTCGGGCAATACCAATAGCCAAACGCTGATTGGTAAAACGCTGCTGACATGGCTAACCGGTAAATTCACCTATTCGCTGCGTGGTGAAGTGCGCACGGTGAGTAAAGAAAACGAAACCAGCGCCGAGCAGTACCTGATCTCCGGACGCGAGCGCTATGAGCTAGACGGCCCGCACTATCTATTTGGCTTTGCCCGCTGGGAGAAGGATCGTTTTGCCGGTTATGATCAGCAACTGTCAGCAATTGGGGGTTACGGGCGCCAGATTCTGGAGAACGACACCCATACCCTGTCGTTAGAAGCGGGCCCCGGCTATCGTCACGACCGGCTGCGCGAGTACGACGATGAACGCTTGATGGTGACCTACACCGCGCTGGATTATCGCTGGGGGTTTTCCGACTACGCCGATATCCAGCAGGAAATGTCGGTAGAGTATACCAACCAGAACACCACCTCCCGTTCGCTAACGGCGCTTACCGCCCGCCTTAACGCGAAGCTGTCGCTGCGCCTATCCCACGAACTTAAGCACAACTCCCAGCCACCCGATGACACCAGCGCGCGCACCGACAGTACCACCAGCGCCTCGCTGCTCTATCGTTGGTAAGCCCAATACTGGCTTAACGATTCTGACCCCGGTGCGCCCACCCGGTCATACGCTTTTCCAACTGGGCAAATAGCTCGTACATCACCATGGCCATGGCGCTGATCACCAGCAATCCGGCAAATACCAGCCCCATGCGCATTTGCGAGCCAGCGCTCATCATCAGATAGCCAATACCCTGGTTCGAAGCGACGGTCTCTGACACCACCGTGCCTACAAACGCCAGGGTAATGGCGACCTTCAGTGAAGCAAAGAAGTAGGGCAGCGAGCGCGGCAGGCCGACTTTCAGCAGCACATCCATACGCCGCGCGCCCAGCACCCGCAGCACATCCTCCATTTCAGGCTCCAGCGTGGCTAAACCGGTCGCCACGTTGACCACAATCGGGAAGAAGCAGATTAAAAAGGCGGTGAGAATCGCCGGTACCGAGCCAATCCCAAACCAGACCACTAAAATCGGCACGAAAGCGACCTTGGGGATAGCGTTAAAGCCCACCAGCAGCGGGTAGCAGGCGTTATACAAAAAGCGCGATGAGCCGATAATAAAGCCCAACACCAGCCCCACGGCAACTCCCAGGCCAAAGCCAATCAGCGTGGTCCAGAAGGTTTGCCAGGAGTGCATGGCGATGGGCCCGGAATAGGTCACCAGTGCCTGGGCGGTCTCCAAGGCGCTGGGAAAGATAAAGCTGGGCACATCAAACAGCCGCACGGTGACTTCCCAGATGATGACCAGCGCCACCACCGCGATCCACGGCGCGAGCCGTTCAATTAACGGGTTATGTTTCGTCATAAGCGTGCCTGTTAAGTGCTGCGTACTTCGCCAATCTGAGCGCGCAGTTCCTGCACCAGATCAATAAAGGGTTTTTGGTAAGTGGTTTCCAGGGCACGGGGGCGCGGCAGCTCAATTTGACGGCGCTCAATCACCCGGCCAGGGCGGCGACTCATGATGTAGACGGTGTCGGCGAGAAACGCCGCCTCGCGTAGGTCATGAGTGACCAATACCACCGTAAAGCGCTGCGCTTCCCACAGGTCACGCAGCACGCACCACAGCTCTTCGCGGGTAAACGCATCCAGCGCGCCAAAGGGTTCATCCAACATCAGCAGGCGCGGCTGATGAATCAGCGCCCGGCAGATCGATGCCCGCTGCTGCATACCGCCAGAAAGCTGCCACGGGTACTGGTCTTCGTAGCCTTCCAGCCCTACGGTCTTGAGCAGCTTGCGCGCCCAGCCGACAAACTCTTCACGCCGTTTACGAAACTGATGGCGGTAAGGCTTGACGATCTCCAGCGGCAGCAAGACGTTATCCAGAGTGGTGCGCCAGGGCAGCAGGTTAGCGTTTTGAAACGCCATACCGGAGATCTTCAGCGGCCCAGTGACCGGCTCTCCATCCACATTCACAGCCCCGGTCGTGGGCGCATGCAAACCGGTGCAGAGTTTCATAAAGGTCGACTTACCGCACCCAGAAGGCCCAACAAAGGCGACAAACTCGCCTTCGTGGATGCTTAAGTTAATATCTTCAATAGCGTTACCCGACGTATCGTAGGCCAGGCTAACGTCATCAAAGGTGACGAACGCTGCCGACATGCTTATTCACCCTCGGCCGAAAACAGCATGCGCTCTTGCTGAGTAGGTAAGTAGCTTGAGTTAAACACCTGGTCTGGCGACGGCACAGAGGGCAAATCATAGGCGTCGGCGACAAGCTGGATAGCTTCCTGCAGGCGCGCTTCATCGACGCCGCCGACACCATTCTCACGGGCATCGGGGGTATCAACGACACTCTCCAGAGCAAGCTTCAATCGACGGGTTTCCATCTCCACATCAATCAAGCCGTCACGGTTTTTGACGTACTCAATGGCGGCTTCAGGGTCGGCAATGGTTTCGCCCAAGGCCCTATTGAAGGCGCGCAGAAAGCCTTGCACAGCTTCGGGATTGTCTTCGGCGAAGGATTCACTGGCGATAATCGCGTTACCGTATAGCGGCACGCCATAGTCGGGGAACGGCATAATCGTCAGTTCATCTTCACTCATGCCACGCTCTTCAAGGTTAAGCAGGCTGGTGAAGTAAAAGCCGGTGATGGCGTCCACATCGCCCCGGGTTAGCAGGGTTTCACGCAGCGTGGGGTCGACGTTCTGCCACTCTACTGCGTCAGCTTCCATGTCATTAGCGGCGGCAAACACGCCCCAGGCGCGGTAACCGGTGTCAAAGGCGGGGGCAGCGATGGTTTTACCATTCAGATCAGCCGGGCTCTCGATACCGCGGTCTTTACGCGCAAACACCGCAGCGGGGGTACCATCGTAAACGATATAAACGCCCTGAATACCGGGGCCGTCGGGGTTTTCAGCGAGAAACTCGACCAGCGCGTTAAGATCGCCAAAGCCCATTTCATAGGCCCCAGACGCCACGCGGTTAATTGCCCCTGCCGAACCGCTGCCCGAATCAATTTGTACATCCAACCCCTCTTCAGCGAAGTAGCCTTTTTCAGCAGCCATTAAAAACGGCGCGGAGGGGCCTTCAAAGCGCCAGTCCAATTGAAAACGTATTTGGGTGTCATCGGCATGACTGACCGCCGGTATTAATAGTAACGCTGCCACGCAGCCAGTGAGCAGGCGCGCAGTAGAGTGACCAGGGGTTGGAGTAGAAAAGGAGGGCTTTAGAGTAGAAATAAAGGATATTGAAGCGGGCGTCATCATCGTGAGCATACCTTGTATACAAAATATGTTTTAGCTCTGCAGCAATGCTGCCATTTTTAGTTTTTTAACTATTTATCAATGTATTAGACAACTTTTTAAACACTAACCGCTGGCCTTATGTCGCCAATATGGTGCCTTTGCACCTTGAGAGCGCACCAAAATAAATCATGTTAGACGTTAGTCTAAATTACCGGTATACTATGTTCAGTTTCCTGTCCTTGCGCCATTCATTGAATGGCGCTTTTTTTTATCCGTTATTTGGCATGTAAATCAGCACGTCTTAATTAGTACTACTTAATTAGCACTACTTAATTAGTACTACGCCGCTTAACACAAAGCGTTGATAGGCTGCTGTTTTGCCAGCCCTGCCCCTACAAGGTATTCACCATGAATCACCCCGCCACAAGCGGCGAAGCCCCTGACGTTAACGGTTCTGGGCGGCTTTCGCTCGGCGATCCCGTCGTTTTAATCTTGAGCATCGGCTTTATCGTCGCTTTCCTGGCGCTATCGCTTTACGACGTAACGCTGGTAGCCGACTCTATCAGCAAAGGCTTCGCCTGGACGGCATTAGCCTTGGGTAGTTACTTCCAATTGCTGCTGCTACTCACGTTCTTTATTGCGATGGGTTTGGCGATAACCCCAGCCGCAAAAGCCAAAATCGGCAATTTAGATGCACCAGAAATGAGCACGTTTAAGTGGCTGTCGATTATTTTGTGTACGTTACTTGCCGGCGGCGGGGTATTTTTTGCCGCCGGGGAGCCGGTCTACCATTTCATCGTCACGCCGCCCGCTTTTAGTAGCGAAGCAGGCACGGCGGAAGCCGTTTCCAACGCCTTGGCGCAGTCGTTTATGCATTGGGGGTTTATTGGCTGGGCGGTGTTAGGGTCGTTAACGGCAATCGTGCTTGCCCATGCCCACTATGTGAAAGGTCAGCCATTACAGCCGCGCACCCTGCTCTACCCTTTACTAGGAGAGCGGCTAATGCGCGGGCCCTTGGGCGGCATCATTGATGCGTGCTGCGTTATAGCGGTTGTGGCCGGCACGGTGGGCCCCATCGGCTTTCTAGCAACTCAAGTAAGTTTTGGCCTGCATGAGATATTTGGCCTTCCCAACAGCTACACCAGCCAATTGGTTATATTAGCGGTGTTAGCCAGTATGTACGTACTTTCTGCCATGAGCGGTGTTCACAAAGGGATGCAATTACTTAGCCGTTTTAATGTGTTCCTGGCCCTGGCAGTGGGTGGCGTCATTATGCTGTTTGGCCCTAGCCTATTTTTATTCAATAGCTACCTTTCCAGCATGGGGGTCTATATAAGTGAGTTCTTCCCCATGGCCACCATTACAGCGGAAACCGCTCCCGCTTGGTGGATGCAGTGGTGGACAGTGTTTTTCTTTGCCTGGTTTATCGGTTTTGGCCCACTGGTAGCGATTTTTGTGGCGCGTATTTCCCGCGGCCGCAGCATCCGCGAGATGATCGTCGCTGTGGCAGTTCTGGCCCCCATTGCCACCACCGTGTGGTTTACTCTGGTGGGTGGGTCAGGTATTTACTACCAAATGACGGGCGTGATTGAGTTGAGCGATGCGCTTAATAACTTCCAGTTTGATGTCGCGACGTTGACGGTTGCCCAGGCCCTGCCGGGCGGTGCTTGGATGACACTGGCCATTTTAATGCTGACGACGATATTCGTCGCCACCACCGGCGACTCGATGAGCTACGCCATTGCGGTTGTAGGTGCAGGCCACGACGACCCCAGCCCTTATATGCGCGCCTTTTGGGGAATCGCCATGGCAATAATGGCGGCCGTACTTTTATATATGGGCGCAGGGCAGATCTCGGCTCTTCAACAATTTATTGTGATAACAGCCATCCCGGTATCGTTCATTCTATTACCCTCATTGTGGGATGGCCCTAAAGCAGCCTACGCCATGGCCCGCGAACAGGGCATTATTGACTAGTGTGTTGCTCTACAGCGCTGGCTACCCTATAGCCCTTCCAGCAGGCGCAGAATCATCTGCGGCTGCTGGTTGGCCTGGGCCAGCATAGCGATGCCTGCCTGTTGAAGGATACGCGCGCGAAGAAGGCTGGAAACTTCCTTGGCGTAATCGGCATCCTGAATGCGCGACCGCGCATCAGAAGTGTTAACGATGCTGTTATTGAGCCCATCAATCACACTTTCAAAGCGGTTCTGAACGGCGCCCAAATAGCTGCGCTGTTGATCTAGCCGTTTGATCGCTTCATCCACCATATCGATAGGATTACCCGTCGAACTGCCATCGTCCAATACGTTTAGGCCTTCCAGCCCCAAACCCTGCAAATTCATCGCGTCAAAGCGAACGGCAATGCTATCACCAACGTTAGCACCCACCTGAATATTCAGTGACTTAGTGTCATTCAACAGCCCAACACCGTTGAACTTACTCTGCCCGGCAACGCGGTCAATCTCTTCCATGCGCTGACCAATCTCGGCTTGGATAGAAACAAGATCGTTAGAAGAGTTGGTGCCGTTAGCCGCTTGTACGCTCAGCTCACGAATGCGCTGAAGGTTATCGTTAATCTGATTGAGCGAGCCTTCCGCCGTCTGCACCATAGAGATGCCATCATTGGTGTTGCGGATCGCCTGGGTCATGCCTTTAATTTGTGACGTCATGCGATTGGCAATCGCCTGGCCAGCAGCGTCATCTTTGGCACTATTAATGCGCAACCCGGAAGAGAGGCGCTGCATCGCGGTCTGCATAGATTGCTGACTGCCGCGCAGATTATTCTGCACGCTAAGCGACATCACATTAGTATTTAGGCTGAACACCGCGTGCCTCCAGGGCAGGTAGCTGCCCGCTTTCTGGCAGCTATAGCACTACTATCGGCCTATCAGCAAAAATCATGAGCGTTTTTGTGGCTCAAGGCGACGGCCACTGCTCGACAGCACCTCATCGACCGGCTTTCTCACATAGCTGTGATGGAAGTAGCCGTCATCAATGACCTCCCCATCCCACGCAATAATGTCTAGATCCATGGTGCGAGGGCCCGACTTAATCGCCCCCCGAACGCGGCCCAGGCGATCTTCGAGCCCTTTGAGGTAGGCGCGAAACGCCTCACGCTCAAGCGGCGTGCTCACCAATAGTGCGGCGTTTAAGAAGTCGGGCTGCTGCTGGTAACCCACCGGCGCGGTACGAATCGCTTTTGAACATGCCAATAACACACACTCGCGGCTGATAATCTCCAACGCTTGAACGAAATTATGGTCGGGGTCGATATTGGATCCCAATGAGATAAAACACTCATGGAGTGGGGCGGTATGCGCGGAAGGGAAAGGCGTAGATAAAGACATAGGTGGTAAAGACATAGGTGGTAAAGACATAGGTGGCATAGCGACATCCTATTCAAAGTGACGTCTGATAGAACTACCCTGAAATAGGGAACTTCTTTTACACCTATAAATCTAGCGCTTCGTGCAAGCTCTGTATAAGTTATTGACAAACGCTGCACTCACGCAGAAAGTCTTCCTATACCAATAAAATAATAGGGAACGCTGTATGCACCAACAAGCTGCTCTGATAACCGGCGGTGCCACCCGCTTGGGACGCTGCTTCTCCGAAGCCCTGGCCGATGCAGGTTACGACATCGCCCTCCACGTTAACCGCTCCCGGGAGGAAGCCGAAGAAGTCGCCAGCGGTATCCGCGCCAAGGGTCGGGAGTGTGAAATATTTTGCTGCGACTTTTTAACCGACAACGTGAACGACTTGGTTCAGTCGGCGAAACGCCGTTTCCCTGGGCTTAGCCTACTGCTGAACAGCGCCTCCACCTATGAACCAGCGCCGATTGCGGCGACCGAACTGGCGATGCTAGAGACCCAGTTTCGGATCAATATGTTTACCCCGCTGCTGCTTACGCGCCACTTTGCCGCGGCGGTTCAAGCGGGTCAGGTGATCAATATCATCGATAACAAAATGGCCTATCACCAGTATCCCTACGCGGCGTATCTGCTGTCGAAAAAGAGCCTGGCGGAAATGACCTGCATGGCAGCGTTAGAGTTTGCCCCGCGCATTCGCATTAACGGCATCGCTCCCGGCGTCGTACTGCCTGCCTCCCAGCGTACTAGCGATTATATTAAGTGGCGAATTGAAGGCATTCCGCTGAAACATCAGGGCGCCCCAGACCACCTTGTACAAGCTTTGCACTATTTATTGGACAACACTTTTGTGGTGGGGCAAATTCTGTTTGTCGATGGCGGAGAGTCCATCAACCTAGAGGGTCGTCACTCGGAAAATTACGGTTCCTGAAAAACACTGCCCTTAAAACGTCAATTCTATGTTTACTAAATTCACTGTTACTAAATTCACTGTTGCTAAACTCACTGTTGCTAAACTCACTGTCGTTAAATTCATTTATACTAAATTAACTAATGCTTTGGGCCATAGATATCTCATCCTCCAAGCAGCTACCACTACCGTAGCCGTTACGGGTAAAAAACACCCTTTCGGGTTAGGTAGTGGGCAGCTCGCGTCAGCAAAAATGATGATGGCATCACTTGGGTAACCTACGCAGCTGGGTTACTATTTTGCCGCTTTTCGCTTCACCCCCACGGCCACTAGGAACTCCTCGGGTTAACGTTTAATTGTTCTGGATTATCTCCCCATGATCGCGAAGCTTTTTCTTCACTGGCGTTGGCTCGCTGCCTGGACTCTCGCTAATCTGCTGTTGGGTTGGTTAATCGCCAGTCGTTATATCCCCTATATCGATCCGGATGGGGCAACGCAATGGGGCTATCTCCTACTGATTTTCCTCGGCCATTTGTCTCTGTTGATTTGGCTGGGCGCTCTGCCGTTATTCCTATTGGCGAGCGTTATTCGAGGCAAGTGGTTATGGCTGGTAACGACGCTGTGGGCCAGTGCCCTGCAACTGCTTCTCCTGCTGGATACTTTTGTCTACGCCCAGTATCGCTTCCATCTAAGCGGTTTTATTCTTGACTTACTGCTCAACGCTGGCGGCGATGTTTTCAGCTTTTCCTGGGTAGCCTGGAGTCTGGTCATCGGCGGGGCTCTGGGCATGTTGGCGCTTCAAGGCGTCATAGGAAGACTGTTGAGAAAACGTTCGCTATCTTGGCCTGTGTGGTCGGTGCTGGCCATCAATGTCGTCGCCCTTCTCAGTGTGCATGGCTGGCATGCCTGGGCAGATGCTCACTATAACCGTGAGATCACAGGCATGACCCGTCATGTGCCGGTTTTCTATCCGGCCACCGCTAAACGTTTCTTCGTCGAGCAGGGTTGGGTAGATGCCCAGGCAGTACGCGATGCCGTGGAACTGGAGGCAGCGCCAGGCGGCGAGCAAGACCTGATCTACCCCATCGCTCCGCTATCGTGTCAGCCACCCGCTTCGCCAGACAATCTAATGCTCGTTGTCCTGGATACACTGCGCCATGACATGCTAAACCCTGAAGTAATGCCGAACCTCTATCGCTATGCCAACCAGCCAGGTTGGATCAAGGCTAACGAGCATATCAGTGGTGGCAACTCCACTAAGGCCGGGGTATTCAGCCTTTTCTACGGTTTGCCGGTGAACTACTGGGACGCCTTTACTGCCAGTCAGACACCGCCCGTGTTAATGGAGACCCTAAAAGAGCAGAACTACCGCTTCAAGGTGCTCTCCTCAGCTACCCTTGTTAGCCCCGCCTTCGACCGCAACGTCTTTGCCGGATTGGACGATGTCTCGCTCCAGCCAGCCCAAGGCGAACCTTGGGAGCGTGACCTTCAAATCACCAACGATTGGCTAGCGTGGGCAGAAGAGGAGAACCAGAATCCAGATAATCGCCCCTTCTTCAGCTTTCTTTTCTATGACACCGTGCATGGATACAGCCATCCACCCGACTTTCCCCGCTTCACCCCTTACTGGGAAAGCATCAATCATATGCTTCTAAGCACGGAGTTCGACCCAGAACCTTACTGGAATCGCTATCGGACTGCAGCACGCTATGTAGATCAACAGTTGGGCCGCGTGCTTGACGACCTGGACACCAAAGGACTGTTGGACGATACCACCGTGGTGATCACTGCAGATCATGGCGAATCTTTCAACGAGCACGGCAAGAACTACTGGGGCCATGGTAGCAACTACACAATGGAGCAAGTAAAGGTGCCGCTGGTCATGCATTTGCCGGGGCACGCGGGTGAAGAAATCACCCGGCGCACGCACCATGCTGATATCGCGCCAACGCTGCTCGAAGAGGTACTTGGCTGTGAAACTGCGCCCGAGCGCTATACCCTAGGCCACAGCCTGTTGGATCGCGAGACAGAGCGTGAGTGGATGCTTTCAGGGAGCTACATGGGCTACGGTATCCTATTACCCGATTACCAGATCGCTGTGCACCCAACCGGTACTTTTGAGGTCTATGATTACCAAATGAATGAGCTTGACGAATTACGCCCCGACCCGGTTGCCTCAACTCAAGTACTTCAAGCCTTATCACGTTTCTATCGGTGAAGGGAGGAAGACGTCGAGCAATTGCCTGATGGAAATAGACATCAGGAAACACATCCAAAGCTGACTATGCGCAACCGCTTTAACTTTCGGCTAGCGCTTCCCCTTGCAGGGCGTGCAGAGAGTTCGTTTCCAGAAACACCCTAAGAGACAACGCCAGGCAAGGCGCAAACGCAGCGAGGCCGCCCGAAGGCGGCCTCGCTACCAATCTCCACAACCAAGGTTTATTTTTCGTCAACGTCATCTTGGTCAGGCTTAATGTGATCAGCATCCGCGGTTTGCTGCACCCCTTTCTTAGGGTCGCTTTTAGCCACGGGTGTCGCCACGGGTGCTTCTTCCATCTTCTTCTCTTCAGCGGTTGACTCCACTACCTGCACGGGTGCAGGCGGGGTCTTACCATTCTTGGAGTCGCCAAAGTAGAGCGTAGTGTGCGGGAAAGGTATTTCGATACCCGCCTCATCAAAGCGCAACTTAACCAGACGGTTGTAGGCACGGCCAACGGCCCACTGGTCGCCCGGCGTGGTTTTGATCACCACACGGATATTCACAGAGCTATCTGCCAGCGCGACAACGCCTGCTACCGTCAGGTCGGCTAACAGCTTATGGCCATGCTCTTCGCTAGCTTTAAGATCTTCAAAGGCCAGTTGGAGCTGCTCAATGGCTTCATCGATGCTTTCGTTATAGCCAATGCCATACTCGCCTACATGGTTGCCGTACTCACGCATGTAGTTAGAAACGGTATCCACACTGGAGAAAGGGATGATGTGGTAGGTTCCCGATAGATCACGAATACCGACGGAGCGGATACTAAGCCGTTCGGCGGTTCCTGTTATACCGCCTACCGTCACCACATCGCCGGTATTCATGGCGTTTTCTACCTGGATAAACACCCCGGTGATAACGTCCTGCACCAGTTTCTGAGCACCAAAACCAATCGCCAGACCCAGCACACCGGCACCAGCAATCAGCGGGCCGATATTGATACCAATTTCCGACAGCACGATCATGCCGGTAATCGTCACCATAGCGATCGCCAGCGCATTGCGGAACAGGCTGAGCAGCGTTTTCGCCCGCGCCGAAGGTTCTCCGTAGCCAGTCTCAGGGTTGAGCTTATGCTCAATCAAACTCGCCAGCCCCAGCCAAACGGCGATAGCTACAATCAAGATCACCGCGACGCTGGTCAGGTTGCCGACCAGGTTGGCTCCGCGCTCAGAGGCGTACCAGGCAGCAAGATCAAAGGCGCCCCAGGCGTTCAGTACCACCATGATAACCACGATCAGAATGATCGTACGCAGCACGCGTAGCGCATTGGGAACGTAGCTATTTAGACGCTTTTCAAGCAAAGGTAGCTTACGCCGCAAGTCGTCTGACAGCGTGATACGGCGGCCAATGGTTTGAGTAAGAAAAGACGACACCAACAGCCCCACCACAATCGCGGCCAACGACTTCAGAGTGGCATACATCACAAACGGCAGCGCATCGCCGGGGCGCGTAAGCGTTAGTACAAAAACGATCAAGAAATACAGCAGCGCGAACAGATGCCAAGTACGGGCCAACAGCTGCATCGAGACGCGGCTGGCGGTTAAGGTTGTCTTTGCCGCTATCTCGTTCATGTTGTCGCGCAGGCGGGCGCGGTTTCTTAGCACCACGACCACCGCGTAGATAAACGCCAACAGCATAATCAGCGTACCGACGGCTTGTCCTAGCGAGGCCGCCACATAGAAGTTGACCAGCGGTACGACCACCATCAGGCCGTAACCGACCATGCCGATCAAACGGGCCAACCAGCGGTTCCAATAGGAGGCTTCTTGGGCAGAAATAGGCAGTAGCCGCAGCCCTTCGTAGCGCGACGAGAACAGCATCCGCACAGCGGCTTTAAGCAGCTCAATAATTAAGAACGCATTTAAAAACAGCGAGGCACGAGTCGAAAGTTCACCGGTTTCCCCAACCGCAAACGTCGCCACTAAATTACCGCCCACATAGGCCAAACCGACAAGCAGTACATCGATAACCACCGCAATCGCTACGCAGGCAATCAAGCGCAGGACAGGCGTTAAATTACTGCCATGTAGAGACCAGCCACTGATTTTGGTAAACAGCGGTTTGGCGAGGCGGCGGAAAATCATAAACATCGCAAAGGTGGCGACAATGACGATACCCAGATTGATCGCCGCACTGGTGAACGCCGCCATATCAAAGACACTGTCTGCCTCCCCACCAGAGAACAGACCACCCACGATGCTAACCACTTGCTCAAACTGGCCCCCCACATCGCTGACTACACGACTGGTGAGTTCAGCTAACTGGCGCGGCAATGAGACATCTTCAGGCGCTATCTCACTGCCCTGGGCAGCGGCTTCTGGCGAAAGTTCGCTGGCCACACCTGCGGGCAGCGCTGAGGCTTGATTGCGCAATATCTCAATCAACTCCTGCCGTGACTGCTCATCTGCTAACAGGTTCGCCAAGGCCTCGTAAGAAGTAGGCGCCGCCTCTGTGGTCGCTTCTGAGCTGTCCGCGCTAGCCGATTCACTCGGCCCGCTCTGCGCCATTGCTGGCGTGGCCATTAAGACAATCATTGCCAACAGCCAGACACCTAGCCAGGGTATTAAACGAAGTGGCTTCACACCTAAACCTCCTTTTGGGTGAGTGTTGTGTTCAATCTAACGGCTGCCCGATGTTCCGCAAACTAACGTTAGGCTTCCGATACTGCTTACACTCTATTCTGACACTTTATACTAACAAGCCAGCTTGTTAAAAAGTTGTACAGGATAACATGGCTTGATTAATAAGGCGTTTTACTGGCACAGCGGCACTAGCCACTGCTGTGCCAATAGTAAAACTACGGCGTAACGTGCACCTTTGGCGACCACAATCCACGCTAGCGCACGCCACCAAGGAAGTCGGAACACGCCGGCCAGCACGGTGAGCGGGTCACCAATAATCGGCACCCAGGAAATCAGCAGGCTCAGCTCGCCAAAGCGGTGATACCAACCTTCTGCGCGCGCCAAGCTGCGCGGCGATGCAGGAAACCAGCGGCGATCTTGAAACTGGCGTGCGTAACGGCCCATCACCACGTTAATCATGCTACCGAGGGTATTGCCTGCCGTAGCCACCCACCACAGCCCCAGCGGCGACTCGCCAAGACACCACAACCGCGCCAGCCACACTTCAGACCCACCGGGAAGCAGTGTTGCGCTGACCAGGGCGACAAAAAACAGGCTTAGCATGGTGTTGCCATGATCTTAGCGGCCCGCGTTAGCGCGGCACCTGTCCACCTAAATGCTGGGTTATTTCATCAGCCGTTTGGCGCACCAGCGCACCCAAGGTTAGCAAACGCGCTTCTGGGATTCGCGCTACAGGGCCTGAAACCGAAATCGCCGCCAGCGGTGCACCGTGCTCATCGAACACACAGGCGGCCACGCAGTGCAGGCCAACGGCATGCTCTTCACGGTCGCAGGCAAAGCCTTGGGCACGAATTTGCCCCGTTTCCACATGTAAGGTATCGGGCTGATAGAGCGTATTGGCGGTCACTCTTACCAGCTCGTGACCATCCAGCAGTTGAGCCCGCTCGTCATCGGCCATCCACGCCAGCAGCGCTTTACCCACCCCGGAGGCGTGCAGCGGAGCGCGGGAGCCTAGGCGAGTGATCATGCGCATCATCTGCGGAGATTCGTGCTGAGCGAGAAACACCGCGGTCGCCCCATCGCGAATGCCCAAATTCGCGGTCTCACCGGTTTCCGCGGTTAAACGGCGCAGAAAGGGACGGCTGGTGGCCACCACGTCGCGGGCTTCAAGAAAGCTATTGCCGATACGGAAGGTTTTGACATCAATACGCCACAGGCCCTGTTCGTTCTCCTGGGTCACAAAGCCCTGGCTCTGCAAGGCTTGCAGCAGCCGGTGGGTGGTAGAGGGCGCTAATTCGGCCATCTCTGCCACTTCTGAAAGGGCTAACCCAAGCGGGCTGGCTGATAGATATTCCAGCAGCGTTAAACCACGCACCAGCGACTGGCTATGGCCTCCGCTGGCTTTGGCGGTAGTCGCCGGACGACCAACCGTCCTGCGTTTAGCTTCACTCACCTGGTTCTCTCCTACTCGCTATCTCCTGGAGGCGACTCCCTTAAAAGAATCTCTCTTCGGAGGTGCTTTTCCTGGAACACAAAGAGCATCAGGATAACGTGCTAATGCCGCCGTTGTCGCGTTTACGGAAACGAATTCCATTCATTCAGCGATGCCGCCAGTACGGTGGACGCTTGGCGATAAAGGCATCGATCCCCTCTCCTACATCCTCGGCCAGCATATTGCAGGCCATGGTTTCTCCGGCAAAGGCGTAGGCTTCATCAAGTGGCATGGCGAGTTGGCGGGCAAACATGGCTTTCCCGGTGCGCACCGCCACGGCGCTTTTAGCGCAGATACTATCGGTCAACTGAGTAGTTACCTCATCCAACGTATCGTCCTCAGCTATGCGGTTAATCAACCCCCACTCGGCAGCTTTCTCGGCGTTGATAAACTCTCCAGTAAGTAGCATCTCCATGGCGCGCTTGCGTGCAACGTTGCGGGAGAGCGCTACCGCTGGGGTCGAGCAAAACAGACCAACGTTGATACCCGAAACAGCAAAGCGGGCACTGCGGGTAGCGACAGCCAGGTCACAACTTGCCACCAGTTGGCAGCCCGCGGCGGTGGCAATACCCTGCACTTTGGCGATGACCGGTACCGGCAGGTGGACAATCGCCTGCATCACCTCGCTACAGCGGGCAAACAGCGCTTGGTAGTAGGCTTTATCAGGGTTGGCGCGCATCTGCTTCAGATCATGCCCGGCGCAAAAGGCTTTACCTTCCGCCGCGAGGACGACACAGCGCACGCTGCTATCGTCAGCAATCTCGGTCAGGGCGTCATGAAGTGCTCCCAGCATGGCTTCCGAGAGCGCATTAAAGCGCTCTGGCGCGCTCATTGTCAGCGTCACAACACCTTGATGATCAAGGCGTTGCAGCATGGATGCAGTTGAAGAGGGATCTTCAGAAAGGGCTTCAGAAGAAGGTCTGTCAGAGGTGATGGGCATGGTGAACTCCTGGTTTTGAGTAACACTTTTGCCCATCAGTCTAGCCTACAAGGTTTGTGCACGATGCTTGCCTACGGTGCACTCGCTTATTTTTTCATTAGGCGGGTATCGCGGCCTAATGGGTGCGGCTCGCCGCGCTGTTTGGCCAGATCGATTTGACGCTGGCGTTCCCGTGCCGCTGCACGGGTTTTTTCCGGCAATGAATCGATGCAGTGTGGGCAGCTAATCCCCGGCTCATAGGCTGAAGACTGCATATCGTCGGCAGAGATCGGCATGCGGCAGGCGTGGCACTGTTCGAACTCGCCTTTGCTCAAGTCGTGGCGAACGGTGACCCGGTTATCGAACACAAAACACTCACCGCGCCATAGCGACTGCTCTTCGGGGACTTTTTCCAGGTAATTCAGCACGCCGCCTTTAAGATGGTAGACCTCTTCAAAGCCCTCTTTCAGCATAAAGCTGGAGGCTTTTTCGCAGCGGATGCCGCCGGTACAGAACATCGCTACTTTCTTGTGCTTCTCCGGGTTGTAGTGCTCGCGCACGTACTCGGGAAATTCGCGAAAAGTGGTGGTTTTAGGATCGATTGCACGCTCAAAGCTACCGATGGCCACTTCGTAATCGTTGCGGGTATCGATCACCAGCACTTCCGGGTCGGCGATGATGTCGTTCCAGTTTTCCGGCTCGACGTAGGTACCCACGGTGTCGTTGGGGTCGATATCGGGCACGCCGAGAGTGACGATCTCTTTTTTGAGTTTGACCTTAGTGCGGTAGAACGGCGTCTCGTCGCAGTAAGACTCTTTGTGGTCAATATCGGCTAAGCGTGGATCAGCTGTCAGCCAGGTAAGCAGCGCGTCAATACCCTCGCGTCTGCCCGCTACCGTGCCATTAATACCCTCTTTGGCGAGCAGCAAGGTGCCTTTTACGCCGTTATCCAGCATGGTTTGGCGCAGCGGCTCACGCAGCGCTTCAAAGTCGTTGAGGGTGACGAATTTATATAGCGCCGCGACCACAATGGGCGGCATTGGGGTAGACATCGGGATGGATACAGACATGCAAAGCTCCAGGTAGTCATCCTCGTAAAGGACGGACCGGGTTAAAAGACGCGCATATTTTAGCGCAATCTGCACTGGAAAACGTCGATTTATTCGACACAACCTTACTGAAAGCTTCACCCCACGCAGCCGCTGTGAGGCGTATATTGTCACTATTCCCTCACGCCACTTGCGGAGAACATCATGATTATTCGTCGTTCTAATGAGCGGGGCTTCGCTGACCACGGCTGGCTACGCTCTTTCCATACCTTTTCATTCGCCAACTATATGGATCCCAAGCATATGGGATTTAGAGCCCTGCGCGTGATCAATGAAGACCGCGTAACGGGCGGCCATGGCTTTGGCGCCCACCCTCACCGGGATATGGAGATTATCTCCTACGTACTGGAAGGTGAGATGGAGCACAAAGACAACATGGGCAACGGCGAAGTGATACGCCCAGGCGATGTTCAGCGCATGTCGGCAGGCACTGGCGTACTGCATAGTGAGTTCAATCACTCCAAGCAGAACGAGCTGCACTTTTTGCAGATTTGGATTGAACCCAAACAGCTCGGCATTAAACCCAGCTACGAGCAGAAAGCCTTTCCTACCGCCGAGCGTCAAGGGCAGTGGCGCCTAGTGGCTTCTCAAGAAGGGCGCGATGGGTCGGTGAGTATTAATCAAGATCTAAACCTATACTCGGGCCTGTTTAGCGCGGGCGAACAGGTAGCACCTCCCCCTTCACGCTACGCCTGGCTGCATGTAGTGAATGGCGAAATGGACGTTAACGGGGAGACCTTGAGCGCAGGTGACGCCGCGGCGTTTCAGCCGGAGGAGTCGATCAATCTGACAGGGAAAGAAGCGGGCGAAGTGCTGTTGTTTGACCTTGCTTGATTACCGACACCAACTAAAACGGCGCCTCCTAAGAGGCGCCGTTTTTTTACCGCCTTTTTGACTAACGACGTTTTAGCTATTTTGCGCCGAGTAGAGCGCACGAATCTTCAGCGTGTGGTCTACTTTTTTCAACGCTTCCAGCGCCTGGGGGCCGTAGGCTTTATCTACATCAATCACCACGTAACCGACTTTCTCGTTGGTCTGCAGATACTGACCGGAGATGTTAATACCGTTTTCAGACAACACACGGTTAATCTGCGACAGCACGCCCGGCACGTTGTCGTGAATGTGCAGCAAACGGTGCTTGTCCGGGTGAGCGGGTAGCGCCACTTCGGGGAAGTTGACCGAGGTCACGGTGGTGCCGTTATCGGAGTAAGTGATCAGTTTCTCTGACACTTCGATACCGATGTTCTCCTGAGCTTCCAGGGTAGAACCGCCCACGTGCGGGGTCAAAATCACGTTTTCCAGGCCACGTAGCGGGCTCTGGAACTCCTCGTCGTTACCTTTCGGCTCAACCGGGAAGACATCAATTGCGGCACCGTTTAGCTTGCCTGCTTTAATGGCATCCGCCAGTGGCTCAATTTCTACTACACTGCCGCGGGCGGCATTAATCAGGATAGCGCCATCTTTCATGGCGGCAATCTCTTTCGCACCGATCATCCAACGAGTAGAGGCAAGATCCGGCACGTGCAGGCTGACCACATCGGAACGGCCCAGCAGCTCTTCAAGGCTGCCCACTTGGCTGGCATTACCCATGCCCAGCTTGGCAATGACATCGTAAAAGATAACGTTAAAGCCTAGCGATTCAGCCAGTACCGAAAGCTGCGCGCCGATGCTACCGTAACCAACGATACCGAGGGTTTTACCGCGCGCTTCGTGGGAATTCTTGGCAGACTTCAACCAGCCACCCTGGTGGGCACGGGCGTTTTTCTCGGGGATACCGCGCAGCAGCATAATCGCTTCTGCCAGCACCAGCTCGGCCACCGAACGGGTGTTGGAGTACGGCGCGTTAAACACCGCGATACCGCGGGTAAGCGCAGCGGTTAAATCGACCTGATTGGTGCCGATACAGAAACAGCCAACGCCCACCAGCTTCTCCGCCGCCTCGAACACGCGTTCCGTTAGCTGGGTGCGGGAACGAATACCGATGAAGTGAACATCGCGGATCTTCTCAATCAGCGCGTCTTCATCAAGGGATGTGGGCAGGTGCTCGATATTTTCATAACCGGCGTTGTGAAAATTGTCCACCGCACTTTGGTGGACGCCCTCGAGTAGCAGGATCTTGATCTTGCTCTTGTCCAGGGACGTTTTGGCCATGGCTGAATCAACCTCTATGGTCGGCGGCATGCGCCGTGTATCGGTTCACGGGAGGCGCATATCGTAGCACAACCCGCGTCGTTCAGACCGGGTGTGAATGATGAAAAGTCTGCGTGCTGACGATGAATGAACCGCAAGTCGCGCAACACGCTGTATTGAAGAGGGCAGACGCCGCCCCCCAGCCTCGGTGTATACTGTGGGCCTATTTTAAAAATACCGGTTTGTAGGCAGCCCCAATGAGCGACACGACACCACCCCCGCAGGACTTTGCCGCGACGGTTGAGCAACTCGAAACCATCGTTGAACGTCTCGAGTCAGGCGAGCTCTCATTGGAAGATGCACTGACCGCGTTTGAACAAGGCGTGCGGTTGACCCGCGATGCCCAACAGCGTCTGGATAGCGCCGAACTCAAGGTGCGGGCGTTGAGTGAAGACAGCGAAGGGCGTTTAAACGTAGCGCCCTTCGCTGGCCCCGACGACCCCAAGGATGCGGCCGAGGATGACAGCAAGGAGACGCCCCCATGGTAGCCATGCAGCCTAGCCAGCTTGCCACCCTGCGCCAGACCAGCAATGCCCGGGTAGACGCCACGCTAGCGGCGCTGTTTGATAGCCGCCCAGCGGTAGCGCCTCGTCTTGAAGCCGCCATGCGCCACGGCCTGCTGGCGGGTGGTAAACGCCTGCGCCCGCTGTTGGTATATATGGCCGGGCATGCGTTAGGCGCGCAAGATGAGGCGCTGGACGCCCCTGCCGCCGCCATCGAGTTAATCCACGCCTATTCGTTGATCCATGATGATTTACCCGCTATGGATGACGACGACCTGCGCCGTGGTCAGCCCACGGTGCATAAAGCCTTTGATGAGGCGAGCGCGATTCTCGCCGGCGATGCCCTTCAGGCGCTGGCGTTTGAAGTGCTGGCCAGCAAGGCTCATCCCCGGCTGGGCCATTTGGTGCACACCTTGGCTTCGGCCTCTGGCCGGGATGGCATGGTGGCCGGGCAAGCGCTGGATTTAGACGCCGTCGGCGGCCACCCGGATGTCGATGCCCTCGCCCACATGCACGCCCACAAAACCGGCGCCCTGATTGTCGCCGCTGTGCGCCTGGGCGGTCTGGTAGCCGTCGACGACAATGACCCCCGCTTAGATGCACTTACTCGCTACGCCCGCGCCATTGGTCTAGCCTTTCAGATTCACGACGATATCCTGGATGTGACCGGCGACACCGTTACCCTAGGCAAAACGTCAGGCGCCGATGCTGCACGAGCCAAGCCCACCTACCCCAGTCTGCTGGGGTTAGAAGGCGCTCAACGCAAAGCGCACAGCCTGATCGACGAGGCCATTGCCGCGCTCGCCCCACTGGGCGAACGTGCCGCACTGCTGGCCGACTTAGCCCATTATATGATCGAGCGCGACCACTAAAGATGCCCATGAAGCTGTTCGACGAGATCCCCCGCGAGCGCCCCACGACGCCGCTGCTTGACTCTTTTGCTCACCCCGCCGCGCTGCGGGCCATGAATGCCAAGCAACTCGACCAATTGGCCGATGAGCTGCGCGCCTACCTACTTTATAGCGTGGGCGTTTCCGGCGGCCACTTTGGCGCGGGCCTTGGCGTGGTCGAGCTTAGCGTCGCGCTACACCACGCCTTTAATACCCCCCACGACCGCTTAGTCTGGGACGTCGGTCATCAAGCGTATCCACATAAAATTCTTACCGGCCGCCGCGAAACGATGCTGAGCATTCGCCAGCATGGCGGCTTGGCGGCGTTTCCCCGCCGCGCCGAGTCCGAATACGACACCTTCGGCGTCGGCCACTCCAGCACGTCGATTTCGGCGGCACTGGGGATGGCACTGGCAGCCAAGGCACAGGGTAATAAGCGCCGCGTTTGTGCGATTATTGGCGACGGTGCGCTGACCGCCGGCATGGCCTTTGAAGCCCTGGCCCACGCAGGCCACGTAGATGCCAACCTGCTGGTGATTCTCAACGACAACGAAATGTCGATTTCCGAGAACGTCGGCGGCATGGCGACCTACCTTGCCCGAGTGCTCTCCAGCAAGCCCTACCTGAAAATACGCGAAGAGAGCAAAAAAGTGCTTTCGCACCTGCCCGGCGCGTTAGAGCTGGCCAGACGCACCGAAGAGCACATGAAAGGCATGGTCAGCCCCGCCACGCTGTTTGAAGAGATGGGCTTTAACTACGTTGGCCCGATTGATGGCCACGACCTTGATGCGCTCACCCATACGCTTGCAAACCTGCGCGACCTCGACGGCCCGCAGTTTCTGCATATTAAAACGGTGAAAGGCAAAGGTTTCCTGCCCGCCGAGGCGGATCAGATTGGCTACCACGCCATCACCAAGCTGGAAAAACCCGCAACGTTAGCCAACGCTACAACGGTCAAGAAACCGGTGGTTACCCCGCCGCCCGCCAAGAAAAAGTACTGCAACGTGTTTGGCGATTGGCTGTGCGATATGGCGGCCACCGACCCGCGCCTGATGGGCATTACCCCCGCCATGCGCGAGGGCTCCGACTTGATTCGCTTCTCAAAAGAGTACCCGCAACGCTATTTTGATGTAGCAATCGCCGAGCAGCACGCGGTGACGCTGGCAGCGGGGATGGCCTGTGAAGACATGAAGCCGGTGGTGGCGATTTATTCGACCTTTCTGCAGCGCGGCTACGACCAACTTATTCATGACGTCGCTGTGCAGAATCTGGACGTCACCTTTGCCATTGATCGCGCGGGCTTGGTGGGCGAAGACGGCCCCACCCACCATGGCAGCATGGATCTCTCCTTTCTGCGTTGTGTGCCCGGCATGGTGATTTTGGCCCCGGCGGATGAAGCCGAGTGCCGCGCCATGCTAAGTGCGGCCTATCACCACCCTGGCCCCGCCGCAGTGCGCTACCCCCGCGGCACCGGCCCAGGCGTGGAAATTCCCACGCATCTTGAGCCACTCGCCATTGGCAAAGCGGAAGTGCGTCGCCATGCCGCCAACGACGGCGTGCGTATCGCGCTACTTGCCTTTGGCAGCCTCAACAGCCCAGCTGCGGAAGTCGCCGAAAAGTTGAACGCCACCCATATCAATATGCGCTCCATCAAACCGCTGGATCGCGATGCGGTGCTGCACGCCGCCGACGAGCACGAGCTATTGGTGACACTGGAAGAAAACGTGATTGCCGGTGGCGCGGGCAGCGCCGTCAATGAGCTGCTCCTCGCCGAAGGCGTTCAGGTAGAAGTGCTCAACCTCGGCCTACCGGACGCCTTTGTAGAGCACGGCACGCCTGCGCAGCTGCTTGCCGACTGCCACCTGGATAGCGCAGGCATTGAGCAGGCTATACGCGCTCGACTGCCATAAGCCATTATTTTTAAATTACTTGAGACCAATATGCTATTTCTAATTATTATTTTCGCCTTGATTGGCCTTGCATTCGGCGGCCCGGTGGGTCTGTTGATTGGCGGCGGCCTGGGCTGGTGGCTAGGCAAACGCCTTAGCCATCGCCTAAATATCGCCCGGATGCGCATCCAGGAAGGTTTTCTGGAATCGATCTTCTCGGTGATGGGTTGCCTGTGCCAAGCCGACGGCAAAGTCACCGAAGGCGAGCTGGACGTCGCCGAAAAATTGTTTGATCAAATGCACTTACAGGGGGAACAGCGTGCCAAGGCGCGCGCCGCCTTCGAGCGTGGCCGCGCCGATGACTTTAATCTGGACGCCGAGCTGGCCAGCGTTAACCGCCTTACCCAGCGCCAGCCGGTTCTGCGTCAGGTATTTATCCAGGTGCAACTCTCGGCTATCGCGGCTGATGGCGTGCTGCACCCCGCCGAGCACGAGATGATTCTGCGCGTTGCCCGCGGCGTAGGCTGCAGCGACGCCGAAGTGCAGCAGATCGAAGCGATGCTGCACGGCGCCGCCGCCAACTCCCAGGGCGCAAGCGAAGAAGCGCTTAAAGATGCCTATCGTGTACTGGGCGTTTCTGAAGATGCCAGCGACAGCGAGATCAAAAAAGCCTACCGCCGTCTGATGAGCCAAAACCACCCCGACAAACTGGCTGGCAAAGGCCTGCCCGAAAGCATGCGTGACGTCGCCCAAGCGCGCACCAGCGAAATCGGCAACGCCTACGAACGCATTCGTGCGGCGAGGGAGAGCACTTAAGAGCGGTGCTTAAGAGCGGTGCTTAAGAACAATGCTTAACAAGTGAGCTCAAAAACGCAGTATATAGAATCGACAGTGTCACTAACGCCCGCTAGATTGAAGTTTCCATTGTTACTGTCAGCAGGGAACACGCCATGATCACGCTATACACTTTCCCCCACTCCCGCTCGCTACGCGCAGCGTGGACGCTTGAAGAGTTAGGCCTTGAGTATCAGTGCCAGCACGTGGCGTTGGATAAAGGCGAGGGGCAAACAGCCGAGCATTTGGCGCGACACCCGGACGGCAAGGTACCGGTGATTGAGGATGGAGAGCTAACGCTATTTGAGTCGGCACCGATTTGCCGCTACTTAGCCGAGACGTACGGTGATGACTCGTTACTACCCAGCGACCCCGCCACCCGCGCTCAGGTCGACCAGTGGCTCAGCTTTATTGTCACGGAAATTGAGCAGCCATTATGGAATCAGGCCAAACATAAATTTGCCCTGCCCACAGATAGGCGGGTTCCCGCTATTTTGCCGACCTGCGCTTGGGAGTTTCAGCGTGCGCTAAGCGCACTAGAGCGCCGCTATAACGGGCAAGAAAACCTGGTGGGTAAAACCTTTACCCTCGCGGATCTGTTTTTAACCCATACCTTGTCTTGGGCAATCAGCATGAAGCACCGCTTACCCGAACCGCTGATGGCTTATCGCGAGCGCCATATTCAGCGCGCCGCGATGACAAGGGCAATGGAAAGAGAGCAGGCAGCAGCGAAGGGCTAATCAGAACCAACGGCATCAAAACGCTTCAAGACCGTTGCTGTCAGTGCGCGGCAACGGTTGTGTGTGCTCCAGGCTAGTCGTCCGCTAAAAACCAAGCTCATCAAGCAGGTCGTCTACTTGATCCTGCCCTGTTGCCACATCTGTTTTGTCTTTACCCACCTGTGGCCCATTACGCAGTTTGGCATGTTCATCGCGATCATCTTCAAGTTTAACGCCATCGGTAACGTTGGGCACATTATCGACTAACACCTGAACAAGCTGCTCTTCGATGAGTTTGATGACTTCGATCATTTTCTTAATCACTTGGCCAGTGAGATCCTGGAAGTCCTGGGCCATCATGATTTCAAGCAGCTCTTTTTGCGTCGCCCCCGTTGCGGCGGGCAGCTTATCGCTCAAAAAGCGCTGGGTATCCTCGACAAGCTGAGGGTCACCCTCTACCGCGGCGAGCTTGGCTGCCGCTGCCTGCCAGCGCTTATTAAGCGCCGCGCCCTCTTCTTCAAGACTATCTTGCACTGGCTGCGCCCGCTCAACGGCGTTCAATGCCCTTTCTGCGGCCTGCTCCGTCATTGAGGCAACGTAGTTGAGCCGGTCATTGGCATCCGGTATCGCTTGCGCCGCCTGTGTAATCTGCTGATCTAAGCCCAGCTCTTTCATGCTGTCCCGCAGCAGGCGCGTTAAGTGGCCAATGCGATGCACCATCTCATCAGTACTGTCTTTTTTGCCCAGTACCGACGGCATGGTCGTGTCGTGGGCGTTGTTAACAGTGCTCATGACAATCCTCTTGTTGGAAAATCTTATTGAATGTCGTTTTGGGTGTGGTGATAGACATCACTATACGAACCCGCTGTGGTTTTTAAGGCCGTTCGACGCTACATAACATCCAGGTCAGCAGCAAACCCCAATACTACTTTCGGCTTAATATCCTAAAACTTAAGTTTAACGCTTAGTTAATAGAAAGATTCTGCGAGTTACAGGTATTTTCATACCCTAAAAGCTGTCTAATTGTCACGCAGGTTCAAGTAGGTAATGGCTCGAAAACAAGCTATTAACCGTTAAGCAGCCGAAGCGTGCGGAAGAACGGCGCTATAAACGGCAAAGTAGTGACAGACACTGCCGCCAATCACAAACAGGTGCCAAATCGCGTGGTTGTAGGGAATAGCGCGCACGGCGTAGAAGATAACCCCTAGCGTATAGGTAATTCCTCCTGCGGCCAGCAGGACGATACCGGTTTTCGATAAGCTGGCGGCCAGCTCGCCTGACGCCAGCACGATCATCCAGCCCATGAGTAAATAAATCGCTACGCGTAATACCGAAAAGCGCTGAGGCCATAGCAGTATGCAGGCAATGCCCAGGAGCGCCAACGACCATACGGCGGCAAACAAGACCCAGCCCGTAGTGCCGCGCATATTGACGAGTAAAAAGGGTGTGTAAGTCCCGGCGATGAGTAGATAAATCGCGCAGTGATCCAGTAGCTGAAAGCGCTGCTTCCAGCGCCGATGAGGGATGCCGTGGTAAAGAGTCGAAGCGGTATACAGCAGAACCAGCGTGATGCCGTAGAGGCTCAGGCTGACAATTTTCCACGGGTCAACATGGGCAGCGAAGCTCGCGGCCACCAGCAGCACCACCATCCCCACCAGGCTAAGCACGGCACCGATACCGTGGGTGATACTGTGCAGCCACTCTTCAACGATGCTGAATTCGCCCTGCTCTTCACATACGGTTTTCATTCTAGAGCGCTCCTAACGAACTCCTCTTTAATAGCACTCCTTCTATCACCCCTTACGCTCAATATCCACATCGCTGGCATGGGTGAAATCATCCAACGCCATCATGTGACCGAGCTTACCCGCTTTAGTAGAGAGGTACTGCTCGTTATGGGGATTCAAGCCGGTGGTGATCGGCAGGCGTTCCACCACGTTCACCCCATCGCGGGTGAGCGCGTCTACTTTGCGCGGGTTGTTGGTCATTAATCTTAACGACGTAATGCCCAGGTGGTTGAGCATCGGTACGCACAGGTCGTAGCGGCGCATATCGGCGCCAAAACCAAGTTGTTCGTTGGCCTCAACCGTATCGGCGCCTTGATCCTGCAGATGATAAGCGCGAATTTTGTTTAACAGGCCAATACCGCGCCCTTCCTGGCGCAGATAAAACAGTACGCCGCGGCCCTCTTCAGCGATGCGTTTAAGCGCTTCCTGCAATTGGTAGCCGCAGTCGCAGCGCATGGAAAACAGCGCATCGCCCGTCAAACACTCGGAATGTACCCGCCCCAATACCGGCTCGTCGCCGGTCACATCACCCAGCGTTAGGGCGATATGATCCTTGCCAGTGGCCTCATCTTCGAAGCCATGCATAGTAAATGTTGCCCAGGGCGTGGGCAGCCGGGAAGCGGCAATGAAGCGAATGGTCACAGGTTACCTCGCTGATTGACCAAACCAGTTAACCACACCAGTGTTGGCAAAGTGGGCCAGTATTCTAACAGGAAGCGGCGCACGCCTCACGCTGGCGAAGAAGCTAAAATCGGCTAATTAGGCGAGAAAAATTGACTGGGTGCGACGATTTTTGCCATCGAGTACGCCGCTCTAATGGCTATCTTCAAGTACAATTGCGTTCATACGTTCCCCGATACGGCTTCAAGTACGATGCGGGCAAATTTCTTAAGAGCAAGTATCTATGACCCCTACACCTTTGCAAAATGATCGATTCCTTCGCGCGCTAGCGCGTCAGCCCGTCGACCGCACCCCGGTGTGGATGATGCGCCAGGCGGGCCGCTATCTGCCGGAGTACCGCGCCAGTCGTGCCGATGCAGGCAGCTTTATGGACTTGTGCCGCAACCATGATCTGGCCTGCGAAGTCACCCTGCAGCCCTTGGAGCGCTACCCGCTGGATGCCGCCATTCTGTTTTCAGATATTTTAACCATTCCCGATGCCATGGGTCTGGGGCTCTATTTTGAAACCGGCGAAGGCCCCAAATTTCGTAAAACTGTGCGCACCGCGGAAGAGGTCGCCGCACTCAGCGTACCCGACGCCGAGCGCGACCTGGATTACGTGATGCGCGCAGTGTCGACCATTCGCCGCGAGCTGAATGGCCGTATGCCGCTGATCGGTTTCTCCGGCAGCCCCTGGACATTGGCGACGTATATGGTCGAGGGTGGTTCCAGCAAAGACTTCCGCCATCTGAAAACCATGCTCTACGATACGCCGGATACCATGCACCAGTTGCTGGATACCCTGGCCCACGCGGTGACTGACTACCTGAACGCGCAGATCCGAGCGGGCGCCCAGGCAGTGCAGATTTTTGATACCTGGGGCGGCGCGCTGTCTACACCCGCGTACCTGGAATTTTCGCTGCGCTACATGGAGCAAATCGTTTCCGGACTGATTCGCGAGCACGAGGGACGCCGCGTACCGGTGATTTTGTTCACCAAAAACGGCGGCCAGTGGCTTGAGCATATCGCCTGTGCCGGTGCCGATGCGCTAGGTATCGACTGGTCTACCGAGCTTTCCGATGCGCGCGCTCGCGTTGGCCACAAGGTAGCGCTACAGGGCAACTTGGATCCCAACGTGCTGTTTGCCCGCCCCTCAGCTATCCGTGCTGAAGTGGCTCGCGTGCTGGAAAGCTACGGCCACGGCCCTGGCCATGTGTTTAACCTGGGCCACGGCATCAGCCAGTTTACCAACCCCGATAACGTCACCGCCTTTATGGAGGCGCTGCACGAGCTAAGTCCGCAGTATCACCGCGATATTCCGACGCACACAAATGCACAGCATTCAGGAGCCAATTGATGAGCGATTTACGCGACGACCAGTGGTTTACCGAAGTCTTCGATAGCCACGGCAGCGCTTTCTCACTAAAAATCTCTGCAAAGCTGCTGGATGTGCAGAGCGAGTACCAGCACCTGGAGGTTTACGCCACCGAGACCTACGGCAACCTGATGGTGCTGGATGGCTGCGTGATGCTGACCGATCGCGATAACTTTCTTTATCACGAGATGATCGCTCATCCGGCACTGTTTACCCACCAGGATCCCAAGCGAGTGGTGATTATCGGTGGCGGCGACTGCGGCACGCTAAAAGAAGTGCTCCGCCACCCAGGCGTAGAGAAAGTTACCCAAATTGATATCGATGAAGAAGTTACCAAAGCGTCTGAACGCTTTTTCCCGTCGTTGGTAGAAGCAAATAACGACCCGCGCGCCGAGTTGCTGTTCGCTGATGGCGTCAAGTGGGTCGACGATGCACCTGATGAGAGCATTGATGTACTGATTATCGACTCCACCGACCCGGTTGGGCCTGCTGAAGGGCTGTTCAAAACCGACTTTTTAAAGCGCTGCCATCGTATTTTGAAAAGCGGCGGCGTGATGGTGCAGCAGAGCGAATCACCGCTTTACCACACGGGTTCGATCATTCGTGAATTACGCCACGATATGCTTGAAGCGGGTTTCAACAGCGTTGCCACACTGCCTTTCCCGCAGCCTGTTTACCCCTCAGGCTGGTGGAGCGTGACATTGGCGGGTAAAGCCACCGATGTGAATACGTTCCGCGAACAGGCGGCCGCCAGCCACGACCTGCCCCTTGAGTACTACAGCGTTGAAGCCCATCGTGGCGCGCTCGCCCTACCGCCGTTTATGCGCAGGGCATTCGCAAGCGAATAAACCGCACTCCGATTGCCCGCCTTTCTGTTACCGCTCACCTCAGCTTGCCCTATAAAGGTGCAAAGCGAGTTGAGCGGTAACTTTTTTGCACCTAGACCTTCGTCTTGAATTCGTTGAGTAGCGTTGAAAAGCGCTGAATTAACGCCTGTACCCTTGTTGGCATCTTCCTTGCTAGGTTTAGTTACATGCTACGGCATGCATAGCGATACCAATTACTGATTTCAGCGACTGATTTCAATAGCTGATCTTCAATAGCTGATTTTCAATAACTTCGAGGGAAACTAAATGTTCAATAAAAAACACCTAGCGCTGCTAGCGTCCGCTGGCTCACTTAGCCTAGCGGGAATGGCGACTGCTCAAGCCGATACCTTGGAAGATACGATTGAGCGTGGCGCCGTTCAGTGTGGTGTGAGCGATGGTTTGCCGGGCTTCTCCGCACCCGATGACGACGGCAATTGGCAGGGCCTGGACGTTGATGTTTGCCGCGCAGTAGCGGCAGCGGTACTCGGCGATGCAGAAGCCGTTAACTACATTTCCCTTAACGCCGTTGAGCGCTTCACCGCCCTGCAGTCTGGCGAAGTTGATGTTCTGTCACGCAACACAACCTGGACGACCACCCGCGACACTACCCTGGGTCTGAACTTCACCGGCGTTAACTTTTACGACGGCCAAGGCTTCATGGTCTCTCGCGATTTGGGCATTACCGGTGCCGATGAGCTCGACGGTGCCTCCATCTGTATTCAATCAGGTACCACTACAGAGCTGAACCTGGCTGACTACTTCCGTGCTAACGACATGGAATTCAACCCAATCGTATTTGATACCTCTGAGCAAACTGTGGGTGGTTATCAAGCTGGCCGCTGTGACGTGCTGACATCTGATACTTCTCAGCTAGCTGCACTGCGTATCCAGCTTGATGACCCTGAAGCGTCAATGATCCTGTCTGACGTTATTTCCAAAGAGCCGCTGGGCCCTGTGGTTCGTCAGGGTGACGACACTTGGTTCAACATCGTGAAATGGTCGCTGTTTGCGATGATTAACGCAGAAGAGTACGGCGTGACCAGCGGAAACGCGGAAGAGATGCTCAGCTCTGAAAACCCCGATGTAGCTCGCTTGCTTGGTCAAGACGGCAACTATGGCGAGGGCATGGGTCTTGAAGCGGACTGGGCTTACAACATCATTAGCCAAGTCGGTAACTACGCTGAAAGCTTCGAACGTAACGTGGGTATGGACTCTCCGCTGGAAATTGAGCGCGGTGTAAATGCCCTGTGGAACGACGGCGGCTTCCAGTACGCTCCCCCGATTCGCTAAGCGTCTCGCTTGACCCCGGCCCGCCGCCCTCTTCACAGGTTTCTGTTAAAAGGGAATAGGCGGGCCATCTGATTGACCTTCCGTATCGCGGAGACGCCACCCATGTCTGTAAGACCTAACGCTCGCCCCGCCGGCCAAAAGCCGCCGTTTTGGCGAGACCGCGCTAAGCGCGCACTTATTTTTCAGCTCATTTTAGTCGCGGTTGTTGCGGCTTTCCTGATCTATATTATCGGCAATACCCAAGCCAACCTGAATGCTCGCGGCATCACGACAGGCTTTGGCTTCCTGGGCAACACAGCAGGCTTTGGTATTGGTCAAACCTTAATCGAGTACTCCTCCCAAAGCACCTACGGCCGCACCTTCATTATCGGCTTGCTCAACACGCTGTTAGTGGGCGGACTAGGCGTGTTAGCGGCTTCGATTATTGGTTTTATTGTCGGTATTGCGCGACTATCGCCCAACTGGCTAATCGCTAAGCTAGCCAACGCGTATATCGAAACGTTTCGTAATATCCCGCTGTTGCTGCAAATCTTCTTCTGGTATTTCGCGGTACTGCGGACGCTACCTAGCGCCAGGGAAAGTATGGCGTTTGGCGAAGCCATTTTCCTGAACGTGCGTGGGCTGTACCTGCCCCAACCGCTGTTTGAGTCTGGATTTGGGCTGATCCCCGCTACCTTTGTGGTGGCAATCATTGCCAGCATTGCACTGGTCATTTGGAACAAGCGCCGCCATGAAGCCACCGGGAAGCGCCTGCCGGTCTTCTGGATGTCGCTGGTGATTATTTTTGGCCTGCCATTGCTGGTATTGGTGGCCACCGGTGTCCCGGTCACCTGGGAGATGCCGGTACTGCGCGGCTTTAACTTCGGCGGTGGTATCACCATCATCCCCGAATTTTTGGCCCTGTGGCTGGCGCTGTCTATCTATACCGCATCGTTTATTGCTGAGATTGTGCGCTCGGGCATCCAGGCCATTCCCCATGGCCAAACGGAAGCCGCCCAGGCATTGAGCTTGCCGCGCAAATTAGTGTTACGTTTGGTGGTCATCCCCCAGGCCATGCGCGTCATCATTCCGCCGCTCACTAGCCAATATCTCAATCTGATTAAAAACTCGTCACTGGCCACCGCCATCGGCTACCCCGACTTAGTCTCGGTTTTCGCCGGTACCACGCTCAACCAGACCGGTCAGGCCATCGAAGTAATTGCCATGACCATGGCGGTTTATCTGATCATCAGCTTGCTGGTGTCCATGTTCATGAACTGGTTCAACGCTCGCGTTGCGCTAGTTGAACGCTAGGCCGGAGGCGACCCCATGATTCACAATAAAGAAACCATACCTCAGCGCCCGGCTCCTAAAGGCACCATTGGCCCGATTGCCTGGCTACGCGGCAATCTGTTCAACGGCCCTATCAACAGCATCTTTACGCTGCTGGGCCTGTATGTACTGTACCTGCTGGTGGTACCAACGGTTCAGTGGGCGTTTATTGATGCCGACTGGGTGGGCGATAGCCGTGAAGACTGCTCACGAGTAGGCGCCTGCTGGGTATTCGTCAATGCGCGCTTTTCTCAGTTTATGTACGGCCTTTATCCGAGCAGCGAATATTGGCGCGCCAACATCGTGTTTGCCATGTTTGCCGGCATTATTGCCTGGATGGTCATCCCGCGCCTGCCGTTCAAGCGTTGGATGGCACTCTTTGCGCTGCTGATCTTCCCGGTAATCGCCTACGTGCTGCTTCACGGCGGCTACTTCGACCTACCACGTGTTTCCACCCACCGCTGGGGCGGTTTGATGCTGACCCTGCTACTGGCCAGCGTGGGGATGATTGGTGCGCTTCCTATTGGCATCGTGCTCGCCCTTGGGCGACGCTCGAACATGCCCATCGTCAAAACCTTCTGCGTGATTTTTATCGAGTTTTGGCGCGGTGTGCCGCTCATCACCATCCTATTTATGGCCTCGGTGATGCTGCCGCTATTCCTACCGTCAGAACTCAGCGTTGATCGCCTGGTGCGTGCATTGATCGGCCTGACGCTATTCCAAAGCGCCTATATGGCCGAGGTCATTCGTGGTGGTTTGCAGGCGATTCCTAAAGGGCAGGATGAGGCCGCCGCAGCGCTAGGGATGACGTATTGGAAGCGCATGGGGCTGATCGTGATGCCGCAAGCGCTAAAAATGATGATTCCGGGTATCGTTAATACGTTTATCTCGCTGTTTAAAGACACCACCCTGGTGATGATCATCGGGCTGTTTGACCTGTTGGGCATTGTGCAAGCGGCGCTTTCCGACTCGCGCTGGCTGGGCTTCTCTATCGAGGGGTATGTATTCGCCGCGTTCGTGTTCTGGATCTTCTGTTTCAGCATGTCGCGCTACAGCCAGTATTTAGAGCGCAAGCTAAACACCGGCCATAAGCACTAGCTCAGGTACTAGTTCAATCGCTAGTTCAAGAGCGAGCGCCGCATCTCATTACGTTTTAAGTAGGATTTCAACATGACACAAGCAGCCACAAACACCTCTGAAACCAGTACGTCTGACACCAGTACTTCTGACCTAATGGTCGAGATGCGCAACGTTAACAAGTGGTACGGCGATTTTCACGTACTGCGGGATATCTACCTTGAGGTGAAGCGCGGCGAGCGTATCGTGGTGTGCGGCCCTTCGGGGTCGGGTAAATCAACGCTGATTCGCTGCATTAACCACCTTGAAGAGCATCAAAAAGGTGAAATCGTGGTGGGCGGTATACCGCTAACCCAAGACGTTAAGCGTATTGAGCAGATTCGCCGTAGTGTCGGCATGGTGTTTCAGCACTTTAATCTGTTCCCGCACTTATCAGTGCTGGAAAACTGCTGTATCGCGCCAATGTGGGTACAAAAGAAACCCCGCAAAGAGGCCGAAGCGCTGGCGATGGAATATCTGGAGCGGGTACGCATTGCCGAACAGGCGACTAAATACCCAGGGCAGCTTTCGGGTGGCCAGCAGCAGCGGGTGGCGATTGCCCGCTCGCTGTGCATGCACCCTGACGTGATGCTGTTTGACGAGCCCACCTCAGCACTCGACCCCGAGATGATCAAAGAAGTGCTCGACGTTATGGTGGAGCTGGCGGAAGAGGGCATGACCATGATCTGCGTGACCCACGAAATGGGCTTCGCCAAACAAGTGGCTGACCGGGTCATCTTTATGGATCAGGGTCAAATTATTGAAGAAAACGCACCTGAACCCTTCTTCAACAACCCACAATCCGAGCGTACTCAGCTGTTCCTAAGTCAGATCCTCGGGCATTAATACACAGCCCTAGCAACAAAGTAGCTGTGGATAAGTACCTCATCATGGGCCTCACTGGAGGCCCATGATGTTGAGCAGTCGTTTAAAATAGCCGCTATTACAAACGGCTATTACAACTAGCTATTAAAAACAGTTATTAAAAACAGGTATTAAAAACAGTCAAAAAAGGATAAACACATGATTGAAAAGCTGTTTATTGACCGCGCGCCTCAGCCCATCGCCCCCTTTTCCCACGCCTGTCGGGTAGGCGACTTGGTGTTTATCACTGGGCAAATGCCGACGGTGCCCGAAACTAACGAGATGCTTTTGGGCACCTTCACCGAACAGACCCATCGGGTGATGCAGAACCTGGCGATTGTGTTGGAAGAAGTCGGCAGCGCCTTCGAATATGTGGTGCAGTCCCGGGTATTTATCACCAATATGGGCCACTTTGAAGAGGTGAATAAGGTCTACGCAAGCTACTTCCCGCAGCCGTTACCCACTCGCACCTGCATTGGGGTTACTGGTTTAGCGGGCGGTGCAGATGTAGAAGTCGATATGATTGCTTGGATTCCACCGTCTCAGCAGTAAACCTTGTAGCAGTAAGCAACCCCTTGTCAGGCGTCTTTTTCACGGCTGCCAGTACGCTACGACGCGATTGCGTCCCGCTTCTTTAGCGGCATAGAGGGCTTGGTCAGCCTGGCCGACGGCCACTGCCTGACTCTGGTCTAAATCACTGGAGAGCGCCAAGGGCGCAATGCCAACACTGACAGTGAGCGTCACCATGGTGGGTGTTTGTGCATCCCCCGCCGTCAGATAAAACGGCTGTTGGGCTATGCGTTCGCGAATACGCTCACCCAGTTCCACCACCTGCTGGTGGGATAACTCACCCGCCGTAACGGCAAACTCTTCACCGCCAAGCCTCGCCAAGCAATCCTCTGGACGCAGGAGTTCATGTACACGCTTTGCCATCTCCACCAGCAGGGAATCCCCCGCGGGGTGGCCATAGCGATCATTGATATGCTTGAAGTAATCAATATCAATCATCAGTAAATAATAATCTGCAGCTGAATCAAATTCTTGGAGCTGCGCTAAGTGATTAGCCAGCCCACGTCGATTACGCGTGCCGGTCAAGGCGTCAAACTCCGCCGCCACCCAGGCCTGCTCTTCGATTTTTTTGCGTTGGCTAATATCGATGACCAAGCCGCCGATCCGCGCCAAATACCCATCAGCGGTGTAGTAACTCTCCATCACCAATTCATGCCAGCGCCAATGACCCGACGCTACCCTAAGCTGCACATCAATACGGCATTGGGTTTGCAGGCGCTGCTGACATTCGCGTATCAACCCAAATACGCGTAGACGGTCTGCGGGCATGGCATGAGCCAGCAAGCGACGCAGCGGGAGCCTAGCGTAATCGCCAGGATACCCCAGCGACAGCAGCAACGCCGAAGAGCACCAGGTAGCACCGCTGCGCGTGTTGATCTCCCAGGTACCACAGGCGGCGACCTGCTGCAGCAGATCAACCTGACGCTGCCTGCGGGTAAGCTGCTGACGATAAATAGCCGAGGCGATCAGCTCAGCGCCAATCACCAGCGCCTGTAACCCCGCTCCCTCCCAGTCAACTTCGCGTTCACAGTCGTCAAAACCCAGCGTGCCCCACCACTGGCCATCCACCATAATGGGCACGGTGACCATCGACTGTATCGACTGGCTTTCTAAATTATCGCGCAGCGTACCAGGGGCCACCCGCGAGGTAATACAGGTGTGGGGTTCACCTCGCTCGCGACGATTGACCATTTCTTCATACTCGTCATCATCAATCAGCGTGGTAAAAAAGCGAAAGCGCTTTTGCGTCCGCTCACGATAGTGCGACGCAGATGCCCACTCAAAAACAAAATCCTGCAGGACACCGTTTGGGTTGCGCTCTATGGTTTGAAATATCCACACCCGATTAACACCCGACGCCTCCCCTAGCGCTGCCAGCAGTTGATCGACGCCATCGCTCCAAAAATGCTCATCTATCAAGGCACTGCTGCCGATAGAGAGGGCTTTTAGTAGGCTCGACGCATCCGGCGAGAAAGGAGCAGGCATAGTAGTGTCTCGTTACTTTTTCTTTGAGGCTACCACACAGCCTCCTTGAGGGATTACACGCTACGCCCATAAAGCGTGATGCTCGCGGGCGCTAACGGCGTTTGCTCACGGTGGGCCGTCAGCACCTTCCCCGCCAGCGCGGTGAGCAGAATCTGCAGTGGGTCGCCGTGGCTGACCAGCACAATAGTTTCACCGCTGGCCTTTTGCTCCCACTCAGCGATTACCGCCTGCATGCGGCCCGCCACCGAACTCACCGCCTCTACCCCATGGTGCTGGTGATCGGCATCTTCAGCGTCTAACGCCCATATGCTGGCGTAGCGATCGTCACTCTGCCCTTCAAACTCGCCAAAATGGCGCTCTCGCAAACGTGTTTCCACGCTTGGGGTGAGCCCAAACGCAGTGGCAATGTGGGCAGCCGTTTGCGTCGTGCGCAGAAAATCCGAGTGCACGACAAGCGTGGGTGTCGGCCACTGCCAGTCGGCAACCCTCTGGGCAAGCTGTTGCTCGCCCAACTCGGAAAGACCGAACTCCGCCACACCGCGCTCCGGCGAGCTGACAATTACGCCCTGCTGATTGGCTTGGCTATGGCCGTGGCGGATTAGTAAATAGCGGTTGCGCCAATGGTCGTAAGGCGCCTGTAAAGTATTTGACATAAGTTCGTCACAAACCCTAGATTGAAAGTGTCTGCTTTCGAAAATAATCATCCTTCGCGCCAAATGTCCACTTATGAAACATTTCTCGCTTTAACGAGTGGCAAAACGCAGCAAAGGAAACACAGTTTGATGCATAGCAAGAACACAACAATAACGCACAGATGAGGCTTACCATGACAACTTCGCTCTTCCGCAAGCGCCCGCTTGCGATGCTTACCGCTATATCTCTGCTACCACTTACCCTGCTCTCTACCCACGCCCAAGCTGAATGTGAGCGCGGCGTTTTAGATGCTATATATTGCGATGAGAATGGCGATATGGTCGCTGATCGCCCCGCCGATGAGTCTGAATGGGCCAATCCTGATACGCTGATTTTTGCTTACACCCCCGTAGAGGATCCGGCCATCTATTCAGATATTTGGCAGCCCTTTATTGACCACCTATCAGACGTCACTGAGCGGGATGTGCGCTTCTTTGCGGTGCAGTCCAATGCTGCCCAAGTAGAAGCGATGCGCAGCGGGCGGCTGCATATCGCCGGTTTCTCCACCGGCCCCACGCCGTTTGCGGTGAACCTGGCCGGTGCGGTGCCGTTTGCGTTAATGGGCTCTGATGACGGTCAGTTTGGCTATACCCTGCAGCTGTTTACCCACGTTGACTCTGATATTCATGAAGTTGAGGATCTCAAAGGCAAGCGCGTTGCCCACACCTCACCCACCTCTAACTCGGGTAACTTAGCGCCCCGCGCACTGCTGCCTGAACTTGGCATCACCCCCGACGAAGATTACGAAGTGGTCTACTCAGGTAGCCACGACCAATCCATGCTGGGCGTAGTGGCCAAGGATTACGATGCGGCTCCGGTCGCTTCCGAAGTGGTAGAGCGGATGGCCGCACGCGGTCTTTACGATGAAGAAGACGTGCGTCTGATCTACGAATCCGACCGTTTTCCCACCACGTCTTACAACTACGCGCACAATCTGCACCCAGACTTAGTCGAAAAAATTGAAGAAGCTTTCTTCAGCTTTGATTTTATTGGCACCGAGCTGGGTGAAGAGTTTGAGGGCGTCGAGAAATTTATTCCGATCAATTACAAAGATAATTGGCAGGTGATTCGCACCATCCAAGCCGCTAATAACGTGAGCTATACGCCAGAAAACCTGGAAGAGTAAAACCTAACGCATCGCCACCGGCGGTGCGGTTATTTTCTCGACGATGGAAGCGGACACATGCTGGAAATTACCAATCTGGTCAAACGCTATGGCCACGATGAAGCCGTGCTGAAAGGGCTTGACCTCAAGGTAGAGGGAAACAGCGTTGTTTCTATCGTAGGCGCGTCAGGCGCCGGCAAAAGCACTATGCTGAGGTGCATTAACCGTTTGGTAGAGCCCACATCTGGCTCTATCAAACTCAACGGCAATGAGTTGGTGAACCTTAAAGGCGCTGGATTGCGCCGCGCACGCCGCAAAATCGGCATGGTTTTCCAGGGCTTTAACCTGCTGGATCGCTTAACCGTGATGGAGAACGTGCTAGCCGGGCGGTTGGGTTACGTCAATCTCTACCAAGCGATTTCACGTCGTTACCCCCAGGCCGATATTGAGCGTGCCTTTGTACTGATGGAGCGGGTGGGCATTGCGCATTACGCCAACAAGCGTGCTGATGAGCTTTCCGGCGGCGAGCGCCAGCGGGTAGGCGTCGTTCGCGCGCTAATGCAGGAACCTGAAGTGCTGCTCGCCGATGAGCCCACCGCCTCGCTAGACCCGCGCACTTCTGAGCAGATTATGGTGCTGCTGCAAAGCTTGGCCAGCGAGCTGTCGCTGCCGGTGTTGATCAATATCCATAACGTTGCTCAGGCCAAAACTTATACCGAGCGTATTGTGGGCCTACGCCACGGCAAGATGATCTTTGATGGTGCGCCTGCCGACTTCAACAAAGACGCACTGGATGCCATCTACGGGGGGATTGACGCACCGGACGATGCAATTACGGATACGCCAGAGGAGCACACCCATGACTCCGCCTGACGCTCATTCCACAGCACCCCGTACTTGGAAAAAGCCGCCGTTTATTGCCAACCCAGTGCTGCGCTACGGGTTGATCCTGGTGGCGGTGGTCTACCTGGTATGGGCCTTTGGCTCACTGCCCTTCAACTGGGCGCGTATCTCTGAAGGGTTGCCCCGCGCCGCACGTATTTTTAGCGGTGGCTTCCCGCCCAATCTTGAGCGTTACGAGCTACTGTTAACAGGCTTTAAAGAGAGCTTCCAAATCGCTATTTTGGCGACGCTACTGGGGGTCTTTCTGTCGATTCCCTTTGCTGTAATGGCTGCGCGTAATATTGCGCCCATGCCAATTTATATTATTGGCCGGGCGGTGATTATCATATCGCGCAGTTTCCACCCGGTGATTGTGGCGATTCTGTTTGTGGCCGCCGTGGGCTTTGGCCCCTTAGCGGGCATTCTCACCTTAACGCTCTACTCCATTGGCTTCGTAGGCAAGCTGCTTGCCGAAGAGATAGAAGAGATCGACTGGGGGCAGGTAGAGGCTATGAAAGCCGCTGGTGCGGGCTATATCGCCATTCTGTTTTATGCCGTTTTCCCGCAGATACTGCCACGTCAAGTTGGGCTTTCCATGTACCAACTGGACAGTAATTTGCGCGCCTCGGCGGTGGTCGGGATCGTCGGTGCAGGTGGCATTGGCGGTACGCTAATGAACGCCTTTGGACGCTACGATTACGATTTCGCCTTTGCGATTCTACTCATTATCATCGCCGTCATTTTGCTCAGCGAAGGTGTCAGCGGCTGGGTAAGGAAAAAAATATGGTAGATCATGCACAGCAGCTTGCTGACCGGGTTTGGCAACGCCACGACCGTAAACAGCTCCTTATCCGTTATGGCGTGCTTTTAGCCACCTTGATGATGGTGGTTTGGGCGGTGCGCGATATTGATATTTTCTGGCCCTGGGTGTGGGATGCGCCCAATCAGATCTCGGCGCTTGGGGCGCGCATGTGGCCACCCAGCCCCGCTGGGTTAAACGGCATCATCGCCGCACTGATTGAGACCGTGCATATTGCCACTCTGGCGACCTTCCTAACGATTTTCCTGGCGTTACCGGTGGCGTACATTGCCGCCCAGAACACCACACCTAACCGCGCCTGCCTGTGGCTAGGGCGCTTTATTCTGGTCTCCAGCCGCTCGGTAAATACCATTATCTGGGCACTGCTGTTCGTGGCGATTTTTGGCCCTGGCGTGTTAGCGGGCATTCTCGCCATTGTATTTCGTTCCATTGGCTTTATCGGCAAGCTGATGGGTGAGGCGATTGAAGAGATTGACCGCAACCCGGTGGAAGCGATGGAAGCCACCGGAGCCTCCAAGGCCAAGGTGGTCGCCTACGCCATTGTGCCGCAAGTCATGCCAGCGTTTTTTGCCATTGTGATCCTGCGCTGGGATATCAATATTCGCGAATCAACCGTGCTTGGATTAGTTGGCGCGGGGGGGATTGGCGTGATTTTACAGGGTGCAATTGACACCTTCGCCTGGCCTACCGTCGCGACCATTTTGATTGCCATTATTGTGCTAGTGCTGATCGGTGAAGCGGTCACCAGCTTGCTGCGTCGCAAAGTGCTGTAGCCCCGTTGTTTAGAACCAGTTGTTCAGAACCAGTTGCTTAGAACCAGTTGCTTAAGCCATGGCAAGTGTTTGACCTAACGCCAAACGCTTGCCATGGTTAAATGACCATCAACGACATGGAGTATGCACAGCGATGACAACCTATATCGTGGTAGCCGACGCCGCTCGCGCACGTATCTTTACCCGTGATGCCTTGACGCTGGCGGAACAGGAGAGCCTGGTTCACGCAGAAGGGCGGCTGCATGAAGGTGATTTGATCACCGACCATCGCGGTGATGTGCACGAGTCGATGTCCAGTACGGCACGCTCTTCCGGCGAAGAGGGGGCGGCTACTAAGCACGAAAACGAGCTATTTGCGAAAGAGGTCGCTCAACGACTTTACAGCGCTCGAGTAGGCAACAGTATGGAAAAGCTCATTATGGTGGCGCCGCCTAAATTTTTGGGGCTTTTACGCGATAAACTCGATGGCCCCACACAGAAGCTAGTGATTCATTCCCTATCAAAAGATCTAAGTAAAGCGTCACTGGCCGATATCCAAGAGGCGGTTAGTGATTTACGCTAGGAATATCTAACACTTCACCCTCATTCAACACTAAAGAAAGGGTCGCTCTCGCCGATAGCTTAGAAGACATTACAAACGGTACCTTCCCCGAGTACTGACATGCACTTCTACGTCGAGAGCGACCATGCTATCCACCCTCCGAGCACGTATTTTATTAGCCGCATTAGTGGCGATCACCCTCGCTCTGATAATTAACGGCATTGCCAGTTACACCACGGTAAAACACCATAATGACCAGCAAATAACCCGTAACCTTAACGCCGTGGTTAGCGGCAATAGCAGCGCGCTCAACGAATGGATGGAGTCGCGTAGCACCATGCTAACGGGTATGGAAGAAGCTGCCGCTAGTAGCAACCCTAGTGCTGCACTGCGCCAGCTAACGACCTCTGGCGATTTCATGGCCACTTATATAGGTTATGCCGAAAGTGGTGAAACAATTTTCTTCGATGGGTGGGAGCCACCTGCAGATTTTGATCCTCGCATGCGTCCGTGGTATCAAGCAGCTGAAAAATCCGAAGATACCATTGTTACTGCCCCCTATGTTGATGCCCAAAGCGGCGACCTTGTCGTTACCTTTGCCCGGCCGTTTTACCAAAACAATGAGCTACAGTCGGTAATAGGCGCCGACGTAAACATCAGCAATATGGTGGCCATAGTTGATGGTATATCTCCTACTCCTTCCAGCTTCGGTTTCCTGGTAACGGGTGATGGCACACTAGTTGCCCATCCCAATAGTGAGTTTACACTCGAGCCATCTACCACCTTGAGTAATGATTTAAACGCCGCTTACTTACAACAGCTTGCATCCGCTACTAACCCCCAACAAATAACTCTTGAGGAGAGCAGCAAGCTATTACTTAGCCGACCTGTTGGTGGCAATAGCGATTGGCAACTGGTTGTCGCGCTGGATGAAGCCGAGGCAACCGCTGGCCTGCGCGCGATAGCCACGACGTCGATAATCACACTGCTGATCGTGGCCGCGATCACTGCGGTAGTATTTGGCTTACTGCTTTCACTGCTGCTGCGCCGCTTGTTGGTTGCACGTAACGCAATGGATGATATCGCCTCGGGAGAGGGTGACTTAACTCGACGTTTGCCCGAAGAGGGCAATGATGAGGTCACGCAAATTGCCAAGGCCTTCAACCGCTTTGTGGGCAAAATGGAAACCGTATTGATAGATGTGCGCACCAGCAGTGAATCCGTCCACCACGCGGCCAATGAGATCGCTATGGGCGGCCAGGATTTATCCCGTCGCACCGATAACGCGGCCGCTAGCCTGCAGCAGACCTCTGCATCGATAGAGGAAATCACCAGTACGGTTCAACACACGGCGGCATCTGCAAAAGAGGCCAATAAGCTTTCTCAGACCGCCTCTGACGTGGCGAACGAAGGCGGAAAAGTCGTGGCGAATGTGGTGACAACGATGGAAGACATCACCCGTGCCTCTGATAAGATCGGTGACATCGTCACCTTAATGAACAGCATTTCATTCCAGACCAACCTGCTGGCGCTTAACGCCTCGGTGGAAGCCGCTCGAGCTGGCGAGCATGGCCGTGGTTTTGCCGTGGTGGCCGACGAGGTACGCAAGCTAGCCGGACGCAGCAGCGATGCCGCCAACGATATTCAAAAGCTGATAGAAGACTCACAAACCAAGGTGAATAACGGCACCACTCTAGTTCGTAATGCGGGATCTACCATGCAGGATATCGTCGCGCATATTACCCGCGTGACCGATGTCTTGGAGGAGATCAACGCGGCCACTAGCGAGCAGAGCGACGGTATCAATCAGGTCAACATCGCGGTTGCAGAACTGGATCGCATGACCCAGGAAAACGCGGCCATGGTGGAGGAGTCCACGACCGCTGCTGAGCAGCTAAAAGAGCAGGCCGATCATCTGGCTGGCACTATAAGTAGTTTTAAGCTGTCTCACGCCGCGGCACCTGCCCTGCAAGTGCAGTATCAAGCACATGACAACCGCCGCCATCACATTACTTAAGGGGTAACGCTATGCATTTTCGCTCGTTACGCTCTTTCGTCGTCGCACTTGCGGGCCCCTGCCTGCTCACGATTGTGGCTGCGTTAGTCATCTATAACCTGTTCGCCGCGGCCCGCACCCAGCAAACGGTGAATGAACATACCAGCGCATTGATGGAAAGCGCATTGAATGCGCGCTTGGATGCTATTGCCGAAGCAGAGGGCGGGCGCATTCAGCGCGAACTAAACAATGCTATGACAATCGCCCACCAGTTGGCGACCACCAACGCCTTGATGGGCATGGAGGACGAAGAGGGTCGGCGTTCTCTATACCTTAACCGCCGCCAGTTATCGAATCTGGTTCGCCAAACAGTCGCCACTAATCCAACGCTTCTAGATGCATTTATTGGTTGGGAACCAAACGCCTTTGGGGATGACGAGCGCTACGCTGGCGATGAGCGTTACGGCCATGACGGCAGCGGCCGCTTTATGCCCTGGTGGTACCGCACCGATGATGGGACGCTGGCAGTGCTGCCGCTGGGCGATACCATGGAGAGTGAAGAGCGCCTTCCTAGCGGCGTTCGTGAGGGCGAATACTATCTTTGCCCTCGAGAAACCCTAGCTTCCTGCATTATCGATCCGGCTGCATATGATTATGGCGGCGAGACGCAGCTGGTCACTTCGTTTAATGCGCCCATTTTGGTGGATGGCGAGTTTCGTGGCGTTGCGGGGGTAGACCTCTCCCTTAACTTTATCCAAACCCTGCTAAGCGACGCCAATCAAGCGCTTTACAACGGGGCCGGGCGCATGGCACTCATCGCGGGAAGCGGGGGGCTAGTAGCCGATACAGCAGGCGAAGAGAGTCTGGGCTCGCCTGCCAGTAAATCCCTTAGCGGCACTATTCTCGCGGGTATCCGAGAGGCATCAGAGCAAAGTAGCCTACAAAGTAGCGTTAGCGATGGTCTACTGCAGCGCTATCAGCCTATTACTATTGGTGATTCCAGCCAACCCTGGGTGCTGGTTCTCCAGCTCCCTGAAGATGTTGCGCTTGCTGAGTTGAGTGCGCTACAAACCGTTCTCAGCGAGCAGCGTCAGCAAAACACGCTGGGCATGACGGTGGTAGGGTTGCTGCTAGCAGCACTGGGTGTGGCAGCGCTATGGTGGATCGGCGGGCGCATTGCGCGGCCTCTTAAGCGACTCGCCAGCCGCATGGAAGAGATTGCCTCAGGCCATGGTGACCTTACCCAACGTCTCCCGGTACATGGGCGTGATGAAAGTGCCGCGGTGGCTGCGCAGTTCAATGCTTTTGCAGAAAAAATTCAGACCATTCTGCTGGATGTTCGCCGCAGTAGCGAAGCCGTCAACCACGCAGCCAATGAGATTACTCAAGGCGGCCACGACCTATCACGGCGCACTGAACAGGCCGCAGCAAGCTTGCAGCAAACATCGACGGCAATGGAGCAAATTAGTAGCACTATTGGACACACGACCCAAGCTTCACAGGAAGCGAGCGGGCTTTCTCAAACGGCTTCCGAGCTAGCCTCACGTACCGACGGCGCCTTTAAACAGGTAGTGTCGACGATGGATGAGATCCGCACTAACTCCAATGAAATTCAGAACATTGTTAGCGTGATTGATGGCATTGCTTTCCAAACGAACCTATTGGCACTTAATGCTTCCATAGAAGCCGCCCGTGCTGGCGAACACGGCAGGGGCTTCGCGGTAGTGGCCGATGAAGTGCGCCAATTGGCTGGTCGCAGTAGCGATGCGGCTAAAGATATTCGCCAACGCATTGATACATCGGCGGGGAAGGTAGAAAGCGGCACCCAAATGGTTCGCGGTGCTGAAACCGCTATGCATGAGCTAGCCGATAGCGTTACCCGAATCACTCAGATGCTAGGCGATATCAGTACAGCAGCGCGAGAACAAAGTGATGGTATTAGCCAGGTCAGTATTGCAGTCTCCGACTTGGATCAGATGACCCAGCAAAACGCTGCACTTGTTGAAGAATCAACGACTGCCGCTGAGCAGTTGAACGCTCAAGCAGATAATTTAGCTTCGCTTGTGGGCGGCTTCAAATTGAGCGAACAAGAGCCGAGCTCATCGCTCGGGGCATTGCCAAATGCAACGCAGCTACCAACAGGGAGACTCGACACTACTCACCGGTAATTGGCACAACCATCTCCAATCATCGTCCTTAACCTAAAGGGGCCTCACTTTGGGGCTCCTTTATAAATATGCTGCCTTTATAAACATAACTGTATCTAGCACGCACCTCCTTCCTTAACGAACTTAGACAAACACAAACATACACCTAAAGTCGCATTCATCAATGCCGATAGCATGACAGCAGATGTTACTTACCAAGCGGTCAACTTCTGACCTCATTTTTCCTTAATAGCGAGACTTTATTAATGCTGTCGTCCCTACGCTTGCGCATTCTGATGATCACTTTGGTGGTTATCACGCTGGCACTGACCATCAACGCCTCCGTTAGTTATCTGACCTTGCAAGCTCACAACGAGCAGCAGGTAACTCGGCAACAGGCATCCATCGCACAGGGTAATGCCCTGGCAATTGAAGAGTGGGTGTCTGCCCGTGCCGCGATGCTAGAAGCAGCTCGCGCGCCCGTGATCGATAATGCCCCTCTCGAGCCCCTAAAACAGCTAGCCGACTCAGGTGGATTCATAGCGGCCTTTTACGGTCAAACCGATGGCAGTCATCTTTCTTCCGATGGCTGGAAACCACCTAATGACTACGACCCGCGCCAGCGCAGCTGGTATCAAGCAGCCATGGATCAGGATAGCACCATCGTTTCGCTGCCCTACGTGGATGCCAACAGCAATCGCTTAGTGGTTACCTTTGCCACGCCGGTCAAGCGTGAGGGTCGCCTATATGGGGTGGTCGGCGGAGATGTGGCGATCGACAGTCTGGTCAATCAGGTCAATGCCATTCAGCCGACGCCATCGAGCTTCGCCTTTCTGAGCAGTGGCGGCGAGACGCTGATCGCGCACCCCAACACGGCGCTGACTCTCAAGCCACTAAGCCAGGTCAGCGAGACATTGACCCCCGCCGTTATCGAACGACTGAGCGCTACCCGAGACGCCTGGGAGCCGATTCAAGTCGACGGCCAGGTTAAGCGGCTATCGGCGACCCCCATCGCGGGTACTGACTGGGAGCTCGGCGTCGCACTGGACGAACGCGAGGCCACTGCTGGCCTTCGCGCCATCCTCCACTCTTCGTTGATCACGCTACTGATTATTATCGCCGTTACTGCTCTGCTGCTCAGCCTGTGGCTCAAGCGAACCTTCGCCGGTCTTGAACGGGCCCGGGATGCGCTGGATGACATCGCTAGTGGCGAGGGAGACCTGACCCGCCGTCTACCGGAGCAAGGCCGCGATGAAGTGGCCCAGATGAGCGGTGCTTTCAACCGCTTCGTGAGCAAAATGGAGGCGGTATTAATCGATGTACGCACTAGCAGCGAATCCGTTCACCATGCCGCCAATGAGATCGCCATGGGCGGACAGGATCTATCCCGTCGCACCGATAACGCGGCCGCTAGCCTGCAGCAAACCTCTGCATCGATTGAGGAAATCACCAGTACCGTTCAACACACGGCAGCATCCGCAAAAGAAGCCAATAAGCTATCTCAAACCGCCTCAGAAGTCGCCAACGAAGGTGGGAAGGTTGTCGCAAATGTGGTGAACACCATGGAAGACATTACCCACGCGTCGGATAAGATCGGTGAAATTGTCACCTTAATGAACAGCATTTCGTTCCAGACCAACCTGCTGGCGCTTAACGCTTCGGTGGAAGCGGCCCGGGCTGGCGAGCATGGCCGTGGTTTTGCCGTGGTAGCTGACGAGGTGCGCAAGCTAGCCGGGCGCAGCAGCGAGGCCGCCAACGATATTCAAAAGCTGATCGAAGATTCACAAACCAAGGTGAATAACGGCACTACTTTGGTGCGTAATGCGGGGGCTACCATGCAAGACATCGTCACGCATATTACCCGCGTAACCGATGTTTTGGAGGAGATCAACGCAGCGACTAGTGAGCAGAGCGAAGGTATCAAACAAGTCAACATCGCTGTCGCAGAGCTGGATCGCATGACCCAGGAGAACGCGGCCATGGTAGAAGAGTCCACGACCGCTGCCGAGCAGTTGAAAGAGCAGGCCGATCACTTAGCGGTCACCATAGGCAGCTTCAAACTGTCTCAACACCCACCTGCGCCGTTAACGTTAAACTCGCCCAAAGCGCTCGCGTCGTTTTGAGGGACTAAGGAATGGGCGGCAGTGCAATGTCATCGCTGCGTTTAGCGCCAGCGGTCATTTCACGGCACAGGCGCAGAAATTCGCGCACGCCGGTGGTGAGGTATTTATGTCGGTGCCAAATAAACGTGAATTGACGCTTTAGATCCAACTCCGGCGTGGGCAGCGGTACCAAGCTGCCGCGCCGGAAGGCATCGCGTAGCGCCAAGCGCGAGACACAGCCAATCCCCAGCCCCGACTCCACGGCACGTTTAATACCTTCCGTATGCTCTAGCTCCAGCAGCGTATTAAACCGGCTGCGACGGTGGCGGGCGGCGTGTTCCAGGGTCATTCGGGTGCCAGACCCCTCTTCGCGCATAATCCAGTCCTCACGCAGCAATTGCTCAAGCTCAAGATGCTCGCGGCCTGCCAGCGGATGACGCGGCGAGCAAAACACGCACAGCTCATCTTCTACCCAGGGCTGGCTAATGATCATGTCATCGTCGCACTGTCCCTCGATCAAGCCTAAATCTAGCGAGTGCTGGCGCACGCCTTCGATAATATGGCGCGTATTGCGCACCGCCAGGCGCACCCGACTGCCGGGGTGGCGCTGCATAAAGTCGCTGATGAGCAACGTGGCCAGGTAGTTACCAATGGTCAGCGTGGCGCCGACATCCAGCGATCCAACCCCTTTCTGCCCACGCAGCAACTCTTCGATCTCTTCACCACGATCAAGCAGCGCCACCGCTTTAGGCAATAGCTGAAAACCCAGCGCGTTAAGTTTCAAGCGTTTGCCGATCCGATCCAGCAGTTGACAGTCGAACTGCCGCTCAAGCTCCGCCAGCGCCGTGCTGGTCGCCGACTGCGACATGGCCAGCGCCCGCGCCGCATGGGATACGCTCTCATGCTGGGCAACCGCCACAAAGACTTCCAACTGCCGCAAGGTGTAGTGCATAGCGTCTGACCTATATTTGATCTATATCTATTTTTCAGATAAGCGTTATCAATATAATTCGCTTAACAGATATAGCACCCTTTGCTTAGACTTGCAGGCAACTTATTTAATAATTTTTATTCTTTTTCAGAATATGACCGATATGGTTTAGCGCCAGCGTCGGCTACAGGAGAAAACGGCATGAGTAAGTTTGCTCTGGAAGAAGTGCTTAGCGTTCATCACTGGAACGATACTCTATTCAGCTTCCGCACCACCCGAGAGCGTAGCCTGCGCTTCAAAACCGGTCAGTTTGTAATGATTGGTTTGGAAGTGAATGGCAAACCGCTGATGCGCGCTTACTCTATTGCCAGTCCCAACTACGAAGACCACCTGGAGTTCTTCAGCATTAAAGTGCCCGATGGCCCGCTCACGTCACGACTTCAGCACCTGAAAGTGGGTGACCAGATTATGGTCAGCCGCAAGCCGACAGGCACGCTGGTCACCGACGACCTGCTGCCCGGCCGCAACCTGTATATGCTCTCCACCGGTACCGGTTTGGCGCCCTTTATGAGCTTGATTCAGGATCCCGAAGTTTATGAACGCTACGAGAAAATCGTACTGGTTCACGGGGTGCGCGAAGTCTCTGAATTGGCCTACGCCGACTTCATCACCAAAGAGCTGCCAGCCCATGAGTACCTAGGTGAAGATATTGCTGAAAAGCTGGTCTACTACCCGACCGTTACCCGGGAAGAGTTCCACACCATGGGCCGCCTGACCGACCATATTCGTACGGGTAAGCTGTTTGAAGATACCGGCCTGCCGCCCATCGACCCACGCCAAGACCGCGCGATGATCTGTGGCAGCCCCGCCATGCTGGACGATACCAGCGCCCTGCTCGACGAGTTGGGTCTAAATATTTCGCCACGTATGGGCGAGCCGGGCGACTACGTCATTGAGCGTGCGTTTGTTGAGAAGTGATCGTTGTGTGAGGGGTGAGGGGTGAGGGGTGAGGGGTGAATAGAAAATTGTCACCATCACCTTATGAGTTAAGCCCCTGGGGACGCTCTCCCCAGGGGCTTTGTCTACTCGGCACTACTTACTATTCACACCTTACCCTTCACCTTTAAACCGCGTCTTTGCCTGTTTCGCCGGTACGGATACGAATCACCTGCTCTAGCGGCATTACAAAGATTTTGCCGTCGCCGATTTTACCCGTGTTCGCCACCTGGGTGATGGCATCGATCACCTGCTCGGCCATATCATCATCCACCGCGACTTCCAGCTTCACTTTAGGCAGGAAGTCCACCACATACTCAGCGCCACGATACAGCTCGGTATGCCCTTTCTGGCGCCCAAAGCCCTTCACTTCCGTCACCGTAATACCCTGTACGCCGATATCAGAGAGCGATTCGCGCACATCGTCGAGCTTAAACGGCTTGATAATAGCTGTGATCAATTTCATTACCATATCCTCTAACTGGGTGGCCGTGATGGGGTCGGGTTGCACGGCTGCGATTGCGCAACCGATGACCGCTAACTACCAGCATACACCGCTATTGGCAGAGAATAAAAAAGCCTCCCACTCAGGGGAGGCCAGAAGGAGCACGCCAGCTCACTTGGTCAGCATTAAATTATTTCTTAATGCCGCTGTTTATTTCTTAATACCAAATTCGGGATAGGCTTCAAGACCGCACTCTGCGATATCAACGCCTTCATACTCTTCTTCTTCGCTCACCCGGATGCCCATGATGGCTTTCAGGATCAGCCATACCACTAGGCTTGCCAGGAAGACCCAACCGAAGATACCTGCGATACCGATGATTTGAGCACCGAATGACGCGTCGCCGTTGTTCAGCGGCACTGCCAGCACGCCCCAGATACCCACCACACCGTGTACCGAGATCGCACCGACCGGATCATCCAGCTTCACTTTATCGAGTGTCACGATAGCAGCGACTACGATGATGCCGCCGATGGCGCCAATAATGGTCGCGCCCAGCGCAGATGGAGAAAGCGGATCAGCGGTAATCGCCACCAGGCCAGCCAGTGCACCGTTCAGCGCCATGGTCAGATCCGCTTTGCGGAACCACAGTTTGGCCAGAATCAGGGCGGCAATCACACCGCCTGCCGCCGCAGCGTTAGTATTAACGAACACTTGCGCCACATTGTTGGCGGAATCGACCGCCGCCAGTTTAAGCTCAGAGCCGCCGTTAAAGCCGAACCAGCCCATCCACAGGATGAAGGTACCCAGCGTTGCCAGTGGCATGTTGGCACCCGGAATCGCGTGGATAGAGCCGTCTTTACCGTACTTGCCTTTACGGGGGCCCAGCACGATCACACCGGCTAGTGCTGCAGCCGCACCGGCCATATGTACGATGCCTGAACCCGCGTAGTCAGAGTAACCCACTTCAGACAACCAGCCGCCGCCCCAAGTCCAGTAACCGGATACCGGGTAGATAAACGCGGTCATGACCACAGCAAAGGCCAGGAATGCCCATAGTTTCATGCGCTCGGCGACAGCACCCGACACAATCGACATAGCGGTCGCAACGAAGACTACCTGGAAGAAGAAATCGGAACGCATGGAGTAATAAGGTGCATCGTCGCCACCGGCAGTCACCGCATCGACGCTGTTTTCAGCGCCAATCAGGAAACCCAGGTTGGGTAAGAAACCACCAGCGCTGCTGGAGTACATGATGTAATAGCCCACCAATAGATACATGGTGCAGGCAATCGCAAACAGCGCAATGTTCTTGGTGAGGATTTCAGCGGTGTTCTTGGAGCGCACTAAGCCCGCTTCTAACATGGAGAAGCCTGCGGCCATCCACATAACGAGCACGCCACATATTAGAAAGTAGAACGTATCGAGCGCGTAGCTCAGATCAGCCAACTCATTCATTGTAAGTTCCCCGTTGAACTATAGAAATGATCCGCAATACAGCCTTAAACGGCGTCTGCACCGCGTTCGCCTGTCCGAATCCGAATAACGTCTTCAAGCGGTGTCACAAACACCTTGCCGTCACCGATCTTGCCGCTGTTAGCCGCACTGCAAATGGCATCCAGCACGCTCTCTAAGCGGGCATCGTCTACGGCCACTTCCACTTTCACCTTGGGCAGAAAGTCGACGACGTATTCCGCGCCACGGTACAACTCGGTATGCCCTTTCTGACGGCCAAAACCTTTAACTTCAGTGACCGTAATGCCCTGAACGCCGTTGTCGGCTAATGCCTCACGAACGTCGTCGAGCTTGAATGGCTTGATGATAGCGGTGATGAGTTTCATCCCGGATCTCCCCTGCTGGATAAGTCCTGCTAGATTGGTAGCGGCACAGCCGCCAGAATAAGCACCTGAACCGTTAATGCGCATACTGTGCCAGCTGACTTTTTTTTCTTATAATTCAGCTTATTAGCCGACAAATAGAGCGCATTACAGCGCTAAATCTGGGCAAAGCCATTCCCTCACCACAGCTATTGCACCAAAAAAGAGCGTAAGCAAAAGTAGCCTGCTCCATTTAGATGCAGTCCAAACAATCAACAGGAAATTCACGCGGCGCATGCGAATTTGCCAACTGTTGCGTATCCTTACCGGTAAGCAATTACATAGATGTTCATTTAGCGAGTTATTAAGGAGAGAGCAACGATGGCGCCTCAAGACCGCATTAGCCGACTGGCCCAGCAGATTGGCGACCGTTTACAAAACGCTTCCCAGGCACCGGAAGATATTCAAAAGGGCGTGCAGCAAGTCGTGCGTGGCGCCTTTGATCGCCTGGAGCTTGTCTCACGGGAAGATTTCGACATTTTAATGGACGTACTGCAGCGCACTCGGTCTCGGGTAGAGGCATTAGAGCGCCAGGTCGCCAACCTTGAAGCGGCCGTTGAAGCCTCCACGGGTTCCACTGACACGCCAATGGAAGCAGAAGTACCGCCGTTGCCTACCCCCGAACCAGATACAGATACAGATTCAGATACAAAGCAGAAGAATAAGCCCGCTTAACGCTTTGGCTTCACAGGCAGCAATAGGGCAATGGCCCATTGCTGCATTTATGAGCAAACACTGACCTTTATAAGCAAACATTACTCCTACAATAAACACGAATCACTATCGTTGACTTTGTGTTTCCTGGTGATACTCTCCGCTCCCTAACTCCTCACTGTTCGCGGATTGTTCACCATGTACGCGCTGCCATTTTCAAAATCACCGTTTGCCAAGTCGCCTTCTTCAACTGCTGCACTTATCGGCACTGGTCTGTTGCTGGGCTTCTCCAACAGCGTTTTCGCCCAAAACACGGCCCCCAGCACAGACGCCAACGACACCATGGTGGTTGTGGGATCCCGTACGCCCACCCAAATCAGCCAAATTCCTGGTGCGGTATGGGTAATCGATAAGGAAATGCTGCAACAACAGACCCGCAATGGTGCAGACCTCAAGACGGCATTGGGGCGTCTGGTGCCGGGGCTGGATCTGGCGCCACAAGGACGCACCAATTATGGGCAAAATATGCGCGGCCGTGGCGTGCAGGTGCTTATCGACGGCGTATCGCTGAACAGTTCCCGCGGGCTTTCCCGTCAGTTCGATGCCATTGACCCCTTTAATATCGAGCGCGTGGAAGTCCTCTCCGGCGCCAGCAGCCTGTATGGTGGCGGCGCTACCGGGGGCTTGATCAACATCATTACCCGCAAGGGTGAGGAAGGCCTCAACTGGCGCACAGAAGCGGGCATCACCACCGGATTCAACAACAGTGACGATATAGACCGGCGCTTGTCGCAATCGATCAGCGGCGGCAACAAGCGGGTGCAAGGCTACCTGGGCACCGCCATTGGGGATAACGGCCGGCACTATGACGGCAGCGGCCAAGAGATCTTCCCGGATATCGCCCAAACCGACCTGCAGGACAATCGCAGCATTGATGTACTGGGTAACCTCTCCTTCCGTTTGAGCGATGAACAGAGCCTGGAGCTGGGCGCCCAGCTATATCGTTCCGGCTACGAAGGCGATCGCGGCGTTTACTTTCCCAACCTCGACGCGGCGACGCCCAACTTGAATGATGCCGAGATTCGCGACGGTTACCGCTCAGAGCGCGACCCGGAAACCGACCGCAAGCTGGTTAACGTCAACTATCACCACGCTAACCTGTGGGGGCAGAATTTTTACCTTCAGGCTTTTCACCGTGAGGAGGAGTCCAGCTTCCAGGCCTTCCCCTACCCTGTCGCCAACGGTCTGCAGTTTCGCGCCTCACAACAAAATACCGATTTGAGCGGCATCAAGGCGCTCTTCGAGTCGCGCCTGGGTGACGACGTTTCGCTAACCTACGGCCTCGATATGGATCGAGAAACGTTCGATGCCAGTCAGATGCTGTTCGATAAAGCTATATCGGACGCCTCCGGCGGTCTGGTTCAGCAAGCCTCTGGGGTTGAACCCCGCTACCCCGGTTATCAAGTGGATGGGCTGTCAGGCTTTGTTCAGGGCGACTGGCAGGCCACTCAAGCGCTCAAGCTTTCCGCCGGTGTGCGCCAGCAGCATATGGACGTCGAAGTGGATGAGTTCCAGGGGATCCCTGGCGGCGAAAATGACTACGAAGCAACCCTGTTCAATGCCAGCGCCCTCTATGATCACCGCAACGGCCACCAGAACTGGCTACAGTTCAGCCAGGGCTTCGAGCTGCCGGATCCCGCCAAGTACTACGGCAAGAGCCCTGATGTGAGTGTCGCTAATAATCCCTTGTCTGCCATTGAGACGGATCAGGTCGAGCTAGGTTGGCGCTACCAAGGGGGTAACTGGACGGCCCAAACGGCGCTTTACTACGCCTGGTCGGACAAGACAGTGGAAAACGCCGAAGATCTAAGCGTCAGCGTAGTAGACGAAAAGAAACGCGATTTCGGCCTGGAAACCGCCGTGACTCGCTACTTCGACAATGGCCTAGAGCTCGGGGGCACACTCCACCTGGTACGCTCTGAGCAGGAGAACGACCAGGGCGACTGGGAGAAACGTGACGCTCGCTATGCATCGCTCTCTTCCGCCACCGCCTTTATCGGCTGGACTGACTATGTTCGCTCAGCGCGCTTGCAAGCCAACCATAACTTCGACCTGAAGGACGCTGCCGACCGCGAGATCGAAGGCAATACCACCCTCGACTTATCGCTCAGCCAGGAGACCGGCTTAGGCACCGTCAGCCTGGGCGTGCAGAACCTGCTGGATGACCAGTACTCCACCGTTTGGGGTCAGCGCGCCGCGATGTTCTATTCGCCCTACTATGGCCCAGAGTACCTCTATGACTACCAGGGCCGTGGGCGCACTTACACTCTGAGCTGGTCGATGGCTTACTGAGCGCTGGTTCGCTAAACGCTGATAACCGATCAAGGACGAGATAATGGTCATGGAAGTGGAAATGGCGGCACTAGATTCGATAACGCCATCTGGCACGCCACTCACCACCCATGACCTGCTGGCGCTTGGTCAGCGCTTCGGGATCGACTACCGCTTTCCCGAAGCGTCCGAGCGCGCCCAGCCAGCGCCATGCGTGGCCCGCGGGCGGGTGATGGATGTCGAGATAACGCCCACGCTGCGGGTGACGCACTCGGATCTTGACGTCCTGCACGCGTACGCCTCCACCTCCCGGCGTTCCGCTGCGTGGTTTCTCAGTGTTGTCCTTGAGGGGCGTATCCAAGTGGGGCTCGGTCACCAGTCATTTCAGTTGCAGGCCGGTGACGCCTTTAGTGCACATTTCAACGAGCAGATCGGGCTTGAAGTCTTCCAGCCCGCGCCGCAACGTTTGCGCATTTTGAACATATCGCTGCTCGCTTCCAGCGAGCCGCTTGCTTCCTTACCCATCGACGTTGCTCCTCCGGCAACGCCCGTGCTGCATACCTGGCAAGTGCCACAGCTCCTTCACCACAGTCTGGAAGCGGCACTGGTCACGAACTGGCCAGCAGAAAGGCAGCGTCTGTTATGGCAGGGTCTAGCGCTCCAGCTGTTAGCGCATGGGCTGCCTGCCAATTGCCCTGAGCCCGGCGACACAGGGAAAGCCGTCAGTTTCCCAGCGGGCCTTACCCATAGCGACCATCAGCGCCTGGAACGTTTGCGCCAGCAGCTCGAACAGTATCCCCACCAGGCGTATCGGCTGGAGCAATTGGCCAGCAACGCCGCCATGAGTCCCAGTAGCCTGCGTAGCAAGTTTCAGCGCTGTTACGGCTGCTCAATCTTCGACTATTTACGCCGCTGCCGCCTGGCCCAAGCCCAGGCGTACTTGCGCAAAGGCTATAGCGTGCAGCAAACCGCTCACGCCTGTGGCTACCGCCATGCCACCAATTTTGCCACTGCTTTTAAGCGCGCCTTTGGTATCACGCCCCATGAAGTGCTCAACCGCCACTAAGGTCGCTGCGTTGTTATGTTAGCGGTAGGTTCCCTTGTAGGAGGCTTTTTAGCAGCGCGCATACGCCTTTTGTCATTGCACATACCTTTCACAAGCAAATAAGCGCAATAATTCTCATTAACACACTAGTTAATTGACTCTTATTGCAGGTACTCCCCATGTCCATCCCCCATCACCGTCTGCTTCGCGCTCCACACTTTTTACGCTCTCCCATCAGTGCTGCCGTTATCGCCGCCCTGGCCGTTTCACCACTGCACGCTCAGGAAAGCACCGAGCTGAAAACGGTCACGGTCACCGCCCAGCAGGCCGCCACCAAGGTAGAAGCCCCGACCATCGAAATCCCCCAGAGCGTTTCCACCATTACCCGGGAGCAGATGGATAACCGTGGTGTAAGCACCGTACAGCGCGCCACCGACTACACGCCCGGTGTTTACAGTAACCAGATTGGCGCCTCGAATCGTTTCGATTATCTGGTGCTACGCGGTTTCTCTGACGGCAGCTTGAGCAATACCTTCTTAGATGGCCTAAAAGTCATGGGCGATGCCAACTCCCATAGCAGTATGCGCATCGATCCGTGGTTTTTGGAAAGCATAGAGGTCGTCCGTGGGCCCGCTTCGGTGCTTTATGGGCGCGCCTCCCCAGGCGGTGTAGTGGCCCTGAACAGTAAGCGGCCAGAATTTGAACAAAGCGGTGAACTGCGCTTTCGGGTGGGCAACAACAACCAGCGCAGCGCAGCGTTTGACCTCACCGGGCCGATTGGCGCAGAGCAGCGGGTGGCCTTTCGGCTGACCGGGATTGCCAGCGCCGCGGATACCCAGTTTGGCCCGGCAGAAGAAGAACGCTATGCCATTGCGCCACGCCTCACCTGGGACATGGCCGATGACACGAGCCTCACCGTGGAGGCGTATCTGCAGGATGAGCCGGAAGGCGGCTACCACTCTGGCGTCCCCTATGAAGGGGCGGTAGTTGCCCACAATGGCCGCAAGATCAGCAATCACTTTTATGATGGTGAAGAGGATTACGACACCTATGAGCGCACCCAACGCATGGTCGGCTACACCTTGGAGCACCGCTTTAACGACCAGGTAACGGGCCGCCAGTTAATGCGTTACCTCAATTCTGATGTGGTGCTCAATCAAGTCTACGGCTATGGCTGGGTCTCACCGGAATCTGACGAACTCACCCGCTACTACTCCGGTAGCAATGAGTCGCTGGAAGCCTGGACGCTCGACAACCAGCTTGAAGCCAACATCAGCAGCGGCTTTATGGATCACACCTTGCTGTTCGGGGTGGATTACCAGCAGCGGGAGAACGACGTGTCATGGCCTACGGGGTATTTTCAGCCGCTCAATGCCTTTAACCCCGTTTATGGCAGCGGCCCTATCGAGTTCTACGCCCCCATACGCGAACGACATGAGATCGACCAGACCGGCGTCTACCTGCAAGACCAAATCGCCATGGAAAACTGGCGCTTCACCTTGGGCGGCCGCTACGACTGGGTGAATATCGACAATACCGACCGCGATAGCGGTGACACCAGTTCCCTCAGCGATACCCAATTCAGTGGTCGCGCCGGTGTGGTTTACCTGTTTGATAACGGCGTGGCGCCTTACCTGAGCTACTCCACCGCCTTCACACCCACCAGTTTCGTGGATGAGAGCGGCAATCTGCTCTCCCCGATGGAAGGCAAACAGTGGGAAGCGGGCTTGAAGGTTCAGCCTCATGGTAGCGCCAGCCAGTACAGCGCGGCCCTATTCCATATCAGCCAGGAGAATGTCGCCACCAAAGAGCAGCCTAGCGATCCTTACCGCGCGGTGGGGGAGATCGAATCCCAAGGGCTGGAACTGGAAGCGCAAACCCAGCTAACGGATACCCTCTCACTTCAGGCGGGCTACAGTTTCACCGATATCACCTACGCCAAAAGCGACGATGGCAACCAGGGCAATAACGCCATTTACTCCCCTCGCCATCAAGTGCAGCTATGGGGCCACTACCAGGCCAACGACGGCTGGCTGAACGGCGTGGATATGGGGGTCGGCGTCCGGCACTACGCGGATATCGCCGCTGACCGGGCCAATACCGAAACCGTGCCCGACTACACCTTGGTCGATGCCACTATTGGCTACGACCTGAGCCATGTCGGCGTTGAAGGGGTCGAAACGCGCTTAAACGTGAGCAATCTGCTCGATAAGGAGTATGTCGCTTCCTGTAACTCGCTTGAATATTGCTACTTCGGCGCTGAGCGCGGCGTCACCGCCAGCGTTCACTACCGTTTCTAAGCTTTCGGCCTAAGCCCTTGTCTAAGCCCTTGTCTAAGCATCATTAAGCAATCGTTCACACATCTGCCCAGGCCAGCGCGCCTGGGCATTTTTCGTTGAATACAGGTTTGCAAACAATAAATATTATCGTTTAAATACAGCTCTTATTTTCCGGATGACCTCTCACCACCATGCGCCACACCTCCCTGCTCTGTTTGCTCGCCCGCTGCGGGTTGTTCGCCGCTTGCCTACTGAGCGTTTCCAACGCCCAGGCCCAATGGGCCACGGTAGACTGGACGATCGCCGAAACCCTGCTGGCCATAGACGCCCCGGTTAGCAGCATCGCCCAGCAGAGTGACTACCGTGCCTGGGTAGGCGAACCGCGCATTCCTGATAACGTTAGCGATATGGGGCTGCGCACCCAGCCCAACATGGAACTGCTGGCCCAAGTGCCGCCAGAGCAAACGCTGATTTCGCCCATGTTTGCCGGTTTAACCCCGCGCCTGGAGCAAATCGCGCCGGTCACTCTGTTCTCGCTCTACGCCCCCGGCACTGATACCTGGCAAGAGATGCAAAAAGTGACTCGCCAGCTAGGCGAGTTAACCGAGCACCAACCCCAGGCAGAAGCGCTGATCGCGGAAACCGACGCCTTGATGGCCAACCTGCGAGAGACCCGCCTCCACTCACAGACAGAAATCGCGCCGCTACTGATGGTGCAGTTTATGGATGCCCGCCACGTGCGGGTGTTTGGGGAAAACAGCTTATACAACGCCGTGCTGGAACAGCTCGACCTCCCCAATGCCTGGGATCAAGCCACGAATGCCTGGGGATTTGCGCTGGTGGGGATTGAAGCGCTGGCACGCTACCCAGAGGCAACACTGGTAATCATCGACCCGCTGCCCGCCGGGGTCGAGGAGCAGTTGGCAAAAAGCGGCTTATGGCAGCAGCTTCCCAGCGTTAAGCATGACAAGCTGGTGCACCTGCCGCCCGCATGGAGCTTTGGCGCGCTGCCTTCCTCCCAGCGGTTTGCCCGAGAACTAACCACGGCGTTGGAAGAAGCTACTGCGGTTAATCACTTGGTAGGTAGAAAACCGTGACGCTACCAAAGCGTCCTTAACTACGATAGGTTAGGCACTTAAGATAAAGTAGAGTTCGCTTACATTGGGGTTAGGTTTTTTTACCTAAACGCAGCGAGGGAAGAGCATGACGCTAGCCATTGTCGCCACGCGAGCGGGCGTGGGATTAGATGCACCGGCGGTGCATGTTGAGGTGCATCTGGCTAACGGCTTGCCGGGCCTAACGCTGGTGGGTTTGCCGGAAACAGCGGTGAAAGAAAGCCGCGAACGGGTGCGTAGTGCACTCGTCAATGCAGGCTTTGATTTCCCCAATACGCGACGCATCACGCTTAACCTCGCCCCTGCCGATTTGCCCAAAGAGGGCGGCCGCTTCGACCTTCCCATCGCTCTTGGCATTCTCGCCGCCTCAGGACAAATTCCCGTGGAAGCGTTGGAAGGCATGGAGTGTGCGGGCGAGCTAGCCCTGGATGGCAAGCTGCGTGCCGTGCCGGGCATACTGCCCTTTGCCCTGGCCACACGGCGAGCAAAGAAAGCGCTAATTATTCCCCGCGCCTGCGCCGATGAAGCAGCACTGGCAGGCGATTTGCCGGTGCTGCCCGCCGACACGCTCTGGCAAGTCGTCGCCCACCTACTCGACCAAGAGAAGATCCCCCCGCACAAGCTAAGCGCCTCGGTGAAAACCACTGCCCCGGTGGATGATCTTGCCGATGTACGCGGCCAGCAGCAGGCTCGACGCGCGTTGGAAGTCGCTGCGGCCGGGGGGCATAACCTGCTATTTGCAGGCCCTCCCGGCACCGGCAAAACCATGCTGGCCAGTCGGCTGCCCGGTATTTTGCCGCCGCTATCAGAAGAAGATGCGCTGGAAGTGGCCGCCGTGCGTTCGGTCTGCGGGCTACCGCTGGAAGCGGACTGGGGTAAGCGGCCATTTAGGCAACCGCACCACAGCGCCAGTGCCGCCGCCCTGGTGGGCGGTGGCTCAAAACCCAAACCCGGCGAAATATCCCTCGCTCACCATGGTGTACTGTTCTTAGACGAGCTACCGGAGTTTTCCCGCCATGTGCTAGAGGTTTTGCGCCAACCGCTAGAGACGGGAGAGATACATTTAGCTCGCGCCAGCCATGAACGTCGGTATCCAGCTCGGTTTCAATTGGTAGCCGCAATGAACCCCTGCCCCTGCGGCCACTTAGGCGACCCGCGCCAACGCTGCCAGTGCACCGCCAGCCAAATCCAGCGTTACCAAGCACGGCTTTCCGGGCCGCTGCTAGACCGCATCGATCTGCAAGTGGAAGTGCCCGCGCTCCCCCCAGAACAGCTTACCGCGCAAACCCAAGGCGAATCATCGGAAGCTGTGCGTGAGCGGGTAATGGTCGCCCGAGAACGCCAAATGGCCCGCGGTGCGCTAAACAGCCAGCTAAGCGGCAAAGCCCTGGAAGCCGCCTGCGCACTTAACGATGAAGAGCGCGCCTGGCTGGCAGGCGTACTCGAAAAACTCAAACTCTCCGCCCGTGCCTACCACCGCGTACTGCGGGTAGCACTCACCCTGGCTGACCTACAGGGCGAGCCCAAGCCCACCCAACCGCACCTGATCGAGGCGATTGGCTACCGCCAACTGGATCGGATGCTGAAGGGCGCTTAACGGTGGTTATTGGCCATTACATCGACAAGCCGTTGGCAGAGGGCGTCAAGCTTCTCGCCGGTAGCAGCGTCATTTAACGCGCCTGCATCGTTAAACGCGCTGCCTGCCTTGGGTAGCGATAACGGTTGCGGCAATACGATCAGCCCAAGATTGGCAAGCAACTGCTGGCCCAGCGGCAGAGCTCGGATACCGCCCAGTCCACCGGGCGATGCGGCCACCAGCGCTGCCCACTTACCGGCGAACAGGCCAAGCCCTGGCGTCTCTTGGTAAGGCCTGGATAGCCAATCCAAGGTGTTTTTCAGCAACGGTGTAATAAAGCCGTTGTACTCCGGCGAGGCAACCAGCAGTGCTTGGTGATCTGCCAATATATCGCGCAGCTTCAGTACGTTATCCGGCATACCTTGGGTTTCGATATCCTCATCGAACAGTGGGCAGGGGTAATCTTTTAAATCGATAAAGGTTGCTTCCCCACCCAGCGCTTCAATCCGCTTGGCGGCCAGTTTGGCTAGCTGTTTGTTCAGTGACGCTTCTCGGGCACTGCCCGCAAATACCAGCACCTTTGACATTGTCTCTCCTTTTAAAAGTACGTTAATGCATATTTTTGCCAACATCGCCGACAACACTATCGACAAACACATCCAGTGCTTCAAACAACTCCTCCCGAATGGCATCAGATTCATTGACTAAATGGTGGCGGGCTTCCGGGTGGCGATGAATGTCGGCATTGGGAAACTTCTTCGCCAGTATGGCTAAATTCCACTCCCAATCGACGGTCAAATCCTGCTCGCCCTGAAGTATCAAGGTTGGCAATGGATTGGGCTCCTGGGCCAGCAGTCGCGGCATCCAGCGGCGCATCGCGCTCACCCAAGCAACGCTTAGCCGCTCGGGCTGCAGCGGGTCACTATTACGTAGAAACTCGGTAAACTGCTCGTCGTTAGAGTTGGAGCGATATTTACGCGGCAACTCTTTTATGAACGGACTGGCTATCAAGTGCAACCAGCTTGTTTGGCTCCACCCCCAAGGCCTTACCAAGGGCGCCAGCAGCACCAAACCTGACCAGCCGGAAGCCTCACGGCGGGTGAGCGCGTCGGTGGCCAGAATCGCCCCACCGGTGCTCTGGCCCACGCCTAACCATGGCTCAGGCGCCATGCCTTGTTCCTTAAGAGTCGTCTGCAAATGGGCCAGGCAGTGTTGATAATCATCGAAATCTTCTATTGCCGCCCGCGCCCCGTTGGAAAGTCCGTGGCCGGGTAGATCCCACAACACCACTCGCCAGCCCTTCGCCAGCAGGCGTTCAAGCAAATGGCGATATAACCCCATATGGTCATAGTAACCGTGAACCACAAAGGCAGTGCCCACCGGCTGCGGAGGGCTCCAGACTTGGCACCACAGTGCAAAGCGCCCCGTATCAATAAAACCTGCATGCACTTCACTGGTATCTAACAGCAGCGCTTCTAAGCCATAGTGCTGGAAATAGCCTTGCATGGCGTCTGCCAAAATTTCCCCTGGCAGTAAGCGGCTAAGGGCGGTGTCGCCCGAGGCGTGGCGAAACAAGCCTTCCAGATGTTGGAAATCACTCATCGATGTTTCTCCATAACGCCATTGTCCGTTGGCCCAGGCGCGGCAGATGGGTAGCTCTCCCAGCACCTAATGCCTAGTCATTTGGTCGAGCATTTTAGCGCATTAGGGTCTACGCTGTTTACATGCCCAAGCAGATGTGGAATTATTTTCCATAAATACATTTTAATCTGCCCGTGGCCAACCATGTTCTAAAGAACAGATTCTAAAGAGCAGAGTGCCCACGAGCATCCTCACAGGAGAAACCCCATGAGCGAGCGTATCACGCGCCACCGTTTACAGGTGGCAGGCGATTTAGATCGTTTTATCAATGAGCAGGCGCTACCGGGAACAGGCGTTGATGAAAATGCCTTTTGGGCCGGTGTGGATGCCCTGTTTCATGATTTGACCCCAAAAAACCGTCAATTACTTGAAGAGCGCGACGCTCTACAAGAAAAACTCGACGCATGGCACCGGGAAAACCCCGGTCCAGTGGCCGATATGCCGGGCTACCGCCGCTTCTTGAAAGAGGTCGGTTACTTGGCCGAAGCGCCGGCCAACGTCAAAGCGACCACCGCCAACGTTGACCGTGAAGTCGCCGTTCAAGCGGGGCCTCAGTTGGTCGTACCGGTGAGCAACGCACGCTATGCGCTGAACGCGGCGAACGCGCGCTGGGGCAGTCTTTACGACGCCCTGTACGGCACCGATGCGATTTCAGAAGACGACGGCGCGGAAAAAGGCACCAGCTTTAACCCGAAACGCGGCGCCAAAGTGATTGCCTACGCCCGTGGCGTGCTTGACCGTGCGGCGCCGCTGGCAACTGGCTCGCACCGTGATGCAGTGAACTACGCTATTCGTGATGAGCACCTGGTGGTGACGCTTGAAGGCAGTCGTGAGACGGGCCTTAAGGATTCCGGCAAGCTAATTGGTTTTAGCGGTGAAGCGGCGAAACCCGACGCCATTTTGCTGGGTAACAATGGCCTGCACCTGGAAATTCAGATTGACCCCAGCGACGCTATCGGCAAAACCGACCCGGCAGGCGTTAAAGACGTGGTGGTGGAAGCTGCGCTGACCGCCATCATGGATTGCGAAGACTCCGTTGCCGCGGTGGATTCAGAAGACAAAGTGGGTGTTTACAGCAACTGGCTGGGCCTGATGAAGGGCGATCTAGAAGAGAAGATCGAAAAAGGCGGCAAAACCTTTACCCGCAAGCTGAACGCTGATCGCACTTGGCAAACCACCGATGGCGGTAGCGTCACGCTGCCCGGCCGTTCGCTGATGTTCGTGCGTAATGTGGGTCACTTAATGACCACACCAGCGATTTTGGATGACAAAGGTAACGAACTACCGGAAGGTATCCTGGATGCAGTCGTCACCTCGCTGCTCGCGCTGCACGATCTGAAAAAAGACGCCGACCAGCCGCGCAACTCGCGCACCGGCTCTGTGTATATCGTTAAGCCGAAAATGCATGGCCCTAAAGAAGTCGCCTTCGCCAACGAGCTGTTTGGTCGCGTCGAAGACATTCTGGGCATGAGCCGCGATACCCTGAAAATGGGCATCATGGACGAAGAGCGCCGCACCACGGTTAACCTCAAGGCGTGTATTGCCGAGGCCGCTTCACGGGTGGCGTTTATCAATACCGGCTTCCTCGACCGTACCGGTGACGAAATGCATACCGCCATGGAAGCGGGCCCCATGGTGCGCAAGGGCGACATGAAAGGCGCCGCATGGATTCAGGCCTACGAGAAGAGCAACGTGCAGGTGGGCCTTGCCTGCGGTCTGCGCGGTCGCGCCCAGATCGGTAAAGGCATGTGGGCCATGCCGGACTTGATGCACAACATGCTAGAGCAGAAAATCGGCCACCCGAAAGCCGGTGCCAACACTGCTTGGGTGCCCTCTCCTACGGCGGCGGCGCTGCACGCACTCCACTACCATCAGGTGAATGTCACCGACGTTCAGCGCGAGCTGGAAGGCCTGGGCGAGCCCGACTATTTGGATGAGCTACTCAGCGTGCCCGTGGCGGAAAACGCCAACTGGTCGGATGAAGAGAAACAGCAGGAGCTGGACAACAACTGCCAGGGCATTCTGGGCTACGTAGTCCGTTGGGTAGAGCACGGCGTAGGTTGCTCGAAAGTGCCGGATATCCACAACGTGGGCTTGATGGAAGACCGCGCCACGCTGCGTATCTCCAGCCAGCACATCGCCAACTGGCTACACCATGGCATTGTCGATGCGCCGCGGGTAGAAGAGACCCTCAAGCGTATGGCCAAAGTGGTCGACGAGCAGAATGCAGGCGACCCCACCTACACCGCCATGAGCGCCGATTTTGAAGGCTCTACCGCTTTCAAAGCCGCCTCCGACCTGATCTTCAAAGGGCGCGTCCAGCCTTCCGGCTACACCGAGCCGCTACTGCACGAATGGCGTCAGGTGCATAAGGCCCAGGTGCATAAGGTGTAGTAAATTCGTTTTATGGTTTAATCAGCCTCGAGACTTATGCCTCGGGGCTTTTTTATAAAGGAAAACAATAATGACCGTAATGACTGCCGAGCAAATCGAAAACTTTCTGGATGAAGTCTTTCCCCAGCGGATGGGCAAGATAGAGAGCGTAGGTGAGATGACTGCCACCATGCGCCTTAAAATCGGTCATGAGCATCTGCGCCCCGGCCCCCGGGTTTCCGGCCCTACCATGATGGGCTTTGCAGATGTTGCACTCTACGTTGCGATTCTGGCACAGATCGGCCCCGAACCGATGGCAGTGACCAGCGACCTAAACTGCCATTTCCTGCGTGCCGCCTCCGGAGATCACGATATTATCGCCCACGCCAAATTGATCAAGCTTGGTCGACGTTTAGCGGTCGGAGAAGTGCAGATTTTCTCGGTCAGTGATGAAGTACACCCAGTCGTCCATGTCACCGCTAGCTATGCGCTACCAAAGAAAGCCTAAGCCTTGACGGGATCTACCTCACTCAAATATGAATAGCCAGCTAAACGAGGATGATTTATTAGTGATCCTTATATCAAAACATAAGCAAAAGCAAATAGTGAAAAATTGTTAACTAACTACTCAAAGAATAAACATTCCATTAATCTTACGGCGAAAGTGCTAACTATAGAAAAGACTGCTTATATTTAGCAAAACTCCATGAAGTTATTTTAAAAAATGTCGATAGGGCATTCCCCCTAGCAACTCTTTTCCGCTGCAAAGCAAGGAAAATATAATAATGCCAGACGCCTCTTTCTCGAACCATATTGCGCGAACCGACAGGCTCATGTGGTGGCCACTAGGGTTTGTCGCTTTATTATGCTTGGTGATTAGCTTTTTTACCCAAACGCTGATGCTAGTAGCGGTGGTAAGTGCTGCCACTCTACCGCTTACCTATATTCTCCAGCATAAATTACCAGGCCACATTGCTAACGGGTTCATCAAAGCCGCTGTGATGATGGTCTGGTCGGCCGTATTGATCGAACAAAGTGGCGGTATGATCGAAGCACACTTTGGCATCTTTATCTTGCTCTCTGTTTTAATCCTTTATAGCGACTGGCGAGTTATTGCTTTTGGTGGTTTGGTCATAGCACTTCACCATGCTCTTTTTACCTGGCTTCAGTATCAGGGGCTCGTTCAGCTTTACGTGAGCATGGGTGACATGCATGTCATGGAAGAGGGGGCGATAACCCACAGCCCCGTCGATTTACTGTATTGCTTACTTATGCACGGCGGCGCTGTGGTTGTCCAAGTCGTTATTCTTGGCTATTTGGCAAAAGTGCTGGAAAGCATGGTGCAAGAAGGGCTTCACGTCACTCGCTTTGCCATTGCCGCCGGTAGCGGAAACTTGGACGTTGCCTTCAGCAGAAAAGAACAGCAGTTGCCCGCAGTCTCGGCAATCGTAGAAATGCGCGACCAGGTAGCGGATAGCCTGCGAAAAACACAAACCGCAGCAAGCCACGTTATGGACTACAGTCAGCAGCTTTTTGTTGCTCAAGAGCAACTACGCACTCAAACGTCCCGTAACAGCAGTCAAACCGAGCGCATATCCACTAGCACGACGGAACTCGCAGCCTCGACTCGGGAAACCGCCAAAGAATCTCAACATATACGTCAACTGGCCAACGATGCTGAGAAAATTGCTCGACAAAACGGTAAGCAAGTCGAGGAAATGGGTGAAATGATGCGGCTACTCGATAAGCACTCCAAAGCTATCCAGGAGATGCTTGGCGAAATTGATAACATCACATTTCAAACCAACCTTCTCGCATTAAACGCATCCGTTGAAGCAGCAAGAGCTGGTGAACACGGCCGTGGCTTCGCCGTGGTTGCCAACGAAGTGCGTAACTTGTCGAAAAATACCCAAACAACTGCTACTCAGATCCGCCATACCATTGCGGCCACCACCGACCAAGTGTTGCTAGGGGTTAAACAAACTTCCACCATTGCGGAGACGACTCGGTCACTTATTCAAAGCTTTGAGCAGGTCGCCATGCGTTTAAACAATTCTGAAAGCGCAATTAGCCAGCAGCATCAAGGCGTTGAAGAGCTCGAGCAAAGCGTTAACGAAATTTACAATGCCCTGGAGCTCTCCCGTGCGGCGGTTGAAAACTCCCACAGCATGGCAGAACAACTATCGGTCACCGCTGATAAGATGATGAACGCCGTCAGTGGGTTCACACTCCCGCTCTCTTCGTCTACCGCCGAGAAGCCAATGCTGATTGCCTCACCCACGGTTTGACGCCTTAATCGGCACTATAAAATCGCACCGCGACCAGCCTCCGGGAGTTGGTCGATCATTCGATCAAGGGTTATGGGATATTCACGCACCCGAACGCCGGTGGCGTTATAAACCGCGTTGGCGATTGCCGCCGCCACGCCACAGATGCCAAGCTCACCGACTCCCTTGGCTTTTAGGGGCGATGAAGCCGCATCCGTGGTATCCAGAAAAATAACCTCCTGCTCGGGGATATCGGCGTGAACCGCCACCTCGTAACTGGCAAGGTCGTGATTAACAAAGAAACCGCGCTCAAGGTCAACGGTTAGCCCCTCCGACAAAGCTGCACCCACGCCCATCGTCATACCGCCAAGCACTTGGCTACGCGCGGTGATCGGATTTAGGATGCGGCCCGCATCACACACCGCGAGCATACGCCGAACACGCGTCTCGCCGGTATAGGCATGCACGCCTACCTCAATAAAATGCGCCCCAAAGGTGCCAATCTGCATGTCGTCTTTAAAGTCGCCAAAGTGGATAGTATCTTCGGCGACAAGCTCCTCACCATCTGCCACATCGGCAAGCGCCAAGTCAGTATCCCCGGCTAGCACGCGGCTGTTTTCAAAACGTGGCTTTTCGACACCTAAGTGCTTGGCTATTTGCTCTTGAAGCGCCAAACAGGCGGCGTACACGCCAGCGGTTGAGCTAGTAGCGCCAAACTGCCCGCCCGACCCGGAAGAAATAGGATAGGTACTGTTGCCTAGCCGAATCTCCACATCCTCCATGGCCATCCCCATTGTCTCGGCAGCTGTCTGAGCGAGAATGGTGTAGGAGCCGGTGCCGATATCGGTCATATCGGTCTCAACGATCAGCCGCCCGCCCTGCAAACGTACGCGTGCCCCGGAATCCAGCGTGGGCGCTCCGCGATAGGCCCCTGCCATACCGTGACCGATCAACCACTCTCCTTCGCGTTTTTCCCCAGGCGTGCGGTTGCGCGCCTCCCAGCCGAAGGCTTCTGCGCCTTGGCGTAAACACTCAACATAATAGCGCTCGCTAAAGGGCTTTGAGGGATCTTCTGGGTCGACTTGGGTGTCATTGAGTATTCTGAACTCGACAGGATCCATGCCCAGCTTCTGCGCCATTTCATCCATGGCAATTTCCAGCACGGCAAGCCCTGAGGCTTCGCCGGGAGCGCGCATATCCGCCGATTCGGGTAAATCCATCTCAACAGGCTGATGAGCGACGCGGCGACTCGCACCGGCATAAAAAGTGCGGGTTTGATTGACCGGGTTCTCGCCGGTGCCGCCGGGCAGGGTATGCGAAACCGCGGCATGGTTGAAGGCGGTTATCTTGCCCTGGGCATCGGCAGCGATTCGCAGTCGCTGAATGGTGCCAGAGCGGTGAGTAGCATTATTGAACACCAGCGGGCGAGGCAAAGCCAGCTTGACCGGCCGCCCTGAGGCCCGCGAGCCGAGGGCGGCGAGTACCGCATCAGCGCGTAGCCATAGCTTTCCACCAAAACCTCCACCAATGAAGGGGCTTTCGACACGAATCGTGTCGGGGTCGATATTGAAGGAGGTCGCCAACGCCTGTTTATTCATTTCGATCATCTGGTTCGACGTCCACACCGTCATCTGGCCGCCATCTGACCAATCAACAATCGACGCGTGGGGTTCCATCATGGCGTGGCTTTGGGAAGCGGTGCGATAAATTTCATCTAGCGAGAAGGCCGCAGCTTGAAACGCGCCTTCAACGTTACCCACGTCTGACAGCGGTTCGCCAGTGTTATCCAGCTTTTCCCAGGCAGCTTCAAGGTCGAAGTCACCCTGCTCTTGTTGATAGCTGACGTCGATCAGCGTTGCGGCAGCTCGCGCTTGCTCCAAGGTATCTGCTACGACTACCGCAATTGCTTGGTGGTAGTGGGCGATCTTATCGCCACCGAAAAGCCGGGCAACGTTGTTTTCCGAGCGTTCAAGCGGTTCAATCTCAAGCGTTGTTACCACTGATACAACGCCCGGCGCGGCGCGGGCAGCAGACGCATCCATATGGGTGATTCGCCCCTTGGCAATGGTCGCGCATAGGGGATAACCCACCAGTTGGTTTGCCACAACGTCATGACGCTCGTAAGCATAGGGCGCACGCCCCATCACCTTAAGCGTGCCGTCGATTCGCGCATGGGGTTTGCCGATAATACGGGCGCGATCGAACAGGTTATCTTCCGCTGATTGATTAAAGTCCATGGGTCACTCCTGAGCCAGCAGCGCGGCAAGCGTTCGCTCTGCCAGAGTAAGCTTATAAGCGTTTTCTTGGGTCGGGCGGGCACCATCTAGTAATTGACTCATGACCGCTGATGCGCCCTGAGGCAACGCCGCATCGGCGGCGTCACGGCGCCAAGGCTTCGGGGCCACGCCGCCAAGCGCGACACGGCCGCTGCCATCCGGCGTTTGGATAAGCGCAACGGATACCAGCGCAAAAGCGTAAGACGCTCGATCGCGCACCTTAAAATAGCCATGACGGCCTTCAACAGGCGCGGGCAGCACAACACCGGTAATCATCTCGCCCGGCGCCAGCGTGTTTTCAACCTCTGGGGTGTCGCCAGGCAATTGGTAAAACGCATCCAGCGACTGGTATCGCGTCTCCCCACTCGGCGTAACGGTTTCCACTTCGGCATCTAATACCCTGAGCGCAACAGCCATGTCCGAGGGATGAGTGGCGATACACGCCTCTGACGTGCCGATAACGCCCAGCCCACGCGAGCTGGCGCCTTCACCGAGTGCCGCACAGCCAGCCCCAGGCGAGCGCTTGTTGCAGGGCATGCCGGTGTCGTAAAAATACGGGCAGCGCGTGCGCTGGAGCAGATTACCGCCGGTAGTGGCTTTATTGCGAAGCTGGCCCGATGCGCCAGAGACAAGGGCTCGGCTGAGCACCGCATAATCGCGACGAGTTCGGTGGTCGGCGGCCAGCACGCTATTGCTGACCAACGCCCCGACACGCAAACCGCCACTGCTGGTCTCGGTAATAGCGTTGAGCCCGGTACCCGTTACATCAATCAGGTGCAGCGGGGTTTCAATCTCGTGCTTCATTAAATCAAGCAGGTTGGTGCCACCGGCAATAAATTTGGCGCCAGGCACTTCAGCAGCGCGGGCGGCCGCTAGAGCGGGATCTGATACGCGTTCATAGGAGAAGGCTCTCATGCATGCTCCTCCGCTACCTGATTGATGGCTTTTAGAATATTGGCGTAAGCACCACAGCGGCAGAGATTGCCCGACATGCGCTCGCGAATCTCGGCGTCGGTCACCTCAATCGGTGCGGTTAGATCCTTCGTTACATGGCTGGGCAGATCCGCACGAATCTCCTCAAGTACTGCCTTTGCCGAACAGATCTGGCCCGGCGTGCAGTAGCCGCACTGGAAGGCATCATGATCGATGAAAGCTTGCTGCATGGGGTCAAGATCGTCGGGCTCTCCCATCCCTTCGATGGTCACAACGTCATCGCCTTCATGCATGACGGCTAGCGTCAGGCAGGCGTTAATCCGTTCGCCATTCACCGATACCGTGCAGGCGCCGCACTGCCCGTGGTCGCAACCCTTCTTGGTGCCAGTGAGCTTTAAATGTTCACGTAAGGCATCCAACAGCGTCGTTCGATTATCCAGTTCAAGCTGGTGCCTTGCTCCATTAACCACTAAAGAGACATTCGAGCGCTCCGCGCGATTCTGCGCAGTTTCGCGATGCCTTTCAGCGCTGTTAAGTGGGTTCATAACTATGTGCCTTCCTTGCTCATTGCTGTCGCTTTATGAATGTCGTCACGACTTCAGCATAGTCATGATTGGAGTAAGCAACCCGGCTTTCGGGCATAAAGGTTCTGAAAAAAAAGATCTATTACATCCTCTGTACATGCGGTTGCTACGCTAGGCTATAAGTCTTATGCCCACGCCAAAACAAGCAATGGATGCCGTTTGCTAACTATTGGAAGCGTTATAAATGCAGCATTTGGATCGGCAAGTGATTGAGCAAGCGCTTAAGTGGTCTCAGGAAGGGAAAACGATTTGGCTGTGTACCGTGCTGGCCACATTTGGCTCTTCGCCGCGCGCGCCGGGCTCTTGGATGGTCGTCAGCCAAGAGGGCAAGCACATCGGTTCGCTTTCGGGTGGCTGTGTAGAAGATGACTTTATAAAGCGTCTCGGCGTGGGAGAATACGATCGCCCAATAACTGTGACACGCTATGGTGATCCCGACGATACCCAAGGCGCGCATATTGCGCTTCCCTGTGGCGGTGTTTTAGAAGTGTTGATCGAACGCCTGCGCTCAACAGCTGACACCCAGAAGCACTTGGCCACCCTGCTAGCTACCCTTAATGGCCATCACCGTTTGATACGAAACGTGAATTTAACCACGGGAGAGCAATCCTTCAGCGAGGATGCCACGCTCGGCCCTCGCGTGGTTCGGTTGGATGAACAACCATACGATGAGCAAGAACATGATCGGCAAGATGTTGTTCAAATGCGGATTGCCCCAGCCAGACGACTCATTATTGCCGGCATATCGCCCATTTCCACCCCTTGCGCCGCCTTTGCCGCCACTCTGGGGTTTGAAGTGATCGTCTGCGATCCAGACGAGGCGGCCTGCGCAGACTTTGCAGTGCCGGGGGTGGCCGTCAAAGCGTTACTGCCCTCGCTGTACATTGCCTCCGGCGCTTGCCATAGCGCAACGGCGGTTGTGGCGCTCACTCACGACCCGCGTATTGATGATTTAGCCATGATGGAAGCCGTTCGCACGTCCGCTTTCTATATCGGCGTGATGGGTTCAAGACGTACATCAACTGCGCGCGCTGAGCGGTTGATTCGCTCTGGAGGGTTAACAGAAGAGGAGGTCGGCCGCCTGCATATGCCGATTGGCCTAGCACTGGGAAGCAAGACCCCGGCTGAGATTGCCCTCGCTGTTATGGCGGATATCGTGCGGGTGCAGCACGGAAGAACTATCGATGAGCTATCTCAATGAACTATCTCGATGAGCTGTCTTGATGAACTCTAGCAACGTTGTCGCATTGGTCATGGCCGCCGGTTACTCGCGCCGGTTTGGTGAGCGCGACAAGCGCTGCGCGTGCTTGGCTGATGGACGCACGCTGTTAGCTGCCAGCGTCGCCAACGCCGAGCAAGCCTTTCCTCTGCTGCGCGTGGCGATCCGCGAAGAGGACGACGCAGACCTTTTAGGGCTTGCCGAAGGCACACAGCTTATTCGTATTCGTCAGGCGCGCCTTGGCCTGGGTTCAAGTCTGGCCGAGGCGGTAGCTACGCTTAGCAATGATCTTCACCTCTCTAACGTGGAAGCGGTGGCGATTTTATTGGGCGATATGCCCTACCTTCAGCGAGACACGCTATCCGCGCTACAGCAGCTAGCCACTCACGACACCATCGTGAGGCCCTGTTTCAAAGGCCAACCAGGCCATCCGGTTATATTCGGACATTCACTATGGCCAGCCCTTCAATCTTTAAGCGGCGATACCGGTGCCAAAGACATTATTCGTCGCCACGCGGCGCACTACCAAGAGTATGCCGTGCAAGACGACGGCACACTTATCGATATCGACACGCCGGAGGAGCACAGCATCACGGCGCCAGCGTCATAAACGGCTCATCTTGCTGGTCGCTAAACGTATAGACGTCATAGGGTTCACTCTGTGGCCCCGGCATACCCGGCGTGCCAATGGGCATACCCGCCAAGCCAATTCCGTCAATATCGGGTTGTTGCTCAAACAGCGCCTGCACGGCTTCCATCGGTACGTGGCCTTCGATCCAATACTCGCCCATCTCGATGGTATGGCAAGAGCCCAGGCCATAGGGCACGCCCGCCTGCTGTTTGATATCGCCCAGCTCTACGTCATCAATAATCGTCACTTCTACGCCAAGCTCTTCAAGATGGCGCGCATATTCGTCACAGCAGCCGCATTGGGGATTTTTGTAAAGCGTGGCTTCGTCAGGCAGTGCCGCATGCGCCGAGGTCGCCCCCAGAACCAGTGCACCAGACAGCAATAGTGAGGTAGTTAAACGGCTCATAAATAACCTCCTTGATAGAAACGACTAAAATATTGAGTAAAACGGCGAGGCACGCTGCTATATCAGCCATAAAACGGCAGAGGCATAAAGCTTACCACCTGTGTGTTGCCTCAAGGTCAAGATACGCCCCGACAGATCAAGGTTAGCGATAGCGGTGCTGCGCTAACAGTGCTACCACACCAAGCGCCAGCCAGCCTGCCATCAGCAGCAGCCCGCCAATGGGTGTGACAATGCCAAGATTCAGCCCCACCAACGCCATCAGGTAAAGCGAGCCTGAAAAGCACACAACCCCCAGCGTCCACAGCGCCAGCACCCAACGCTGACCGGCCAGCGGCTGCACTTGTCGCCATACCAACACCACCATAATGGCGAGCGTATGCCATGCCTGGTAGCGCACACCAGTTTCAACGGCACTCACCATCATTTCGGTAGTACGTGCCGCCAAGCCATGGGCCGCGTAGGCGCCGAGCATCACCATCACGGCGCCAGACAGCGCCGCTACGCACCACCACACTTTATCTATCCGTTGCACGCTGCTCTCCTGCTTCAATTATGATCGGCACCCATCACGCTGATTGCTGCTACGGCTTACCTTGCGCGGCGCGAAACCGCTACAATAGAGAATACCTGAGAGTACGAACTGCCACGACGAATGAGACACACCTATTTATGTCTATCCAGATACGTCTAAACGGTGAACCCCATACGCTGTCGCCTGGCCTAACCGCCGCTGACTTAGTTGAACAGCTGGGCCTTAGCGGTCGTCGTATCGCCGTCGAAATTAACGAAGAGATTGTCCCCCGCAGCCAGCACGCCGACACCCGTCTGGTCGATGGCGACCATGTAGAAGTTGTGCATGCCATTGGCGGCGGCTAAAGGAAACACTATGATCCAGTTAACTCATGAACCGCTAGCCGATACCCCGTTCACTATCGCTGGACGCGACTTTCACTCGCGCCTGCTGGTGGGAACAGGCAAGTACAAGGACTTTACCGAAACCGGCGCTGCCATTGCCCAAAGCGGCGCTGAAATCGTCACCTTTGCGGTGCGCCGTACTAATTTAGGCCAGGACGCCGATGCGCCCAACCTGTTAGACGTTATTTCCCCCGAGCGCTACACCCTGCTACCCAATACTGCCGGGTGCTACAACGCTAAAGATGCCGTTCGCACCTGCCGCCTGGCCCGTGAGCTGCTCGACGGTCACAAGCTGGTCAAGCTGGAAGTGCTGGGCGACGACCATACGCTTTACCCCAATGTGGTCGAGACGCTAAAAGCCGCCGAAACGCTGCTTGCTGATGGCTTTGACGTCATGGTGTACACCAGCGACGATCCTATTGTGGCACGCGAACTGGAAGCCATGGGCTGCTGCGCCATCATGCCGCTAGGTTCACTGATTGGCTCAGGCCACGGTATTCAAAACCCGCATAACGTGCGTTTGATCGTCGAGCAGAGCAGCGTGCCGGTACTGGTTGATGCAGGCATTGGCACGGCATCAGATGCTGCCATGGCGATGGAGCTAGGCTGCGATGGCGTGCTGCTCAACACCGCCATTGCCCACGCCCGCGACCCGATACGCATGGCCAACGCCATGAAGCTGGCCGTAGAAGCCGGTCGCGATGCGTTTTTAGCCGGGCGCATGCCGCGCCGCCAGTCCGCCGATCCCTCTTCACCTTTCGCTGGCCGTATTAACGGTTAATTGATTCGAGACCCCATGACTGAACCCAAAAACGCCGCTAACGAAAGCAGCCCCGCCCCTGAAAGCAACGCCACCACAGGCCCGGAAAGTACGGATGCACCGCTGCATCGCCGTGGCATTAAAAGCTACGTCATTCGCGCGGGTCGTATGACCCAGGCGCAAAACCGTGGCTTAGAAGATATTTGGCCGCGTTTTGGCCTGACCATCGCCGACGGCCGTCAAGACCTGGACGCCCTGTTCGGCCGTCAGGCACCGCGGGTAGTGGAAATCGGCTTTGGCATGGGCAACTCGCTGATTGAGCAGGCCGAAACCCACCCGGACACCGACTTTATCGGCATAGAAGTCCACGCTCCCGGCGTTGGCAAGCTGCTGGATGAAGTCGATAAACGTGGCCTGACTAACCTGCGCGTTTACCGCGAGGATGCTTTGGCCGTGCTTGAGCAGTGCCTGCCCGAAGGCTCGCTGACCACGCTACAGCTGTTCTTCCCCGACCCCTGGCCAAAGAAGAAGCACCACAAGCGGCGTATCGTGCAGCCCGCTTTTATTGAGTTGATCCGTACCCGTTTGATGCCCGGCGGCACTTTCCATATGGCCACCGACTGGGAAGCCTACGCGGAGTGGATGGCCGAGGTAATGGAAGCGGCCCCCGGCTATGCCAACACCGCCAGCGCGGAAACAGCTCCCTACGTGCCGCGCCCGGCGTTTCGTCCGCTAACCAAGTTTGAAGCGCGTGGCGAAAAACTCGGCCATGGTGTGTGGGATTTGATTTACCGTCGGGAAGCCTAAACGTTCTGCCAACTAGATTGACAGAGAAGGTTTATTGCAGCGTTAGACGCCACGGTCAGAATCAATCCTGAGCGGGCGTCTGTTAATTATTAAGCGATATTAAGATACCCATTTGATGCAAGCTGTCGATTTCAGCGTATATCTCTTCGCAGAAAGATTCAGCCACGTTACTTAACGGCCTGTGTTTAGATTTCAGTAAGGCAATTTCCCACTCAATGGTTGGTTCCATTGGCCTTGATACAACAGCTGTTCCCTGAAGTAGTAGTTCTGCAATCGGGTCAATCACTGCGACCCCAAGTCCGCGATCAACTAATGCGCATACCCCGCGCATATGGCGCATTTCAGCGGCAATATGCCTTTTTATATCAATGGTCTGCATGATGTAGTCCACCCTTGCACGCAGTGGGCTATCTGCCATTAGCTCTACGAATGTCTGATTTTGTAAGCTTGTGATCGAGACAACGTTTTGCTTAGCAAGCGGGTGCGTACGATGCATGATGCAGCGTGCGGAACAGCGCGCAAGACTACTGACTGTTGCCCCATAAGTGTCGGCTTCCAGCGTTATCCCCAGCGCCACATCACAAGTATTGTTGTCGATCATTTTAAGCAACTCTTGCAACCCTGCGTCGATAACTCGAACGCCTACATTAGGGTGATTTTGTTTAAAGCGCTTAATGACATCGAGTAAAAAGGTGTCGCAAAAAATGGGCTGGGCAGCGACTACAACGCTGCCCAACTGGTTATTAGCAATAGCATCCGCGTCTTTTTGAGTGTCTCGAATACTCGCCATCAGTCGTAAAACGGACGCATGGTATAAAAATGCTTCTGGCGTTGGCGAAAGCTGGTTACGGGCACGTTTGAACAACGCAAAGCCTAGCTCGTCCTCCAGGCCGATTAGCAAGCGGCTTACCATTGACTGACTAATACCTAGCGTTTCTGCGGCAGCCTTCGTCGTGCCGTGTTTCATAAAGGCATCAAACGCTTCAATTTCTTTTATTTTCATGGTGTTAGTCCCACTCAAGAAGTCTTTTACTCAATAAGCAGCGAATAAAAACAATGTTTATAAACAATAAGCTTGCAACTTTGGCTCACCACTAGAACAAAATCGAATACTAAATCGAATTGTTGCAACAAATTTCATACCTGTCTATGTTAAAAGCGCTGGGTTCAAAAATGCTATTAACAAATCCACTCCATGAAAGCTATGCAATAACGATTGCGGAGATAAGTATGAAACTCACCTTAAGCTTAGCGGCAGCAACGCTGCTCGCTGCCTCCACCGCTTATGCTCAGAGCTACCCCTCAGAACCCGTCACGCTGGTGGTCCCTTATGGCCCTGGCGGCGCCTCCGATCTGGCGGGAAGGGCGCTAGCGGAGTCGGCTCGCGAATATTTAGGCCAGCCTGTCACGGTCGTCAATCAAGCCGGCGCAGGGGGAATGACCGGCGCTCGCGATGTGACACAGGCTGACCCCGATGGGTACACCCTGCTGTTAGCCCGCGTCGGCATGGCGCTATCACCGGCGGTCAACGAAAACAGCAGTGTTGATTGGGATGAGTACACCTTTATCAGTCCGCTTGAAGCCACACCGATGATCCTCGCCGTGGCCGACGACTCACCCTATGAAAGCGTTGAGGAGTTGCTGGAAGGCATCAAAAACGACCCTGGTGCGATGAGCTACGCCGCTTCCGGTGCCACTGCCATTGATGGTTTTACGGTGCAGTCACTACTGGCTGACGTGGAAATGGATCCGCTGACAGCGGCAACGCTGATTCCCTACCGAGGGGGTGGTGAACTCGCAACAGCGCTACTGGGCGGGCATGTCGATTTTCTCGCCATCGCAGCAGCATCGCTGATGCCGCATATCGAGAGCGGTGATATGCGCCCGTTAATGGTGTTCTCTCCAGAGCGCATGGAAACACTGCCGGACGTGCCGACGGCTGAAGAGCTGGGTTATGAACTAGCTGGGCAAGTGATTGGCTGGAGCGCTCTATATGGCCCGCCAGATCTACCTGAGGACGTTATGAATACCTGGGCAGAGGTAATGGAGCAGGTCGCTGAAGATGAAATGTGGCTCAGCCGTGCTGATGACCGCGGCTCAATTTCCACTATTGGCAGCGTCGATATGCAGACCTACGCCAAGGAGCAGTACGAGTTTTACCGCACCTTAGCTGAACAGTTTGGCTACCTGGAATAAACCAGCGTTAAACACTTCATTATCACTGCATACAACAGCTATTCACTGGAGGGGTCATGGGTATAACACGCGGTTTAGTTATTACGGTGCTGTTCGGTATCGTTCTGTTTTTACTGATACCCGCCTATGTGCCCCGCCCACGCTTTATTCCCGGATTTGCTCCGCCGCCTGATATGTGGCCACGCACAGTTTCCATGCTAGGCATGGCGCTGGGCATACTGCTTGTTGGGCTGTCTTTTTCACGTAAAACCGAAGCCATCGCCGACCCTGAAGATGCCAGCGCCATCCGTGGTAACACGCCACTTGTCACGCTGCTCACTCGCTTCGGCTGGACGGTACTTGCCTTTGCGCTGTTTATCGGCTCAGTGATGCTGCTCGGTTTTTTGCTATCGAGCATTCTGCTGTTAATGGCGATGCTGATACTGACCGGTTATTGGCGCCATAAAGTGGTGGCAGCCATCGTGGCCGTCGCACTCCCACTGGTGCTCTACCTGTTTTTCTCCAGCGCACTCAATACGCGTTTCCCTGTCGGCAGCCTGTTCAAGGCTATCGGTATTTAACCTACCGCGTATAGGACTGACCACTATGCTCAACGACCTGCTGGTTGCCTTCCAGGCGGTTGCTACCCTTGAGAATTTTTTGATCATGGCCGCCGGTATCTGGGGTGGCGTGATTATCGGCGCTATTCCCGGCATGACCGGCACTATGGCGGTGACGCTGGCGCTGCCCTTTACGTTTTATATGCAGCCGATCCCGAGTATTTTATTACTCGTTGCGCTCTACAAAGGCTCCACCTATGGCGGCTCGGTCTCGGCGATTTTGATCAAGACGCCAGGTACTGCTTCAGCCGCCTGTACCACCCTTGACGGCTACCCGTTGGCCCAACAGGGCAAGGCGGGCAAAGCCCTTAACATGGCGCTCTACTCGTCCTGTACCGGGGATTTTATTTCCAACCTGTCGCTGATTTTTATTGCCGCACCGCTGGCGCTCCTCGCGCTGCGTATCGGCCCACCCGAATACTTTATGCTGATGATTTTCGCGCTCACCACCGTGGCTGGGGTGTCAGGGCGTTCACTGCTGCTTGGACTAGTATCGGCGTGCTTAGGGCTACTGTTAGCCACCGTGGGCGAAGATATGTACGGCTCGTTCCGCTTTGATCTCACCGTGGATATGCAGAGCGGGCTTGCCGTGGCACCCGTGCTCATCGGTCTGTTTGCGATCCCAGAGCTGCTTAAGATTATTGTTTTTCGTCACAACCAAAGCCATAAACCCATGCAGTTGGGCGATAACCGGGTAACGCGAGATGAGCTGCGCCGATCCTTAAAGGCAATGCTTAAAGGCAGCATGATTGGTGTGGTGATGGGGGCCATTCCCGGTATTGGGCCCTCGGCAGCGGCGTTCTCTTCCTACGGCGAAGCACAGCGTAGCTCAAAGAACCGCGAAAACTTTGGTAAGGGCGAGCTAGAGGGGATCGCAGCATCCGAGTCCGCTAACAATGGCTGCTGTGGCTCCACCATGATCCCGCTGTTAGCGCTGGGCGTGCCGGGCGATGTGATCACGGGCGTGATGCTGGGCGCCTTTATGATTCACGGCATGACCCCAGGCCCGATGCTATTTGAGAACAACCTTAATGAGGTTTACATGCTGTTTATTGGCATGCTGTTCTCGTCTGTTTTGCTGTTTGGTGCGGGTAAAGCAACGATGCGCTTTTTCTCGCATATCTCGCGAATTCCACCGGGGTTGATGGCGCCGATTGTGCTAGCGCTTTGCGTCTTCGGTATTTTTTCGATCTCCAACAGTATGTATGACGTCATCGTACTGCTGGCGATGGGCATCTTTGGCTTTTTCATGTACCTATTCGCCATACCCGCCGCGCCCTTTTTAATCGCCTTCATTCTCGGCCCGATGCTGGAAGAGAACCTGCGTCGTGCCCTTGCGCTCTCCCGTGGTGATCCAAGCATCCTGGTCTCGTCGCCTATCACCTGGCTATTCGCTTCGCTGGCGATATTTGTGGTGGTCGTGACGATTCGTCAGCAGCTCAAGAAAACCAAGGCCTGAGCCAAAGATTCCCTTATTGCCAAGGATTTAACGCTATGCAAGCTAGTGCTACGCCTAACGCTCACCCGCAGTTGGAAGCCGCGGTATCACACCTCGCTGACCTGATCGCATACGACACAACCAGTGCTTACTCCAATCTCGAACTTATTCATCACATGGAGGAGTTCTTCGCCCGTCTGGGCGCGGAGGTGAAGGTGTTGCCCCATGAGAGTGGTGAAAAAGCCAACTTGGTCGCCCGCCTGGGCCCGGCCAACGTGGCTGGCATCGTCCTCTCCGGCCATACGGACGTGGTGCCTGCCAACCCGAAGAGCTGGCAAAGCGACCCTTTCAAAATGGAGCAGCGCGGCAGTCGCTTGTTTGGGCGTGGTACTTGCGACATGAAAGGCTTTGCAGCGTGCGTTATGGCCGCTGCACCTGCGTTTGCCAACGGCGAACTACAGCGACCTTTCTATTTCTGCTTCTCTCACGATGAAGAGGTGGGCTGCCTGGGCGCCCCCGCCATCGCACGCTACTTAGCTGGGCTCAAGGTACCACCGGCTCTGGCGATTATCGGCGAACCCAGCGAAATGAAGCTGATTAACGGTCAGAAAGGCAAGATCGCTATGCGGGTAACGGTGCGCGGTGAAGGGGGCCACTCATCGTTTTCCCCGCAGCATGTCAACGCGGTGGAGTATGCCTCGCGTATTATCACCATGATCGCCGAACGATCACGACGATATGAGCAAGATGGCCCCTTCGACCACGATTTTACCGTTCCTCACGCTACAACGCTGACCACTATGATAGAAGGCGGTGTGGCAACCAACGTGACCCCCGACACCTGTAGCTTTATCTTTGAGCTACGTAGCATCGACCAGGAGGCAGCCGCCACGGATATTCAAGCGTTGATCAGCGATATTGAGGCCACTCTGCTCCCCGAAATGCAGCGCCAATCAGCCGATGCCGCCATTGAGTGGCAACAGTTATTCGCCTACCCCGCCATGGGGGACGCTACCGACAGCGATATGTTTAAGCAGCTTGAGCCCATTCTTCCCGAGCGCGGGGGCAAGGTTTCTTATGGTTCAGAAGGTGGTGTGTTCGAGATCGATGGCGGCATACCCTCGGTGATTATTGGGCCCGGCTCTATTCGCCAAGCCCACAAGCCCGATGAGTTTATTGAGATTGATCAGCTCAGTCAGTGCCTAGCGTTCTTCGATGAGTTAAACACTTGGATGAAACACTAACGCCCACACGAGTGGAGGTGAGTCATTTGGCACTTACCCGGTGCATGGTGCCGTTGCCACTTTCAAAAGCATCAATGTTCGCCAGCGTGGTCTCGGCGATATTGGTCAGTGCCTCTGCGGTGAAGAAAGCCTGATGGCCGGTGATCAACACATTGTGGAAGGTGGTTAGGCGCATAAACTGATCATCGCTAATCACGCTGTGGGAGAGGTCTTCGAAGAACAGTTGCTCCTCCTCTTCATAGACATCCAGCCCTAATCGGCCAATTTTGCCGCTTTTCAGGCCGGCTATAACGGCTTGGGTATCGACCACCCTTCCACGGCCAGTATTGATTAGCATGACACCCTCCTTCATCTGCGCGATGGCATCGGCATCGATCAAGTGGTCTGTGTCTGGCGTTAGCGGGCAGTGAAGCGAGATAATATCCGCTTCGGCATACAGCGTCTCCAGCGGCACGTACGCTACAAACGTCTTCGCCTGCGGATTGGGAAACGGGTCACTGGCCACTATTCGGCAACCAAAGCCGCGCATTATATCGGCAAAAATCAGCCCAATATGTCCAGTGCCAATAATACCTACCGTCTTGCCGTGTAGGTCAAAGCCGAGCAGACCATCCAGGGCAAAATTGCCCTCCCTCACCCGGTTGTAGGCACGATAGGTCATGCGATTAAGGCTTAGCACTAAGGCCACTGCATGCTCCGCCACAGCATGGGGCGAATAGGCAGGTACCCGAACCACCGTGATGTCTAACCGTTCGGCGGCAACCAAATCAACGTGGTTGAAGCCCGCTGAACGCAGCGCCACTAATCTTGTGCCACCGTAATGCAGTTGCTCTAACACGGCGGCATCAAGGCAGTCATTCACGAAGGCGCAAACCGCGTCAAAACCGTTGGCCAAAGGGGCGGTGTCGACCGTCAAGCGCGCCTCTAAAAAGCTCAACGAATGACGCTCTGCTGCGTTAGCACGAGTGATAAAAGTGCGATCGTAGGGTTTAGCGCTAAATACAGCGATGCGCATATCTCTATTCTCCCAAAGCAAGCTAAAGGTGGTCTACAGGGACAGCATAGGTGACGGGAGTGGCACGAGCAGCACCTTTCACGCCTTGCTCTGGCAGAGGTTGGTTTATTAATAAAGGGGTAGAAAAAGAAAGCCGCTCCAATGGAGCGGCAAAAAGACCGTGACTAGCAATGAGAGGGAGAAACCATGACAGGAAACTGGCGGTTTCTGTCCTGGTTGCCAACGTCTCATCAAACGCTGACAACTACACTGTAATAGTTCTCATTTACCACGTCAATACAAATACGAATATTTTTTATTACCGCTTGCAGATGGCAACGTTCATAGCCGCTCCCGCCCCCTCGATAGAGTACAAAAAATTGGAACCCACAAAAAAAGAAAGCCGCTCCAAAGGAGCGGCAAAAGACCGTGACTAGCAATGAGAGGGAGAAACCATGACAGAAAACTGGCGCTGATTCTTAAATCAACAGCTGTCGTGGCTGCCAGCGTCTCATTAAACGCTGACAATCACACTGTAATAGTTCTCATTTACCCCGTCAACACAAATACGAATATTTTTTATTTAGTTTTGCCAGCCTTCCTGTCAGCTAACCAGCTGCAGCCAAAACGGCAGGGTAAGCATGGCTAGTAAGGTTTGGCCGGTAATGATCGCGGCCATCAGCTCGGCATCGCCGCCCAGTTGGCGGGCGAGGATATACGCAGAGGTCGCCGTAGGGAGTGCTGCAAACAGCAGCGCCACATCGCGACTGACCGAATCCAACTGTAGTATCCAAGTTAACGCCAATACCAGCGCAGGCATAAGCAGTAGTTTAATGCTATTGGTGGCCAGCACGCCGCGGTCAATACGCAGCAACGCTGCCGGGCGCAGCGCCACGCCGACGGCCACCAATCCTAATGGCAGCGCCGCACGCCCCAGTAGCGCCACCGTATCTTGACTCCAACCTGGCAAACCAATGCCCGAAAGGTTCAGGCCAATGCCCCCAATGCAGGCTAGTATCAGTGGGTTTTTAATCAGCGCCATGGCGCTTTTACCCACGCTTGCCCCACCCAAGGTACCCGCGCTGACAAAGCTTGCCACACACATCACGTTAACCACCGGCACCATCAACGCTACCGCCACCGCCGCAGTGGTCGCCCCTAGGCTACCGTGTAAGGCAGCAGCCCCTGCCACACCCACATAAGTGTTAAAGCGCACCGCGCCTTGAAAAACCGAGGTAAAAGCAGCAGGCGTCAGTTGAAGCCAGCCGCGCAAACGCCAAAGCAACAAGCCAAACAGCCCCATCGCGCCGAGTAACACCATGGCGAGGCGGCCTACCGGCACTTGGCTCACATCGGCAGTCGCCAAGGTGCCCACCAGCATGGCGGGAAACAGCACAAAATAGATCAGCCGCTCCATCTGCGGCCAAAAAGTGTCGCTAGGCCAACGCCAATAGCCAAGCACAGCGCCCAGTAAGATCAATAGAAATAGTGGGCCTAAAGCGCCAGTGATACTCTCCATTTATGTCCCTTTTGCCTGCGACATCCCAGCACAGCGATATCGGCGCGATTACTGGTACCATGGCTGTAACACCCCGTCCCCACGGCTTGCGTAGCGATTATTCTGCCATGAAGATGATATCAAAACCTGCACCCCCGGCGGGCTTCCCCCTCTTAAGGGTACTGATACTGGTCACTGGCTTGGCGCTAGCGGCCTGCGCGTGGTATGCCTTTTCACACTGGCTCCACCGCGACAGTGATGTGACATGGTTTCCGCCCACTTCAAGCTGCAACTTGCATGCAGAACCCTGCTCCGCCACCTTGGGTGAGTTGGGCCGCATCACGCTCCACGTTGAGTCCGATGGGCGGATTGACGCATTGGAAATATTACCTCTGGAAGTGGAAGTCGATGGTGTTACCGCGTCCCAGGTCGAGGTTGATTTTATTGGCCGGGATATGGATTTGGGATTACATCGCTTTGCCCTTAGCGCAGGTGCGCCCGGCCATTTTAAAGGTCAAGCCCAAGTGGGAATTTGTACTCAAAGCGTTATGCCCTGGCGAGCGCGTGTCATACTGGAAACCGCAGAAGGCAAAGTGGGTAGCTGGTTCGATTTTGACGTGATTCGGAGTTAACGCATATGGCAAGTAAACCATTATGGCTAGGCGCGGGTGTAGTCGCAGTGTTGCTGGTGGCCAGCGGCATTGGCCTCTACCAGTATGCTTTCGCCCCCAAAGAGGGAGAGCCCGTGGGCGGTCCGGTTGAACTACCCTCTACCCAGGGTGATTTTTCGTTGACCCAACTGGACGAGAATCAAATCGCGATTGTTTCGTTTGGCTATACCTACTGCCCCGATATTTGCCCGATGACTCAGTCGGTAAAACGCCAAGCACTGGCCCAGCTCTCCGAGGAGCAGCGCGAGCGCGTGGTGCCGGTGATGATCACCGTTGATCCCGAACGCGACACCATTCCGCGCATGCAAGAGTACATGGGCTTTTTCGGCGAGGCGTTTATCGGCGCGGTGGGCAGTCAAGAACAGCTAGAGGATGTCGCCTCACGCTATGGTGTGATATGGCGAAAAGTCGAAGCGCCGGACTCAGCAATGGCCTATACCATTGATCACAGCGCCTCGCTTTTTTTAGTCAACCGCGAGGGCGATATACTCCAGCGAGTGCTCTACTCACCCACGCCTCACGGCTTAGTGTCAGCGTTAGAACATGAACTTGGCGGTTAATCGGCGTTTCTTTTAATCGGCTTGTTCAGGCGCGGCTTGTAAACGATCCAACATGGCCATTAACGCGCCAATTTGGGTGCCATTACGGGTATCGTGCTGCGGGCTTAACTGCCAGGTACTTTCAGCAAACCCCCACCAGTCCCAGCAGCCCTGCGGGTTCGCCATACTGCTTTCGGCCTGAGGATAGAGCACGATTTGCTGATGCGCTGCTGCCCAAGCATTTAGCCCGGTGTAACGTATGAACGTATCGCCAATAGCCTCTGCGTTCATTTGGCAGCCGTGCAATGCCAGTGTTACCGGGCACTCGCCCGCATCGCAGCCTTCGGGTATAAACACATAGCCCGTGTCGGATAGGCCCTTTACCGCAAATTCTGACTGATCAAATGCGACTAACTCGCCACCCGGCTCACCACCTTCTTCACCACTGCGTTCGCCAGGGACGTCTCGCTCGGGGTAGAGCCAATCCAGCATTTCTCCCGCGATATCGTCATCGCAGGATAATAGAAAGCTACCACCACCCTGACGACAATCGCCCCATTCCTGGGGCCCTGGGGCGGCTTCACTGGGTAACCGTACCGGCCAGCCATGCCCTGCATTGTCGCTGCGTGCAACGCGCAATTGGTCAGGCGTAGCTAGCCACTGCTGCCACTGTTCAGCAAGCAAATCGCCGAGCAGTGGCTCAACCACCTCATCCTCTTCGCCATGCCACACATAGACCCGGAGCTGACTAAGTGCCTCAGCGCTACCTACCTGTTCAAGCCCGAGATAGCGCTGGTGACGCGCCTCCAATTCATCCAACGAAGGCGCGCCGCGGCGGGTCATCATGCATTGGTTAAGCGCCAAGCTCAGCGAGCCCTGCGCGCAACTCCAAGGCCCCGCCGCTAGCACGCCCAGGCCACTAAACCGCTCGGGCCAGGCCACCGCCAGCTGGGTAGCCATATAACCGCCCGACGATACCCCCACCACGCTAGCCTGCTCACTTGAAGCACTTAAGGCTGGCAAATCCTCGGGCTCGTCGGTGGTATCAGCTTGCGCTAGCAGCGGTGTACACAGCCCCAAGCAAACCAGTGTCTGAGCGAAAACGTGCAGGTTAGAAGAGGGGGTTGAAGTCATCGCTTATTCAACGCCTAGCAAGTCAACGCGGAACGTTAGTACTTCGTTAGGCCCGATCGGCCCCTGGCCATTCTCGCCGTAAGCAATATCAGCCGGAATATACAGCATCCAGCTATCGCCGACGCTCATCATCTGCAGCGCTTCCTGCCAACCCTCGATCACTTGGTTGGTTTGAAAGCTGACGGATTCACCGCGCTCAAAAGAGCTATCGAAGACAGTGCCGTCTAACAGCATGCCTTCATAGTTCACTTCAACGGTATCTTCAGGGCCAGGCTTGGCGCCATCGCCGGATTCAAGCACTTCATACTGAAGGCCAGAGTCAGTCACGGTCACTTCCTCGCGCTCAGCGTTCTCGGCCAGGAAGGCTTCACCCTCTTCGAGATTGTTCTGCGCCAGCTCTTCGGCTTCCGCTTGCCGCGCTTGCATGGACTGCTCTTGGAACGCCATCAACGCTTCGGTCATCTCTTCTTCATTGAGCGCCAAGTCATTGCCTTCAAACACATCGCGCATGCCGTCTGTGAACGCATCGAGATCTAGGTCTTCGATGTCTGCCTGCATGCTTTCACCCAGGGTGACACCCAGGCTATAAGCCAAGCGCTGTTCATCAGTTTCTGGCGCTGCCGCGGCAAAAGGAGCGACCAAAAGCAAACCTGTCAGAGCCGTGGTAGAGAGCAATTGTTTCATGAAAGATCCTTTTATCTTGTATATAGCGGCGCCGAACGCCAATCAGTATCACACAAAGACTAACACCCACCGCCCCGAGCTGCATCTTGGGGGTGGTGGGTGTTAGTAAGACCACAAAATGAGAGAGAGGTTTAGCGGAATTAGACGACCAGCGTAGGGCAGTGTGCGGCACCCGCCACACGCTGAGAAACGCTGCCCAACAACGGGTTCTTCTCGCCATTGGTGCCCTGGGCGCCAATCACAATCAGGTCGCACTCTCGCTTACGGGCAAAGCGCACAATAATGCGCGAGGGCCGCCCCCCTTTCACAAAAGCGCGCACGCGGGCACTGTCCGCACCCAGTTCAATCGCATGGGATTTCGCATGCACAGCGATCTCAGTGGCGTACTCTTTTAACGCATCATCTGGGATATCCAGCTGGTTAGGCCGCACCATAGAGAGCGAGGCTTCCAGCAGGCTGTGGTGTTTAAACACGCACAGCAAATAGAGCTCAGCGCCGGTTAGCATATGCAAGCCCACCGCCTTTTCCAGCGCCCTTAAGGCGCCTTTAGAACCATCCACCGGGACTAAAATGCGATTAAACATTCGCGTACTCCTTGTGGCTGTTTAGCGGAAGGCAACATCGCGTAGGAACAGCGCAATTTGCGGGAACATGATCAGCAGAGCGGCCGCTAAAATCAGCATGAAGATAAACGGCGGCGTGCCTTTGATCACATCCCAATAGGGGCGCTTGAAAATCGCAATAGCCGTGAATATATCGCACCCAAAGGGCGGGGTTGCTGAGCCTATCGCCACCTGCAGGGTAATCAAGATACCTACCAGCACAGGATCTAGGCCCGTTGCCGCAATGGCGGGCGCAAAAATGGGCGTTAGCACTAGAATGACCACGATCGGGTCAACAAACATACAGGCCACAAAGAAGGAGATACAGATGGCGATCAATACCCCGGTCGGGCCCGCATCATTGACCCCCACCGCCTCCAAGATCATTTGTGGAATCTGGGCAAACGAAATGATCCACGAGAAGCCATTACCCACTGCCACCAGGATAAATACCACGGCGGTAATCAAGCCGGTAGATTTAGCGATGGCATAAATGTCGTTCATTTTGAGCGAGCGGAAGACCACAAACTCGAGTAAAACGGCATACAGTACGCAGGCGGCAGCGGCCTCTGTCGGGCTGAAAATACCACCGTAGATCCCGCCCACGATGATGACCGGAAAACCTAGTGGCCACAGCGCTTGTTGAACCGCTACTGCACGCTCTTTCCAGCTCGATTTTGGCTCGGTAGGTACGTCTTTTACGATGGCATAAATAACGCTGTAGGCCGAAAACATCAACAGGATCATTAACCCTGGCCCAATCCCGGCAATGAACAGCTCGCCAATGGAAGTACCCGAGATAACCCCGTAAATAATCATACCGATACTGGGCGGAATCAAAAACGCAATGTCGCTGGCATTGATGATGAGCGCTAGCGTGAAAGAGTCCGAATAGCCCGCTTTGAGCATTTTAGGACGCAGCGGCGAACCAACGGCGACCACGGTTGCCTGGGTAGACCCGGACACAGCACCAAACAGCGTGCACGAAGCCGCGGTGCTGACCGCTAGGCCTCCTTTAACGTGGCCAATAAACGACATGACCATATCGATCAGTCGATTTGCCGACTGTCCACGGGTCATGATATCGGCGGCTAGGATAAACATGGGCACAGCAATGAGTGAGGCCGGGCGTATGCCCGCCATCATCTGCTGAATCAGCGTATCCATTTGGCCGAAACCGTTAAACATCATATAAAAGCCAATTACCGCGGCGGTAATCAGCGGAATCATCATTGGAAAGCCCAGCAGCAGCAGGGCAATCATGGTGGTGACCATTATTGTCGTCATAGCTGTTCCCCTAGGGTGCAGTGTCCCGCGTTAGACTTCTGTTTCGGTGTCTTTGTAACCATCCACCACGCCCGTCGAAAGATAGACATCGTGGGACGTGAAGTTTTTAACGGCGGTCAGCAAGTATTGAATACCGGTGATTAGAAAGCCCATCGGCACCCACAGGTAAATGATCCACACTGGTAAGCCCAAGGAAGGCAACACGCGACCTTTGCTCTGCAGATCAATAATATAAACAACCGAATAGTAGAGTAAGAAAAACATCACCAGCGCAGTGAACAGCGCAATGCAGATCATCAGCACTCTACGCCCACCGACCGGCAACGCATCATAAATAGCCGACATACGAATATGGCGACCGTGACGCGCGGCATAGCCAATGCCCGCAAAGGTAATCATGATGATTAAAATTCTATTCAGCTCACCAGAAAACATGATGCTGTTGCCAAATACAAAGCGAGCAACCACGTTGGTGACCGTATTCAGCGCCATTAGCAAAACACCCATCGCGAGAATCACGGCTTCTATTTTGCTAATTGCAGTGTCGATCACACCTAACACGCCCGGCAAACCGGAGCGGTAACTCTTTTCCATCTCATCATCGGTCATGGCCGGACTCCTTTTGAACGGCTCTAACGGCATCAGTTAAGTGCCGTCGGCACAATAAACACAGCGTTATTCAAGACCTATCTACTGCACACCTGTCTAGCTCACATCTACTTCGTACCATTGGCCAGAAGTGAACTCTAGCGTAACGGCATGCAGCTGCAGGTGATTCAACGCTAGATGTACGTAACCCGACAGTAACGACGTTAAAACAGCCCCGAATGGCCTACGCCTTACCACCGCACAATAAAAAGGGGCAGCCTTTGCTGCCCCCTGATAATCACTCGTGCGCCACTATGGCTTAGAGAGTGATTACTCGTTGGTTACGGCTTCAAGGTCAGCTTTAAACTGCTCAAGTAGCTCTGCACCACCTTCACCCGTCATTTCCAGGAAGGCTTCTTCGACCTGCGGAGCACGCTCACGGAAGGCTTGGATTTGCTCTTCATCAAGACGTGTCACCGTCACTTCATCAGACGCTGCCTGAATCTTCTCTAGCGACTCTTCAGCCAAGCCTTTGATATGTTCAATCGTGTGGTCATACGCAGCTTCAGAGGCTTCGTTCACCAGCGTTTGATCTTCTTCAGATAGGCCTTCGTAGAAGTCTTGGTTGGCCATCATCGCAGTGGTAAACCAGCCATGGCCGGTAAATGTCAGGTGCGGAGACACCTCGTACAAGCCACCGGACTCGATCCAGAAAATTGGGTTCTCTTGACCGTCAATGATGCCGGTCTGCAAACCACCGTAGACTTCACCCCACGGTAACGGCGTCGGCGTAGCGCCGAAGGCGTCGTAGGTCTCTGTCAGTAGCGGGTTTGTCATGGTACGGATTTTTTTGTTATTTAGCTCATCAGGCGTAGCGAACGGCTCATTGGTGGTGATGACCATTTCGCCTTCTGGATACATTTTCAGCAGTTCTAAGCCTTGCTCGGCATAAAGCGCTGGAAACATCTCATTGATCGCCTTACTTTCGTCGAAGAACGTCAGTACGGTCTCTTCGTCGGTCGGTAGCAGGTAAGGAATAAAGAAGATTTGCGCTTCAGGGATCAGGGCGCCAGTGAAGCCAGGCGATTGGTTTACAAACTGCAGAATACCGTTCTGGGTCTGCTCCATAATGTCGTCAGACTCACCCAGTTCACCAAAGCGGTAAACTTGTACGGTGTGGTCTGAGTTATCTTCAATATACTCTTTAAAAGCGTAGGCAAAAACGTCTTGAACGTCGCCTTCATACTCTTCGTGAGCGTAGCGCCAGTTGTCTGCTTGAGCAGCGGCGCTGAGACCAAACAGCAGTGCACCCACACTGGCCGTGGTCAATAACTTGGTAGTGACAGAATTAATAGTAGAAACGGATTTGCTTGCCTTCATGCGATGTTCCCCTTGCAGTGGTAAGCGCGCTGTACGAGTGCGCAACAACCTAGTTTTTAAAACCCGTTTTGAGAACCCAATTGTCTAAATTTAGGTTAATTCAGGTCAGCTCTGCGTTTCTCAACACGGGCTTGTTATTCGCTAATCGATATCCGCTTACAGACGATATCTACACACAGTATTTACACAAACAATGCTGTTCATACTGCACATTCGCGGGCGAATAACGCTAGGTATTTCAAAAACAGCTTAAATTCAGGCTAGCGCGCTCCTCGGTGAGGGTCAAGCTGGCAAGTAAGCGTATGTAGCGCATCGAGACATACATTTTGCGCTTTCAAGGCGTCGCCAGAGAGCTGGTCAACTTGAGTAGAAAACAGCTGCTTTCGCAACCATTTAGCTGCATCTAGCGACATTTCGACAACGTTTACCACACGTTGCTCATCGCTTGGTGACTCCCATACCCACGTTTGCCAACGTTGAAGGTTCTCACGTTCAGCCATCAACTCTGCCTGTTTAATAGTTTCGCGCAGAGCCGCTATGGACTCGCTTTCCGCCGCAGTGGCTTTTAAATCGCGCCGTAATCCGCGCAACACCCCCGTCACACGGCTCTGCCAAAGGCGCCGTTGCTCACGCTGACGAGCCACCGCTGTAGGTATGACTTCAAGTCCGCAGGAGTAGAGCCAACAGTGAAACAGCACCTCGCATACATCTAGTTCGGCCTCCTCTTGAAGCCTCAGGCAAGCTGCTTCAACGCCGGGCTTGGCATACAGCGCCAGTGCAAAATCCCATAACGGTGTCTGCTGTAGGCGCTGCAATCGGGTAGAATCAAGCGCAATAGAGTTTCGCATCAAATGACCCACTTTCTTCGGGAGAAGGCATGATCGCACTGCGCCAAGTCGCCCTGCAACGCGGCACGCAAACGCTACTCGACAACGCGGACGTTACCCTTCATAACGGGGTAAAAGCCGGGATTATCGGGGCAAACGGCGCCGGTAAATCGAGCCTGTTCAAACTTCTGCTCGGTGAGCTTGCCCCCGACCAGGGCGATGTCGAGATGAGCGGCGGCCAGCGCATTGCGCATATGGCCCAAGAAGTTGACGCCCTCGACCGCCCGATTATCGAGTATGTACTCGATGGCGACTTGGCGCTACGCAAGGCTGAAGCCGATTTATTGGCTGCCAGAGAAGCCGGTGAAGCCCACCGAGAAGCCGAGCTGCACGGGTTAATTGAAACCCTGGATGGCTACCGCGCAGAATCACGCGCGGCGCAGTTGCTGGTGGGGCTAGGCTTTATTCAGTCTGACCTTAGCCGCCCGCTGTCGGCGTTTTCCGGCGGCTGGCGGATGCGGGTCAACCTCGCCCGCACGCTGTTTATGCCTTCCGACCTACTGCTACTCGATGAGCCCACCAACCACCTGGATCTGGACGCCCTGCTGTGGCTGGAGCAGTGGCTGACCCGCTACCCTGGCACCCTGCTGCTGATTTCCCACGACCGCGACTTCCTGGATGCGGTGTGCGACCACATCGTGCATATGCATCACCAAACCCTGGAGCTGTACCGCGGTAATTACTCCCAGTTTGAGCGCACCCGTGCCGAAAAGCTTGCCCTGCAGCAAGCGGAAGCCGCCAAACAGCAGGCGCGCCGGGAAGAGATTGAGCGTTTTATCGCCCGCTTCCGCGCCCAGGCGACCAAGGCGAAGCAAGCGCAAAGCCGGGTCAAAATGCTCGAGCGGATGGAAGATATCGCCGTTGCCCACGTCGATTCCCCCTTCCACTTTACGCTGCCCGCAGCCGATAAAACCTCGCACCCACTGCTGGTGCTGGATCAGGCACAGTTGGGTTATCCCGGTGAAAATGGGGGTGATGACAATGTGCAGCTGGATAAGGTCAACGTTACCTTACTGCCCGGCAGCCGCATTGGTCTGCTGGGCCCCAACGGAGCGGGTAAATCGACGCTGATTAAGTCGCTCACCGGGGAACTAGCACTGCTCAATGGCAAGCGCGTACCCGGCGAGCACTTGGCGATTGGGTATTTCGCTCAGCATCAGCTTGAAGGGTTGGATGTCACCTCGACGCCCTTTGTGCACGTGCAGCGCCTTTCGCCCACCGCCAGCGACCAGGAGATTCGTAACTTCCTGGGCGGCTTTGGTTTTAAGGGCGATGACGCCTTCGGCAAAGTCGCCAACTACTCCGGCGGTGAGAAAGCCCGCCTGGCGCTGGCCCTCGTCGCTTGGCAAAAACCCAACCTGTTACTGCTCGATGAGCCCACCAACCACCTGGACTTAGAGATGCGCGAGGCGCTGACCCAGGCGCTGGCCAGCTTCGAAGGCACGGTTATTCTGGTCTCCCACGACCGTCACCTACTGCGCGCCACGGTGGATGAGTTTTGGAAGGTGGCGGATAACCGCGTCGAGCCCTTCGATGGCGATTTGGAGGACTACCGGGTTTGGCTCAAAGCGCGCCTGGAAGAGAGTCGCCGGGATTCCCGCGGTGAAAAAGCCGAGCGCCAGAACCAGCAGCCCAGCGGCGACAGCCGTGAAGCGCGCAAGGCGTCGCGCAAAGCGGCCGCCGAGCTACGCGAAAAGCTGCGCCCGCTGAAAAAACAGCGCGATCAGGCGGAAAAAACCATGGAAAAAGCCCAGCAGGAACTCGATACAGTAGAGCAAGTCCTGGCAGACCCAGAGCTTTATACCGACAGCGCTCGCAAAGCCGAACTAACCAAGACGCTTAGCCAGCAAGCGGAAATTAAAGCACGTTTAGATGCGTCGGAACGGCAGTGGCTTAGCGCCGAAGAGGCCATGGAGGCGGAGCTGCTCGCCAGCGAAGGTGCGGAAAGCTAGCGCTAGAAAACCAAACTAGTTTTCCAGCAAAAACGTTACCGGGCCATCGTTGATAAGCGCTACCTGCATATCGGCGCCAAACTCACCGGTGGCCACGTTCGGCCAGGCAGTTTGCGCTTGGCTAACCAGCAAGTTAAACAGCTCTTCACCTTTGGCTGGGGGAGCGGCGCTGGAGAAGCTGGGCCGCAGCCCTTTGTGAGTATCTGCTGCCAGAGTGAACTGAGAAACCAGCAGCAAGCCACCGCCCACCTGCTGTAGGTTGTGATTCATCTTACCGTCAGCGTCGCCAAACACGCGGTAGTGGAGCAGCTTATGCAGCAGCTTTTCTACAGCGGCCGCGTCATCGTGCTTCTCCACCCCCACCAGCGCCAGCAGGCCGTGATCGATGCTGCCAACGATCTCACCTTCAACCTCTACGCTGGCGCGCTTAACGCGCTGAATGAGTGCCTTCACAAAGCTTCTCCGAACTAACAAACGGCGATTATAACGACTGCTTGTTAATTTATCCCTAGCAGCGCATCGCGAAAGCCCTCACCTAGTGGGCGCTCGCCGAGCCAAATGCTAAACATCGCACTGGCAAACTCTGCATTCTCCTCTTCAAGCAGCACCTCTCCATTTAGCGCCAGACGCAGCTGCTCGCCGTTCCAGCTAAGCAGGTAGCGATCTCCAGGCACTACGTCCCGATAGCGCTGATTTAAACGCGCAAGTGGCTCTTTAATCTGATTGAATTCATACAGAGTGAGAGTATCTTTGAGCGTTTTCTCAGTCGCTTCAGCAAAGTCGGAGGCGTCGATGGCGTGAAAATAAGCCAACTCCAGACGCCGTGGTACGTCGCTCAACGGCTGCGGCTGGGTTTCACCTTCAAGTTGGTAATAGGCGCCAGCGTAGGCCGTCCAGATCATGTAACGAAACACGCCGCTCCCGATCAGGCCATAGCGCTGGCCGTGTTCCTCTACGGTGCGCTCAAACACCTCGCCTTTTTCGGTCACACTGCTGGCCATCGCCCAGGGCATTAACGAGAGCCCCGCGAGAAGCAGTGACAATTGAACGACACGCCTAGCACCCAATATGCATGTGTACATAGAACCTCCTTACGGCATAATATCTATACATACCGATAATAGAAATAAAGGTTCCGTACAATACTCACTATTGTCAGCACAGTACTTTTTCTAATAGCACTTATTTCTAATAGCACTTATTTTTTAATAGCACTCGCTTACCAAGCGCGGCAGAGCATTAGATCGCAGTGCGGTTCACACAGCAGCATCTCGGTTAGCTGGCTGGTGTGATGGGGCTGCCCGCGACTGCCAATCATCACCAGATCCGGCGAGTGGCGCTTCATGTACGCCTGCAGCACGTCACAGGGCGCGCCTTGCTCTAGCACCAATTCAACGTCGGGCACGCCGTCAAGCTCTCTCATCAGGGTATCAATTTCATTATTCAACTGCTCGCGTAGCCGTAGCACCTCATGCTCTCGCCAGTGGGCGTAATAGGCTTGCGAACCCAGTTCGCGTTCACCGGGCAGTGTCCAGGCGTGCAGTAGGGTGAGCGTGGCTTCAGGAAAGCGAATCAGCGCCTCTTTCAAGGTATGCCGCGCCGTTAGTGAAAAATCGATCGGCACCAGGATGTGCTGCCAAGGTTGGGTGGGCTGATGAGAAGAGACCACCACCGGGCAAGGGGCGCTGCGCAGCACGCGCATAGCGGTAGTGCCCGCCAGCAGGTCTTTTTGCCCGCGCTTGCGATGCATGCCCAGCACAATCAGCTCGGCATTGCGCTCGTGGGCTTCACGGACAATTTCAACGTGAGGTGAACCGGTCACGGTCTGGATCAGCGTTTTCGGCGCCTCCAGGGCGTAGTCTTCGCGTAGATCCGTCAGCATGGTGGTGATGTCTTCCACCACCGCGCTCTCGACATCACGCAGCACACGCCGCGGCAGGTAAGGATCCAACACGTGCAGCACATCTAGCTGTACCCCTCGGGCGTAGGCCAAGCGTAATGCCCGGGCAAACGCCGCGCGATTGTCAGCAGAAAGATCGGTGGCGAATAGGATCGTACTTGGGTTCGTACTTGGGATAGTACTTGGGTTGGTACTTGGGATCGAACGAGGCATGGCGAAACGCTCCTCGGCTGAGCAACTCAGCCTTACAAGCCGTTAAGCAAACACTCCTTAGCATGGTGCGCAATGCGGTTTCTGGCAAGTTACCGATTGCCCACATGCCTTATCGCACTACACCCCATCACCACCAGGCGTGAAAATGATGCACCGGGCCGCGGCCTTTGCCTACATTTAGACGCACGCTCGCTTCTAACGCCGCGTGCAGCCACTGCTTGGCATCGCTGATCGCGGCTACCGGGGCATCCGCGTCGGCATCCACGGGGAGCTTCGCCAGGCAGGCGGCAATCGCCGAAGAGAGCGCACAGCCGGTACCGTGTAAATTGTCGGTATCGATACGCGAGGCGGGCAACCACTCATGGCCGTTGGGGGTTGCCAATAGATCCGGACAGGTCGCCCCCCTTAGATGGCCGCCTTTTAACACCACATAGGGCGCGCCCAACTGCGCCAAGCCCGGTAGCATCGCCTCCATGGCGTCTAAGCTGGTGGGCGACGGCGTGTCGAGCAGCACCGCGGCCTCCGGCAGATTAGGGGTAATCACATCGGCCAGTGGCACGAGAATATCGCGTACAGCGCGAATGCCTTCATCGCCGACCAGAATATCGCCGCTCTTAGCGACCATCACAGGGTCGAGCACAATCCAGCGTGGGCGGCGCTGACGCAGCACATCGGCGATCACCTCGGCGACCTCGCGGCTGGCCACCATGCCAATTTTAACCGCCTCTATCGCCACATCATCCAGCAGGTGCTCCAACTGCTCGCGAATGGCCTGAGGGGCAACAGGGTATACCGAGGCCACGCCGCAGGTGTTTTGGGCAATCACCGCGGTAATTACGTTGGTGCCGTAAACGCCGAGGGCTGAAAAGGTTTTTAAATCGCCCTGTAGACCAGCGCCACCGGACGGGTCGGAACCCGCGATGGTAAGCACATTGCGAAGATGGGAATGGGTAGACATGAGGCTCCTTCACGACAAAATCGGCAAAACAAACGCCACTGTGCGCCTGCTTTTAAGATACCCACTAGGATACCCAAGCTGCGCGCCTTATGCTGCCGAAAACGTAACTGCCAGCCACACAAAAGCCGCCCGCAGGCGGCCATTGCGTTCGTGTACGTCGAGCACGGCCAACTATTGGGCGGTGTCACCTTCGGGGTTGCGGGCGTTGTAGTACGCTTGCTCGGAGATGGCGTGGTAATCCTCAACTTTTTCCTGGAACGCTTGATAAGAGTCATAGATACGCGTGGCCAGCTCGCTTGATTCCGCCAACTCTGCAACCACATCAGCCGAATGTTCGCGGGCTTGAGCGAGTACATCGTCAGGAATGCGGCGTAACTCAACACTGTGCTCGTTGACCAGGGTTTCCAGCGCGTCGTTGTTACGCGCGGTGTACTCATCCAGCACGCTTTGGTTGATGTCGCTAATCGCGCTACGCAGGATCGCCTGCAGATCCGCTGGCAGCTCCGCATAAGCCTCTTCGTTAACGATCGCCTCGAACATCACCGTCGGCTCGTGCCAGCCTGGATAGTAGTAATAGTCGGCAGCTTGATGCAGGCCAAACGCCAAGTCGTTATAGGGGCCAATCCACTCGGTTGCGTCAATCGCCCCCGACTGTAGCGAGGTAAAGATTTCGCCGCCAGGCATGTTAACAATGGCCACGCCCATGCGGCTCATGACTTCGCCACCCAGGCCGGGCATGCGCATTTTCAGGCCGTTTAGATCGTCAACCGAGTTAATTTCTTTATTGTACCAGCCGCCCATCTGCACGCCTGAGGCACCCGCGACCATTACGTCAACGCCAAAGTCATCGTAAAGCTCGTTCCACAGCTCCATGCCACCGCCATAGCTTAGCCAGGCGTTCATCTCTTGGGCGTTCATCCCAAACGGCACAGCGGCAAAGAACTGTGCGGCAGGTGCTTTGCCCTTCCAGTAATAGGAGGCAGAGTGGCCAAGTTCAGCGGTGCCGTCGGAAACGGCGTCAAACACCTCAAAACCCGGCACCAATTGGCCAGCCCCGAAGACCTCAATGGTCAAACGACCATTCGACATTTCATCAACCAGCTGCGATAGGCGCTCAGGGCCTTGGCCAACCCCTGGGAAATTCTTCGGCCAGGAGGTGACCATTTTCCACCGAAACTCGTCTTCTTGTGCCTGGGCGTGATTATCAACACTAGAGACCACCAGCAAACTGGCGGAGAGAGCGGTCGTCATGGCAATGGCGACGGGGAGTGTTTTGGCTTTCATACAATAACCCTCTTACTTTCTATTATTACTATTATTGAGTAGGGAATACTCCGCCTAGCGTAGAACACCAGGCGGTTTGCTACAGGCCATTCATGGCTATTAACTGCTTTTTAATTAGGTTGCCACATCTATCCGTTGATAGCTGCGATGTATTTCAACTCACTAGACGTCTACTCATTGCCCTTGAACTAAAACTGATCAGGCAGCCATGTTGCTAGCTGCGGGAAGAAGCTCAGCATGAGCAGCATACCCAGCTGCATCAAAATAAACGGGATAACGCCACGGTAAATCGCCGATGTAGACACAGACGGCGGCGCCACGCCGCGCAGGTAGAACAGCGCGAAGCCAAAAGGTGGCGTTAAAAACGACGTTTGCAGGTTGATCGCGATCATGATCCCCAGCCAAATCGGATCAAGCCCCATGGCGAGCAGAATCGGCCCGACGATCGGCACCACCACGAAAGTGATTTCGATAAAGTCGAGAATAAAGCCGAGCAGAAAAATCACCAGCATAACGATGATCGTAGCGCCTACCACCCCGCCGGGCATTGACTCGAACAGTTCGGTGACCATGTGTTCGCCGCCATAGGCACGAAACACCAGCGAAAACAGCGCCGCACCGATCAGGATCAAAAACACCATGGTGGTGACGTGAGTCGTTGAGCGTAGCACGTCTTTCAACGTCGCCCAGTCGAGCTGACGGTAAGCCAGTGCCAACACTAGAGCGCCAAAGGCGCCTACTGCGGAGGCCTCCGTAGGCGTGGCAAAACCACTTAAGATCGAGCCCAGTACCGCCACAATCAGCACCACGGGAGGCACCAGCCCTTTGAGCAGCAGCATGCCAATCCCTGAGGTATGGCCAAGCTCAGCCATTAACTCTTCACGGTCAGCAGCAGGCGCCATATGCGGGCGCAACCAGGCCACCAGGGCGACGTAAATCATATACATCACGACCAGCAGCAAGCCAGGCACTAGCGCGCCCATAAACAGGTCGCCCACCGAAACGGTTTTAGGGCTAAAAATGCCCATGTCCAGCTGCGCTTGCTGATACGCCGATGACAGCACGTCACCCAGCAGTACCAGGGCGATGGAGGGTGGAATGATTTGGCCCAAGGTGCCGGTAGCGCAAATGGTGCCTGTGGCCAACGATGTGCTGTAGCCACGCTTAAGCATTGTCGGCAGTGACATCAGCCCCATGGTGACCACGGTGGCCCCCACAATACCGGTTGAGGCCGCCATCAACATACCCACCAGCGTCACCGAAATACCCAAACCGCCGCGCATAGCGCCAAACAACAAGGCCATGGCATCCAGCAGCGTTTCAGCCACTTTAGATTTTTCCAGCAACACGCCCATCAACACAAACAGCGGCACCGCCAACAGCGTTTGGTTGGTCATTATGCCGTAGAGCCGGTTGGGCAAGGCGGCGAGATAGCCGCTATCAAAGTTGGCGTCGATACCTATCGCTTCAAGACCCAGCCCCATACCGGCAAACAGCAGCGCCGTACCCGCCAGGGAGAGTGCTACGGGAAAGCCGAACATCAACACAATGCATATAACGGCAAATAAAATAATCGGCATGAATTCCAGCATCAAACACGCTCCTCAAGATGATTGCCACCGGCTGCGGACGGCACTATCCGCCCGGCCATCACGTAGCCATTGCGCACAATCTCAATGACGCCTTGCACGATCATCAGCACGGCAAACAGCGGTATTAAGGTTTTCAGCGCGTAGACGGCTGGAATACCGCCGTAATCAGGGGAGCTTTCCAGGATACGCCAGGAGTTAGCGACATAGCCCAGGCTAGAAGCAATGATAAAGATCATCACCGGAATCAGTAGCGTAATAATGCCCACGACATTGATTAACGCTTGGCGGCGCGGGGTCATGCCTCGATAGAAAATATCAACCCGCACGTGGCCGTCGTGACGAAACGTATAGGCGGCCGCAAGCATAAAGACACTGGCGTGCATATACATCACTAGCTCTTGCATAAAAATGCTGTTCACACTGAAGGCATAACGAAGCAGTACAATCGCGAACTGAATCAACATCATAATGATGATCAGCCACGCAAGGGTACGTCCGAACCACTCTGAAGCGCGGTCCAGCGCACCAATAAATGCAGGTAGTTGTGTTGTGTCCGACATGGAAGTGTCTCGCGTAAAACGACTAAGGGGAGTCAGCGCCCCAGACAATAGCGCATATACGCGGACAATGCAGCGCCCACGCGCTGCACAGCATGGTTATTATTAAACGCTTGGGCGAATGGCCGTTAAACAGGCCTCGGGCAAGGGGAGATCGACGGCGATCGGCAGGTGATCAGAGAACAGATGATCTAACACCCGAACTTCGGCGGCCTCTAACGACTGCGACAACAGGATATGATCCAGCGCCCGGCGCGGCTGCCAGGAGGGGTAGCTAAGCAGGGGTTTAACCGGGTGCAGCGGTAGCGACGCACTGAAACGCTCATGGGCATGCAACTGGTCAGGGGTACAGTTGAGATCCCCCATTACCACCACGTGGCGTAACGGTTGGATAATCTCGCTTAAATAATTGAGCTGGCGCACCCGGCCACGATGGCTAAGCGCCAAGTGGGCGACGAATACGTGCAGCGCATCCGGCCCTTCGCCAAAACGTGCGTGAATCGCGCCGCGACCAGGCATGGCACCTGGCAAACGGTGTTCTTCTATTTGGCTGGGCACCAACCGCGAGAGTAAACCGTTACTGTGCTGAGCGATGCGGCCCAGATTGCGGTTGAGCTGCTGAACATGGTGGGGAAACCCCGCTTTGGCAGCGAGATACTCCACTTGGTTGACGCGGCTTGAGCGAAAACTACCGCCATCGACCTCTTGAAGCCCCACCACATCAAACTTGCTCAGCACTTCTCCCATCACGTCCAGCCGCTTCTGGCGTCGCGGGTGAGGCAGTAGGTGCTGCCAGCTACGGGTAAGGTAGTGATGATACGCAGATGTCTGGATGCCCACCTGTAAATTAAAGGTAAGCAAACGCAAGTGCCCGTCTTCAAGCAGCGTCGAGCGTGGGCCGATTATGGCTGCTTCATCACGCTCCCTCACTTCACGCAACACGGTTATTCTGCGCGCTCAGCACGCACCTGCTCGACCAACGCTTCAGCGATTTTCGGCATGTTATCAAGGCTGCCGGCTGAACTCGGCGTTACCAGAAAACGGCCATCAATCACTAGGGCTGGCACACCCATCAACTTCATTTGACGCATGCGCCGGTTAGCCTCATTCACTTCGCTACGCACACTAAAGTTGGTCAGCGCCTGCTTGGCTTCTTCTTCACTGACGCCATAGTTGGCGAAGAAAGCTGCAATCTCATCGGGTTCTGTGAGCGACTGTTTTTCCTTATGGATGGCGTTAAAGAAATCAGCGTGTAGCTCATCTTCGATGCCCAGCGACTCAGCCGCGTAAAATGCTGTCGCGTGGGTATTCCAATCGCCGCCCATGGTGGCAGGCATTTTGACGACACTGACGTCGTCGTCCAGGGTCTCGTACCACTCGTTAATCGGCGTTTGCAGACGGTAGCAGTGCGGGCAGCCAAACCAAAAAACTTCGGTGACTTCAACTTGCCCATCGTCAACCTGGGTCTCTACCGGCGCTTCAAGCACCTCATAGTGCTGACCCTCAACCACTTCCTGGGCACTCACTGCCGCAGAAAGCCCCAAACCAACCAGTGCGGCCATTAGCGTTTTTAACATCGCTTGCGTTTTAGACATCTTAAAAGACTCTCCATGAGTAAGCGAAAAGTGAGACCGTGGATACATGAGCGGGTTCCCTCAGCTAGCGAACGTTACAAGCACGTTACCAAGTGAGGGCCCGCAAACGACATGAGGAAGTGTTGAGGCTGCTTATTTCCAGTTTGAAACGAGTTTGTTAAAACGTTAGTTCAAACCTAACAAATAATTAGCCACTGCTTCCATATCGTTGTCGCTCATTTTTGAAGCAATGTCGCCCATGATGTTGTTGGGACTATTGTTACGATCGCCTGCCGCGAAATCCTGCAGCGTTGAGACCGTGTACTCAGCGTGCTGACCAGAAAGGCCCGGATAAACGGCGCTACCGATACCGACACCGGTCGGTGTGTGACAGGCAGCACAGGCTGGGATGCCCTTGGACATATCGCCAGCGCGGTAAAGTTCTTCACCGCGGGCCAGTAACTCAGCGTCTTCGTCACTGGTTTGGCCTAGATTGGCATCTTGGCGTGCAAAGTGTGCCGCTACGTCCCAGGCGTCTTGATCAGAGTAGTCATCTACCTGACCAGCCATTTGGGGAACCATGCGGTTGCCGTCGCGGATATCCATAATCTGCTTAGCCAGATAAGACATCTGCTGACCCGCCAGGTTAGGGAAAGCGCCCGATGGGCTAATGCCCTGTTGCCCATGACAGGCGGCGCAAGTTTGGGCCATTTCCTGGCCAGCGGATGCGTCTGCATCGGCTTGATAGTCCGTTTGAGCGTGGGCGATGCCAACGGCGCCCATGGTAATTGCTAGGCTTGCCAGTAACTTTCTCATTGCTATTCCACTATGCCGTTTTATGTTTGACTGGTACGCACCCTGAGCGCCTCCCAGGTTTCACAAGTTACCAGGGTTAGCTCCGCCAATACCAACCTCCGCTAACACCAACAACGTATCGCGATGGTACACTAGCGCCCCAGGTCGCAGATATAAACCGCTTGTATTATAACGAATCACCCCAGCGGCGGGAATGCAAGTGCTGGACTGCTTTAGGGGTAATTCGTCGCGGTACTGCTCTCATTTCTTTATCATGAGTCGCTATTATGCGCTCTACTTTACCTGATGATGAGGCGATAAAGAGGTGATAGTGCGCAGAGTAGGCCGTTTTTATGTTCGTTTTTCAGGATCAACCCCATGACTACCCCCCATGATAGCCTAGTCCCTCGGCTGAACTACCCGACAGCAAGCTTTCTTATCAGCGCCCCCACCCTGGCCCTATGCCCGGATGATACCGGCGCAGAAGTCGCCTTTGCCGGGCGTTCAAACGCGGGCAAATCCAGTGCTATCAACGCACTAACGCAACAAAATGCGTTAGCGCGCACCTCGCGCACGCCGGGGCGCACCCAGCTGATCAACTTCTTCAGCGTGATGAACGACGAGGCGCGGCGTTTGGTCGACCTGCCGGGTTACGGCTACGCCAAGGTACCGGAGGCGGTCAAACTAGAGTGGCAAAAACACCTTGCCGAGTACCTGCGCAACCGTTTTAGTCTGCGCGGCTTAGTACTGCTAATGGACGTACGCCACCCGCTCACCGAGTTCGACCAAATGATGCTCGACTATGCCGACCAGCGCGGCATGCCGGTGCATATTTTGCTCACCAAAGCCGACAAGCTGAAAAGAGGGCCTGCCAGCGCGGCGTTGCAAAAAGTACGCTCGCAGTTGAAGGAGTGGGAAGATCTCGTCTCCGTTCAACTATTCTCCTCTCTCAAGCGCGACGGCGTCGATACACTGTCACAGAAGCTCAATCAGTGGCTGTATACGCCGCCCGAATGACGCCCCTCTAGTCACTTTTTTCTAACGTCTTTTCTAACGTATCAAGCACGTTGGGTAGCTCTTTAATATGGGCTATGCGATACACACGCGGCGGCAACGTCTGCTCCTCTGTTTCAGAAATCCATACCGCGTGCATACCCAGTTGCTGAGCGGGCAGCACGTCCTCCTGCCAGGAGTCGCCCACGTGCATGGCGCGTTCAGGGGCCACGTTTAAGCGCGAGAGCGCGGTGAGAAACGGCGTAGGATCCGGCTTGGGCGCCAGTAACTCGCCCGCCGCAATGGCGACCGGAAAGTAGCTAGCCAGCGGCTGACGTTGAAGATGAATATTGCCGTTGGTGATCGCCGCCAACTGGTAGCGCTCCGCCAAGGTGGCCAGCAAACCAGCCGCTTCCGGGTGGGGGGTGACCTGCACGCGCAGGCGGTGAAACTCATTCATCGCCGCTGATGCCCACATCAACGCAGCACTGCGGTGCAGGCCTGCGTCTTCTAACTGGGCCTCCAGGGCGCGCAAACGTAGCCAAGTGAAGTCACCCCGCCGTTCAGGCACTTCTTTAGCCAACTGTTGACGACGCTGAAGGTAATCCAGCCCGCCCTCTTCATGGGATAACGCAAGGGCGGTTTCCTGGCGTGCCGCTCGCCATGTCTGAAGGGCCTCCAGAAGCCAGCGATAGTGGCCCTCCTCGGTACGCGCCATCACCCCGTGGTTATCCCAAAGCGTGTCATCCAAATCGAAGGTAATTGCCTTCAGCATCGTCATGTTTGCTCCTGGGCTATTTGGTTCTATTGTCCCCGTTGCCGGGACTGGGGCTTCTTTTAGCCCGAGGATGCGCTGCATCGTAGCTGGTCGCCAGATGCTGCCAATCAAGCCGGGTATAGATTTGTGTGGTCGACAAATTGGCGTGCCCCAGCAGCTCCTGCACGGCGCGTAAATCCTGGCTCGACTCCAACAGGTGGCTGGCGAAGGAGTGGCGTAAACGGTGAGGATGCAAATGCTCGGGCAGGCCCCGGGCAAGCGACAGCTGCGCTAAGCGCTTTTGAATGGCGCGATGGCCCAAGCGCTGTCCGCGCTGGCCCACAAATAGCGCCTGCTCGTTAATAGGTGCGAGCACGGAACGACACCCTAGCCACTCAGCCAGCGCCTGCTGGGCACGGCGCCCTACCGGCACCTGACGCGGCTTACCGCCTTTGCCGATCACCCTTACCCGGCTGTTCTGTAAATCGCCCAAATCAAGCGCCGCCAGCTCCGCTAAGCGCAGGCCGCTGGAGTAAAACAGTTCAAGAATGGCCTGATCGCGCACGCCCAAGGGCGAACCGTCGTGGGGTGTATCAAGAAAGCGCGCCAGCGCATCGACATCCACTGGGCGCGGCAGGTGGCTGGGCTGCTTAGGCGTACGCAGTAAGCCCACCGGGTTATCCACCAGTACGCCCTGCTTAACCAAGTAATCAGCGAAACGTGACAGTGCCGCCCGACGCCTAGCCAAGCTTCTAGGCGCCAAGCCGCGGCTGCGCTCTGAGCCCAAAAACGCCCTTAGCAGTGCGGTATCTAGCGCCGTGGGATCCGTCACTTCGCGGCGCTCTGTGAAGGTACATAGCGCCGCCAGATCATGCCGATAAGCCTCCACCGTGGCAGGGCTTGCATGGGACGCCAGCATCGCTAGAAAGGCCTCAACGCGCTTGGCTATCGGCGTCTCAACCAGGGATGGCTCATCTAGCGGCGATTTAGCCATGATCGCCCAGACGCACCAGCAGCCGCGCGACGATATCGCCCAAGTACTCGGTGAACAGCGTGTCCATACTGGCCCGGTAAGCATCAGGGCTGGGGCTGGCTAGCAGTAAATAGCCCAAGGAGTCGCCCGCTGAGAGGCGCGAAATAGCGCAGGAACCCGCTTTGCGGGGTGCTTTGACATGGGGTATCAGGCACTTCCAGTCGCTAACGCTTAGCTTAACGCAGCGGCTGGTGCGGCCATCCAACAGCGCCGACAGCCGCGTGCTAGCGTACTGATCCAACACATGGCGCGGCGGCTGAGGGGGCGTCGGTTCACTGTCGCTTAACGTGGCAGGGCACCACAACGCCGTGGCCGGGGTTTCAAAGCGCTCGCTAAGCTGGGTAGCCAGCGCTTGCGCCAGTGCATCGCGATCAGGCGCTTCTACCAACGCGATCAAGGTTTCGCGCAGCCGGCGGTACTGGGACTCGTTATGGCGGGCGGTCTCCAGCAGGTGCTCCAGGCGACCTTCAGCGGTTTCAGCACGCTTGCGTAGGTCTAACACCAGGCGCTCGAGCAGTGACACCGCCCCGTCGATATGCGGGTGGGGCACCTGCAGTTGCTGGAGCAGCCCTTCACGGCCGACGAAAAAATCGGGATGGCGCGCCAGCCAGAACGCCACTTGATCAGGCTCGAGCGTCTTGCGGGGTTCGGGGGCTTGAGACATCGCCGTTCTCCTCGAATTAATGGGGTACTACTTAACCCAGCACTGCTTAACCAAGAGCCACTTAACCAAGGCTACTTAACCAAGAATTAATTAACCAAGAGCTATGCGTCCATCAAAGACGCGTGTGGCCGGCCCCACCATGGTTAGCGCCCCTTCAGGGTCAGGCCACTCAATGCTGAGCTCTCCACCGGGCAAATGGACTTTTACCGGGCTTTTCAGCAGCCCCTGACGAATGCCACTGGCTACCGCGGCGCAGGCACCGGTACCGCAGGCCAGCGTTTCACCGCTGCCACGTTCATACACGCGCAAGCGGATTTCACTGGGCGAGAGCACCTGCATAAAGCCCACGTTAACACGCTTGGGAAAACGCGGGTGCGCCTCTACTAAGGGCCCGAGGCGCTCGACCGGGGCATCATCCACATTGTCGACCTGCATCACCGCGTGGGGGTTGCCCATAGAGACCACGCCGATCTGCAGCGTTTCATCGCCCACTTCAAGTGGGTGAAGAGGCTGATCACCAGGCGCATCGAACGGCAGCGCCAGAGGGCTAAACCGCGGGCGGCCCATGTCCACGCGTACCATACCATCGTGCTGAACGGTGAGTACCAAGGGCCCACCGGCAGTTTCCACATGAATTTCATGCTTATGGGTTAGCCGCTGGTCGCGCACGAAGCGAGCAAAACAGCGCGCGCCGTTACCGCAATTTTCCACTTCACTGCCGTCGGCATTGTAAATGCGGTAGCGAAAATCCATCTCCGGATCGCGGGGCGGTTCGACCACCAATAGCTGGTCAAAGCCAATGCCAAAGCGTCGGTCGGCTAGCACGCGAATTTGCGCTTCGTCCAGCCGCGCGCGCTGAGTGACCAGATCCACCATGACAAAGTCATTGCCCAGGCCATGCATTTTGGTGAAGTGTAACAGCATTAGCGCCTCCCTTCGGGCAGCAGCGCTTCACCCGCCCATAGACTGGCAACGGTTTCCCGCGCGCGCACTAGGTGGCAGTTGTCGCCATCGACCATTAACTCGGCGGCACGCGGGCGGCTGTTGTAGTTCGACGCCATAACAAAACCGTAGGCACCTGCCGAGCGCACCGCCAGCAGATCACCTTCGGCAATCGCCAACTCACGCTCTTTACCCAGAAAGTCGCCTGTTTCACACACTGGGCCCACCACGTCGTAATAGGCGCTTTCCCGCGCTTGGCGGGTATCCACCGGCACAATCGCCTGCCAGGCTTGGTACAAGGCCGGGCGAATCAGGTCGTTCATGGCCGCATCGACAATAGCGAAGTTCTTGGTCTCGCCGGGCTTTAAAAACTCCACTCGGGTCAGCATCACACCGGCGTTAGCGGCAATCGAACGGCCTGGCTCAAACAACAAGGTGAGCTGCTCGCCGCCTTCCCAGCGGGAAAGCCGCGCCAGCAGTTGGCTGGCGTAATCAAACGGCTGGGGCGGTTTTTCATCGCGGTAGGGCACGCCTAAACCGCCGCCTAAATCGAGGTGGTCGATTTCGATACCGCGCTCACGCAGGCGCTCCATCAGCATCAGCAGGCGATCCAGCGCATCTAAAAACGGCGCCGTTTCAGTAAGCTGCGAGCCAATGTGGCAATCAAGGCCTTTTACCTGCAGATTGGGCAGACTTGCCGCTAGTTCGTAGACATCCAGCGCTTCATCGACCGGGATACCGAACTTATTATCTTTCAAACCGGTGGAAATATACGGATGGGTGCCCGCGTCTACATCCGGATTCACCCGCAACGAAACCGGCGCTATTTTGCCCAGCTCACCGGCGACGCGATTCAAGCGCTCAAGCTCGGGGCGTGACTCAACATTAAAACACTTAATGCCTACTTCCAGCGCACGAACCATTTCATGGGGCTGCTTGGCAACGCCTGAAAATACCACCTTCGCCGGATCGCCACCCGCCTTAAGCACGCGCTCAAGCTCGCCGATGGAAACAATATCGAACCCCGCCCCCAGCTTGGCCAACAGGCCCAGCACGGCCAGGTTAGAGTTAGCCTTCACCGCGTAACAAATCAGGTGCGGGTGACCACCCAGCGCTTCGGTATAGGCGCGAAAGTGACGTTCAAAGGTCGCTTTTGAGTAGACATAGCAGGGCGTGCCGTGCTCGTCGGCAATCCGTGACAGCGGCACATCTTCGGCGTACAGCACGCCATCGCGGTAATTAAAGTAATCCATGGTGCTCTCCCCTTCTCCTCGGCCTGCAACGCTCTATTCAGAGGGCTCAGACGGCTGGCCAGACGGTTCGGTGGCGGGTGCATCGTCCGGCAAATACAGCGGCCCTTTTTGCCCACAGCCTGCCAAGCTAACGAACAGCAGTGCCGAAAAGGCCATGATAGCCAGTGCTTTCATGCGCCCGCCTTGAGCGCAGCCAGTGCCTCACGAGCTCGCTGAGCGGCCGCCCGCACCTGATTGGGTGCGGTGCCACCAATGTGGTTTCGGGCGGCGACCGAGCCTTCCAGGGTTAACACCTCGAAAACATCTTGCTCGATGATGTCGGAGAACTGCTGGAGCTCTTCTAGGCTCATCTCGGACAGGTCTTTTTCGGTTTTCAGGCCATAAGCCACCGACTGCCCGACGATTTCATGGGCATCGCGGAAGGCCACGCCTTTGCGCACCAGGTAGTCGGCCAAGTCAGTCGCAGTGGAGAAACCACGCCGCGCCGCTTCATACATGCTGGCTTTTTTGGGCTCAATGGCGGGCACCATATCGGCGAAGGCTTTTAGGCAATCACGCACGGTATCTACCGCATCGAACAGCGGCTCTTTATCTTCCTGGTTATCTTTGTTGTAGGCCAGCGGCTGTGATTTCATCAGTGTTAACAGCGACATCAGGTGGCCATACACGCGACCGGTTTTACCCCGCACCAGCTCCGGCACATCGGGGTTTTTCTTCTGCGGCATGATGGATGAGCCGGTGCAGAAGCGGTCGGGCAGATCGATAAAATTGAACTGGGCGCTGGTCCACAGCACCAGCTCTTCGCTCATGCGCGACAGGTGCATCAACAGGATGCTGGCAAAGCTGGTAAATTCGATGGCGAAGTCACGATCGGAGACTGCATCCAGGGAATTTTCCGTCGGGCGGTCAAAGCCTAGTAGCTCTGCGGTCACGTGGCGGTCGATGGGATAGGTAGTGCCGGCCAGGGCGGCAGCGCCCAGCGGCATTACGTTGACGCGCTTGCGGCAGTCCAACAGGCGTTCGTGGTCGCGAGCCAGCATCTCTTGCCAAGCAAGAATATGGTGGCCAAAGGTGACCGGCTGGGCAGTTTGCAGGTGGGTAAAGCCGGGCATAATCGTCTCGGCTTCGCGGTCAGCCAGTTCGATCATGCCTTCACGCAGGCGTTTCAGCTCCACTTCGATCACATCGATCTCATCGCGCATAAACAGGCGGATATCGGTGGCGACCTGGTCGTTACGCGAACGCCCGGTGTGGAGCTTCTTACCGGTTATGCCAATTTTTTCGGTCAGCCGCGCTTCGATGTTCATGTGCACGTCTTCCAGCGGCACCGACCAGTTAAACTCGCCGCGCTCGATTTCGCCCTGAATCTCGTTCAGACCGTTAATAATCGCATCACGCTCATCATCGGTGAGCACCCCGACCCGAGCCAGCATAGTGGCGTGGGCGATGGAGCCCTGGATGTCCTGGGGGGCCAGGCGCTGGTCGAAATTAACTGACGCGGTGAAGCGTGCAACAAAGGCATCGGTGGGCTCGCTAAAGCGACCGCCCCAAGACTGATTCGTGGCTTGGCTCATCGAAGATATTTCCTGCTGACAAAACAAAGGAGTCGTTAGCAGAAAGTGTACCAGAGTCGCCCCGGTCAGCGGCACGCCGTTTTTATTTATGCAGGGGCTAAGAGTGTGACGGTATGACCGCCGGTGGATTGTGCAAAAATTCGCGCAGGGCATCGAGGGGCATGGGGCGGGCAAAATAGTAGCCCTGGAAATAGTCACAGCCGCGCTGCTGAAGGTAGTTAAATTGCTCGGCTTCTTCTACGCCCTCGACCAGCACCTCCAGCCCCATTTTGTTTGCCATGGCGACAACGCCGTCGATAATGGCGGCGTCACGGCGGTCGGAGATCACATCGCGCACAAAGGAGCGGTCAATCTTGATGCGGTTAATCGGTAAGCGTTTTAAGTAGCTTAGGCTAGAGAAGCCGGTGCCAAAGTCATCTAGCGCAATTTGAACCCCCAGCGTACGCAAACTCTTTAACGCCTGGATCGCTTGTTCGGCACTGTCCATCAGAACGCTCTCGGTCAGTTCCAGCTCTAACAGCGATGACGTGAGGCCGCTGCTAGCCAGCACCTGCTCAATTGAGGCGAAAAAACCGGGCCGTTGAAACTGCATCGGCGAGATATTGACCGCCATAGTGATTTCACCTAACCCCAGGCCATTAAGCTGCTGGGCATCGCGGCAAGCGGTGGCCAACACCCATTCGCTGATGGGAATGATCTGGCCGGTATCCTCGGCAAGGCTAATAAAATCTGACGGCGGAATATTACCGCGCTCAGGGTGCGGCCAACGGATCAGCGCCTCAACGCCAACCACGCGACCACTTGGGGCGTGGATTTGCGGCTGATAATGAAGTTCAAACTGCTGCTGCTCAATGGCGTGCTGTAGTGCACTGCGCAAGCTGACCCGCTCGCTTACCTTGCGATTCAAGTCTTCGGTATACCAGTGATAGGTATTGCGCCCACGCCGTTTGGCTTTGTACATTGCCAAATCCGCTTGCTGGATAAGCTGGCGTGGTTTTTTTATGCTGCCATCGTTGATGGCAATGCCGATGCTGGCGGTGATGCGCAGCTCGCTGCCACGATACGAGTAAGGTGGTGAAAGCCCCTGAAGAACCCGCTCTACCACTTGTATCACATCATTTTGGTGGGCCAGATCTGGCAGCAGCACGACGAATTCGTCGCTGCCAAAACGTGCCACAGTGTCCCAGGGGCGCAGCTCATTCTCCAGGCGCTTGGCAACCTCGACCAGAATAAAATCGCCCACTTCATGGCCCAAGGTATCGTTGATCGGCTTAAAATCGTCCAGATCAATAAACAGCACGGCTATGTAGCGCTGGTAGCGGCGCGCCACCACGCACCCTTGCTCTAAACGCTGACCTAGCAGCAGACGGTTGGGCAGTCCTGTCAGGGCATCATGGTGGGCGTTATGGGCAAGCTGGGCCTGATATTCGCGCTGTTCAGAAATATCGTTCTGAACGCCAATAAAGTGGGTTACTTGGCCGTTTTCATCGAGAACAGGCGAAATGTACAGGTCGTTCCAAAAAACCGTGCCATCACGCCGATAGTTGCGTATGACCACGTGTACTTCGCGCTGTTCGGTAACCCCCTCCCGTAGCTGCTTAATGGTGGCGGGGTCGGTCTCATTTCCTTGTAGAAAACGACAGTTACGCCCCAGTACCTGACTGCGCGAATAGCCGGTAATGCGCTCAAAGGCGGCATTGACATACACAATTGGCCAATCAGCACGTTGCGCATCGACAATGATGACGCCATTGGTGCTTGACTCAACGCTACGCTCCAGCAGTTTTAGCTGGTGCTCGGTCAATTTACGCTCGTTAATATCGCGAAAATAGACCGCAAGCCCCTCAGTTGAAGGGTATACGTGCACCTCAAGCCAACTATTGAGCCGCGGATTGAACGCCTCAAAATGCACCGCTACTTGTTGGCTCGCGGCACGCTGATACTCTTTCTGAAATCTGCTGCCCACGGCGTCAGGAAAGATCTGCCAAATATGCTGGCCTAGCAGTTCGCCTTCACTGCGCTTCAACGTGCGCTCAGCCTCACGATTAACGTAGCTAAAACGCCAATCAGTATCCAGGGTAAAAAAACTGTCGGTAATGCTATCGAGGGTCATGGTAAGCCGGTGCGCAAGCTGGGTGAGTTCTTCGCGCAGCTGCTTTTGCTCGGTAATATCCTGCGACGCTCCCTGCACCTGAATGATGCGCCCCTCGTCATCGCATACCGCTTTACCAATGGCCCGAACCCAAAGGTGCTTACCTTGGCGGGTAATCACCTCATACTCACTATCAAAACTTACGCCGTGCTCACAGCAGGCATTGAATGCCGCCAGCAGGCGTTCTCGCGACTCCGGTGCATAGAAAGCGAACGCCTCTTTAACGCTGGGTTGAAACCCAGCGGGCATACCGTGGATATGGCTGAGCTCATCTGACCAAATTGGCTTGCCATCCGCCATATCGACATACCAACCGCCAATCAGCGCGGTTTCACCGGCAATTTTGAATAGGCGTTGGTTGCGCAGCAACTGCTCATCGGCGGCTTTACGGCGCGTAATCACCCGGGCGATTACGTAAATCACCCCTTCGCCAAATGAAGCCGTCACTTCTAGCCAATGCTGTTTGCCGGTTGCGGAAACGGCGCGCACCTCGAAAGGAATGACCTTTTCTCCTTGATGCATTCGCTTTAGCGCCCGCTCGATGACGGGATGATCAAGGGAATTCACCACAACGCCACAGGCACGCCCGATTAATTTTTCGGATGAATACCCTAGCAGTGTCTCGAAGGCTGGATTGACTTGCAGCAGCGTGCCTTCAAAGTCAATACAGCAGAACAGATCCTGCGAAAGCAGGAAAAATTGGTCAAGCTGACCTTGGGGCAACACTAAAGACATAAGATTTCCTAGGGAACAAATAAAACACGTTACGTGAGCATAATGAGTTCCGTTATTTTTACTGTGGCGTTCGGTGCTTTATGATGACATTTATCATAGCTTGACTCGCCGTGTCTGCGGTATAGGGAGAATAACGTGCTATCAATCACCAAACTGCGCATTGCCACGCGTAAAAGCCAATTGGCCATGTGGCAGGCGGAGTACGTTCGCGACCGCTTAATGGCGGCCCACGACGGCCTTGAGGTCGAGCTTGTGGCGCTGTCTACCAAGGGCGATAAAATTCTTGATACGCCGCTATCTAAAATTGGCGGCAAAGGTCTATTCGTCAAAGAGTTGGAAGATGCCATGCTGGATGGTCGCGCCGACATTGCCGTCCACTCGATGAAGGATGTGCCGATGCACTTCCCTGAAGGGCTGGGCCTTTCGGTCATTTTAGAGGGCGCCGACCCTACCGATGCGTTTGTCTCGAATCACTACGCCAGTATGGATGAGCTTCCCGAAGGCGCTCGCATTGGCACCGCCAGCCTACGGCGCGGGTTGCAGATGCGAGAAGCCCGCCCCGACCTGCAAATTCTTAACCTGCGTGGCAACGTGCAAACCCGGCTAGGCAAATTAGATGCGGGCGAATTCGACGCCATCATCCTGGCGACCTCTGGCCTCAAACGTTTAGGCTTGGATGAGCGGATTGCCCAGGCACTGCCGCCGGAAGTGTGCTTGCCCGCCTGCGGTCAAGGCGCGTTAGGCATTGAGTGCCGCCTGCATGATCCCGAACTGATAGCCTTGTTAGCCCCGCTGGATGACGCCGACACCGCAACGCGTGTGCGCGCCGAGCGGGCCATGAATACCCGTTTAGAGGGCGGCTGCCAAGTGCCCATTGCAGGCCATGCGGTGCTGGACACCGCCAATGAAACCCTGTGGCTACGCGGCTTAGTTGGCAATCCTGAAGGCACTGAAGTGCTGCGTGCTGAAGGCAGCGGCTCAATGCACGAACCTGAAGCGCTGGGTATTCGCGTTGCTGAAGATCTACTTGACCAGGGCGCTGGCGAAATTCTAGCTGAGGTTTATGGTCGCGCCATATGAACCAGCCAGTACTGATCTGTCGCCCAGGCAAGCGCGGAGAAGCACTTGCCGCTGCGCTACGTGAACGGGGCGAGAGCGTTGAATCACTGAACGTGATGCAACTTGAAGCCTTGCCAGAAGACCCCGCGATGCGGCAAATCTGGCTGGATATTGATCAGTACCATAAGATAATTGTCATCAGCCCCTTTGCGGCGACGTGTTTAAGCGAAGCATTGGATCGCTTCTGGCCACAACTGCCCATTGGCATCGATTACTACAGCGTTGGCAGCACCACCGCGGCGACGCTTTATGATCAGTTGGGAGTGCGCGTGCATGTGCCTTCGCCGAGTGCCGGTGAAGATACCAGCGAAGCGCTACTTGCGCTCGCCTCGCTACAGCAGTTAGCACACCAGCGCATTCTACTGGTGGCAGGAGAAGGAGGCCGCACCCTGATCGCTGAAACGCTTGCCGAGCGAGGGGCTCAGATAACGCGGGTGGCGGTGTATCGACGCACGCTCCAACCCCTCGCTCCCACTCTGCAAACGCGCTTTTTTTCAGGTAATTACCGGGCGTTGATCGTCACCAGCAGCGAACTGCTGGAACATCTGGCAAAATGGTGTAATCAGGCGGCCTTGAACCAACCGCTAATCGTTTCCAGTCGCCGTTTGGCTACACTGGCTGGCATACTGGGTTTTTGTGACCTTAAGGTGGCGTCCGGAGCTACGCCAGCTGCGTTGATAGCGGCGTTGGAGACCTGCGACCCACAGGGTGCCGATGTCGATCAAGGAACTTACTAAGGGCTAGCGACACATGAGCAAACAAGTAAACGATCAGGACGATGTACAACCCACGTCCGCCGATGCCTCCCAAGGCGTCCCTAAAACGACCGACAAAGCAGCTTCCACGACCGACGCGACTGAGCCCAACACGCCGACCGCAACGCCGAGCTCAACAACACCTGCTCAGAGCGATGCTAAAAATAGTCGGTCGCGGCGGCGTGGAAAGGGCTCGCCAGCTGCGAGTTCAACCGCTGCTAGCAGCGCTACCAGCACGGCTAAACCGTCAGATACCACGACAAGCAATGCAAGCGCCCCTGGCACACCTAAAGAGAGCGCCACTAGCCCTGCATCAGCTTCACCGAGTTCAGCGCAACCAAGCCCCTCTTCCTCAAGTGGGTCAGCTTCGAGCTCGCCATCTTCAAACGCCGCCTCGTCAAAGCCGACCAGCGACAAGTCATCGGCGGGCACCACGCCGCCCACTGGCCACAAAGGCAGCAGCCAGAGCGGTGGTGGCAAAAGCGGAGGCGGCAAAAGTGGCGGTCTCGCGATTGCCCTGGTGGTTATCCTGGCAATTGCCTTGGTGTTCGTCGCTTGGCAAGGTTGGCAACGCCTGGATAGTCAGCAGCAGCGCCTCGACGAACTGGCGCAACAGACTGAGGGTAGCGCCTCGCAACAGGCGGTTAGCGACCTTGAATCACGCCTGGATAGCGGTGAAGCCGAGCGCGATGAAGCGCTGCAGAGCACACTGGGTGACCTGCGTGATGAATTTGACAGCTACCGCAGCGACGTCGATGAGACCCTGGGCCAAGTGCTGGATCAGCTCTCTCAAGAGCAGGACACCGACGAACGCGAGTGGCTGCATGCCGAAGCGGCTTACCTGCTGCGTTTGGCCAACCAGCGCCTACAGCTTGAAGGCGACGTAGATGGCGCGGCAGCACTGCTGCGTACCGCCGACGCCCGCCTGGTTGATGCTGATAACCCCGCGTTGACCCCTGTACGCGAAGCGATTGCCAATGAGCTAGCCGCTCTAGACGCTGTCCCCCAGATTGACCGCACCGGCCTCTATTTAGCACTCAATGCACAGCAGCAGCGTATTTCTAGCTTACGTCTCTCCCAAGAAATTGAAGAGCAGGCGGTAACCTCTAGCATCGAAGAGCCGCCCACCGGCACTTTCCAACGCCAACTGGCGCGCTTCGGTGAAGAGCTCAAAGACTTGGTAGTGATCCGTCATCACGACGAAGCCCTGGAAGCGCTGATTACGCCAGAGCAAGAGTCTTACCTGCGCCAGAGCCTACGCCTGGTGCTGGAGCAGACGCAGTTAGCCCTGCTCAACGAAGAAAAAGCGCTTTATGACGCGAGTATCGATAAAGCACTACAGCTATTGAACGACTACTACGACACCACGCGCGAAGAGACACAAAGCGTTATTACGCGCCTTGAAGAGCTAAAGCAGGCCGAGGTAAAGCCGGAGCTGCCCGATATCAGCGCTTCACAGCAGGAACTCGCACGCTTTATCGAGAACCGCTATGAGACACGTGGCCAAAGCGGAGGTGATGCATGAGAAAGCTTGTTCTCCTCATTGTCGCAGGCCTCGCCGTCGGGGCTCTGTTTGGGCACCTGATGATGTCGGTGCCCGGCTACTGGCTAATCCGCGTGGGCGACTCTTCCATCCAAACCTCGTTTTGGTTTGGTCTGGTGCTGCTGTTTGCCGCCTTTATCGTCCTACACTTTGTGCTGCGCCTGCTCAGCGGCATTATTCGCCCCATGGGACGCTTTCGCAGTTGGAACAGCCGTGCCCGCAACCGTCGCGCCATGCAGCGCACCGTGCGTGGCTTGGTAGCGTTGACCGAGGGGCGCTGGAAAAAAGCGGAGAAAACGCTGCTTAACGCCGCCGATGACTCCAGCACACCGCTGGTTAACTACCTATCCGCAGCGCTGGCCGCCCATTACCAGGGCCATCACAGCAAATCCCAGGAGCACCTGAATCAAGCGGAGCTAACCACCGACGGCGCCGACACGGCAGTAGGCTTGATGCAGGCGCAAATGATGATTGAGCGCCAGCAGCCGGAAGAGGCGCTGGCGATTCTTAATCGTCTGGATAAAAAGCTTTCTAATCACCCGCAGGTGCTCAAACTACTCAAACAGGTACATTTAAGCGTCAATGATTGGGAAGGTTTACGGCGTTTGATTCCACGCCTCGCGGCGCAGAAGCTCATCACTCAGCAAGAGCGTGAGCAGCTGGAATTTAAAGCCTACCGTGAACTCATCGTATTTGAGGCGCAAAACCCCACCAACATCGAGCGGGTGCGTGGCCTTTGGGCCGATATGCCCGACTACCTGCGCGGCAATACCGAGCTGATCGTACTCTATACCGAGGCGCTGATTCAGGCCAACGAAGAGCCCATCGCCGAACGTCTGCTCAACCACTCGTTGGATAACCATTGGGACGCACGTTTAGTAAAACGCTACGGCTTGCTAAATGTGGACGCCGCTCGCCAACTTGTAAAAGCCGAAAAATGGCTGCAGGAGCGTCCCAACGATCCAGAGCTGCTGCTCGCTTGCGGCCGCCTCTCGCTACGCATCGGCCAGTGGCAAAAGGCGCTAGAGTACTTTGAAGCCAGCCAGCGTCAGCGCCCCAATGGCGAAGTTTGCGCTGAGCTTGCGCGCCTTTATGCAAGCCTTGGCGAGCATAATAAGAGCCAGCTCTACTACCGCCACAGCGTTGAAATGCTGGCTAAATCGCTGCCATCACTACCGCAACCCAGCGATGCTAACGACAGCAAAAAACCAGACAGTAAGCAAAAAGAGAGTAAAACCATCAAGAAAAGCGCCTAATTGAGCTTCTGGTATAACATTCAAGGGCGCCTTTTAGGCGCCCTTTTTAGTGAGTCAAGGTTTGGCTGGCGGCGTTTGGGGTGGCATGGTGGTCTCAACCGGCGCTTCAGCCACGACTGGCTGAGAAAGCGTTGCTGTGCAGTGACCGCAGCGGGTGGCTTTGATCGGCACCACCATCAAACAATAAGGGCAAGGCTGCTCTGTCGGGCTTGCCGGGGCCACCGCCTCTTCGCGCTTTAACCGGTTAATGGTGCGCACCAATAGAAAAACGACAAAGGCGACAATCGTAAAGCTCACCACCGCATTGATAAACAGCCCAACATTTAGCGTTACCGCCCCTGCCGCCTGGGCATCCGCCAGCGTGGCATAAGGGCCAGCCACACTCCCTGGCCGCAACACCACAAATAGATTTGAAAAGTCGACCCCGCCCACCAGCAAACCAATCAGCGGGTTCATGACGTCCGCCACCAGGCTCTGCACAATTAGCGTAAATGCCCCGCCGATAATAATCCCCACCGCCATATCGACGACGTTACCTTTTACCGCAAACTCACGGAATTCCTGAAAAAACTTTGCCATTTTCAAACGTCCCAACGTTTCGTTTTAGCCAATACCCAGCGTCATTTCATTCAATTAAGAGCATGGGCGACGGTACGTTAGGCGGCAAGTAAATTTATTCAGGTTGGAGCCTGTGGATAGTCACTCGCTGATATCAACGTTTAATGACTTACTGAAATCACACGGCATTTAGCGGAGTGGCTCACTTTGTGCGAAACGCTTCCAATAACGACGCCCGCTAAGTCACTTAATCCACGGCTCCCCATCACAATCGTATCTATGCCCTGGTCATTGGCAGTATCGAGTATCACCCTTACCGGATCACCTTGTACCAGTTTCTTTTCTACTTGCTGAGCACCCTGATCTTGCGCTGACTGAGCAGCTTGCATCAGCAACTGCTCTCCTGCTTTTTCACGTTCAGAAAAGGTAGCTTCAGCATTCAGGGCACCGACACCCCAAACTAGCGTGGTGGGATATGCTAAGGCTTCCGGGATGTGTAATAAATAAAGCGTTGAGGAATTCTCACTCAACAGCTTACAGGCTACTGACAACGCTTGTTGAGCGTTTTCAGAGCCATCAATCGGAACTAAAATGCGATTATACATAGCTGATTCAATCCTATTTATGTGCTTTGTTGAAACTAAAGTCTTAGACAATATTTAGCTTTTAAACAGTTAAATACTGGTAGCGTTGTAACCATTATTTAGCTGAATTAAGAAGACTCAAGATATACTGCTAAACAACGCACGGGCTCATGTCACGCAAGCAATTTCCGCACGTCAGATTGCAGCCAGCTTGAAAGCAGCAGAATGACAAAACCAATATTATTTAAGTAGCCGCTCATACCTTGGAGGTATCATGGAACTACGCCACCTTAGGTACTTTTGCATTGTGGCTGAAGAGCTTAATTTTACCTCTGCTGCTGAGCGCTTACACATGTCTCAGCCTCCACTTTCGCGCCAAATAAAGCAATTAGAGCAAGAAGTGGGTGCGGAGTTATTTGAGCGAAGCTCCAGAGGCTTGCGGCTCACATCATCTGGTGTTTTTTTTCAGCAGCATGCTCTGCAGATATTAGAGAAAGTAGAAGTGACCATTGATGCGACAAGGCACATGGCACGTAGTAAACGCGCCCTGTTCGGTATTGGTTTTGTGCCTTCTGTATTCTACGGGCAGCTTCCTATGCTTGTTCGTGATTTACGCCGAATGGATAATGTCGAGCTTTCACTGGCAGAACTAACGACAGTACAACAAATTCAGGCACTTAAAGCTGGCCGCATTGATATGGGTTTTGGGCGTTTACGCATCGATGACCCAGACGTCGAACAGGAGATACTCTTCGATGAACCGTTAATTGCAGCTTTATCCAGCGGGCATCCGTTAGCAGGCACGACCCCTAGCTGTGAAGAACTAGCTCGCTATCCACTCATACTCTTCCCAGCGAAACCACGGCCAAGCCTCGCGGACATGGTGTTAGGGATCTTCCGACGCCAGGGCTTAAAGGTCGAAGTGGTACAGGAAGCAAACGAGGTTCAGACAGCACTTAGCTTGGTGGCCTCAGGTATCGGAATTACGCTGGTTCCAGAACAGGTAAAACGCGTTCAACGGGATGGCATTTGTTATGTACCACTGGCAGACAAGACTATTACCTCACCTGTTATCTGTAGCCGTCGCCGCGGAGAAAAACCCTCTTCGCTAATGCTGGAAGCAAACGCTATTTTAGATGTGCTTGTTGAAAATCGCCGCTCTGGACGCTACCCATAACGGCCATTATCCAAGCAACTCAAGGCCGCAGTACAGCCACAGGGCAAGTAGCTTCGTGCAGCACTTCATGGCTAACACTGCCAGCAACCACTTGCGAAAGGCCACTGCGGCCATGGGTCGTCATTGCGAGCATAGTGTTGTGGCTATCAGCTAAGTAACTGACGATAGAGTCGGCCGGGTCGCCATGCAGCACCTCCCAATCAACCTCAATCGCTTGTTCACTCTCGACACGACGCGCCAAAGCGGTTAAGTAGGCTGATTCCATCACATCCGTATGACCTAGCGCCGTTGGCTTTCTGGCCACCGAAGTATCAATCACTTGCAGCAGTTGAAAACGCGCGCCCAAGCGCTTAGATAGGGATGCCATATGCGGCAGCATATGCTCAGAGAGCTTAGAGCCATCGACACACACGGCTAATACGTCAATACGCTGATGAACACGGCTGTCGTAACGAGGTCCGCACAAGTAAACCGGACGATGGGCTCGACGCACCACACCAGCAGTGACGCTTCCAATCAGCATTTCCGGCACCGGACGGCGACCGTGGGCCATCATGCATAGTCCAGCATCATCGCGGCTGGCAAGCTCACCGAGATACGCCTTGGCACTCTCATGGGCAACCACGTCAAGCGCTATTGCTTCCAAATGGTGAGCCGACATAAGCGATTGCAACTGAGATTGCCTTGCGGCGATATTATCTTTTCCTGGTACCACTGAGATAACGCTTATATCCACTTCTAACTGTGCTGCTAACCTCTGGCCAAATACCAGTGAACCTATAGAGGCTTCACTATCGTCAAGCGCCACAAAAATCTTTTCCATGGTTATACTCCTACTACCGCCACAGTAGTGACTATTGTTATTGGTTTTTACGCTTAAGCGAACGAAAACGACGGTGCAAGAGGTTGTAGGCAAGCGCCCCAACAACCACTCCCCAAAAAGCAGAGCCCAAATCTAAGAAACTAACTCCCGATGCCGTGGCAATAAAAGTAATGACTGAGGCCTCCAGGTGATTTTTTTCGGCGGCAAACGCACTGACATTGCTTGAAATAGCGCCAATCAACGCTAAACCCGCCAGTACAGCGACAAATTCACTGGGCAGCGAGGTAAAGAGCAGCACGATAGTGCCTGCGAAAGTGCCACCGATTAGGTAGAAGACGCCATTGGCCACTCCGGCCACGTAACGCTTGTCGGGATCTTCGTGCGCTTCTTTGCTGGTGCAAATTGCCGCCGTAATCGCCGCGATCACTGTGGTGATGCCACCGAAAAAGGCTGTCGCAAAGGAGGTCAGGCTAGTCAACGTGACAATCGGCTTAGCCGCCATGTTATAGCCAGAACTGCGCATGATCGCCATACCTGGCAAGAACTGGCCTGTGAGGCTAACCAATACCAGCGGGATGGCCAGGCTCAAGGTAGCCTCCCATGTCCACACAGGACGGATGAACTGCGGCTCGGCAAGCTGTATAGAAACGCCCTCCAGGCTTGCGCCTTCTAAAACGACAGCCAAAACGACGCCAACTACCAACAAGAGCACTAGGCTATAACGCGGCGTTAGCCGCTTAAATATGAGATAAGCGATAATCATACCAATCGCCAACGCTGGCACGCTCTCCAATGAGACAAAGATACCTACGCCAAACTGAAAGAGAATACCCGCCATCATCGCGCTAGCGATACCGGGAGGAATCATCTGAATAATACGATCAAAGGAGCCAGTGATACCGATCACGAAAATGATCAATGCCGCGGTTAAGTAGGCGCCTACCGCTTCATTGAGTGACAGCCCTGGGAATAAGGTTACCAACAAAGCAGTACCTGGTGCCGACCAAGCGGTCACTACGGGCACCTTCAGCCAAAGGCTAAGCAAAATACCTGAAACAGCAGCCCCCATAGAGATGGCCCAGACCCACGATGTCATCATCGCGTTCGATATTTCGGCGCTTTGAGCCGCCTGAAAAAAGATAGCGAGCGGACCAGAGTAAGAGATCAGCACGGCCACAAAACCAGCCGTAATCGCCGGAATCGACCAATCCCTGTGCAATTGCTTATAAAATTGCATACTACAAACTTCCCAATGTCGTTAAATTTGACTAATAGCCAACATCAGCTCCGACAAGCACTTGCTTGCCGGAGCCAGATTATTAAGCGATGCCGAGATGGGTTTCGAGTATCGATGGGTTGTCTTTCAGCCCCTTAGAATCGCCGCTATAGACCACTTCACCTTTGACCAGTAGCAGGTGTTTTTCCGCTATATCGAGTAAGTTATCGATATTTTTATCGACAATGATGGTCGAAATACCGGTCGCCTTAATGTCATGGATGATTTTCCAAATCTCGTCACGAATCAGCGGCGCGAGTCCTTCGGTCGCTTCATCAAGGATCATCAGGTCGGGGTTTGTGGTCAGCGCGCGGCCAATGGAAAGCATCTGCTGCTCACCACCTGATAGAAAAGAACCATCGTGATTAATACGTTGCCCTAACCGCGGGAACGTATCCAAGACGCGCTCATATGTCCAAGGGGTCTCTCCACGCGCGTTAGGACGTGCAGCCATAATAAGGTGTTCACGCACGCTGATCCCTGGAAAAATACCGCGTCCCTCCGGCACGTAGCCGATGCCTTGTCGAATCAGTTGCCAAGGCCGGCGCTTCGTTGCGGAGATACCTTTGATAAAGACCTCTCCCCGTCGTGGCGGCACAAAGCCAAGAATCGACTTCAGCGTCGTGGTCTTGCCCATTCCGTTACGGCCCAAGAGACTCAGCGTCTCACCGGGCATCAGGGTCAAATCTACCCCATGTAAAATATGGCTCTCACCGTAATAAGTATGCAGTCCGCGCGCCTCAACCAATGGAGAAGTGGTGTTTTCTACGCTCATGCGGTTGCCCCTTTATCATGACGCCCCAAGTAGACATCGCGTACCTGTTCGCTGGTGCGTATTTGTTCAGTCGGTCCGCTTTCCAAAACGCAGCCATCAACCATGACGGTGATACGATCAGCCAGTCGGAACACCGAGTCCATATCGTGCTCAATCAAAACCAAGGTATAGCGATCCGTAAGGCTCGCGAGCAATTCGGTTACCTGGACTGTTTCCTCGCGTCCCATACCCGCCATCGGCTCATCGAGTAGCATCAGCGACGGTGCCGTCGCCAGCACCATGGCGATCTGCAGTTGCCGCTGTTCGCCATAGCTCATATCAGCTGCCGTCGTATAAGCACGGTGAGTCAATTGGCAGGTATCAAGCACTTCCTGAGCACGCTCGCTAACCTTGCGGGCTGTTTGTCGGGAACGCCAACTGCCAAACACGCCGCCCATATGAATACGCGCAGCTAATTCACAGTTCTGCAGACAGCTGAGACGCGGGAAGATATTGGTCTTCTGATGACTGCGACCGATACCCATACGCGCAATGTGGCGAGCGCTTTTGCCTTGGATTGGGTCGCCGTGATAGAGCACCTGCCCTTCAGATGGGGGGATCTCCCCGGAGAGAAGATTAATCAACGTGCTTTTACCCGCGCCATTAGGCCCCAAAATGGCGTGTATTTCGTTGGATTTAACATCAAAATCAACATCGTTGACGGCCACTAAACCCCCGAAGCGACGGGTTAAACCATGGGTAGCTAATACAATTTCATCGCGCATTGCTCAGTCCTCCTTACTCTGTGTGACGGGTTGAGAGGAGGCTCGTGCAGACGAATTTTCTGTTTCGAGCGTTTCAGCATTCGCGGGGTGCTTGCGCTGCCAGGGCGGCGCAATAATCAAGCCAGCAATACCGCGTGGTAACACTAATACGGCCACGATGATGGTTAGCCCCATCAGTATTGGCCAATGAGTGGTGGCATGTTCGTAGAGGTAGAGCAGAATTTCATAGGCAAAGGCGCCTAAAATGGGGCCAAAAACGGTTCCCATGCCGCCTAAAATCAGCATCATTAACACTTCTCCAGAGGTGTGCCAACCAAGCTGTGCGGGACTCGCAAAACCGTACTGCATTGCCGCTAGCATCCCGGCTATTGCCGCCATTACCCCTGCGATAACAAAGGCCACCAGCTTGTAGCCGCCGGTGGCGTAACCAAGGGCCTGCATACGGTGTTCGTTGTCATGGATACCGTCAAGCACCTGCCCAAAGTAGGAGTGGGTCAGCCAGCGTAAAAAGAAATACCCGATCACCAGCGTCCCCAAACAGAAGTAGAAGAAGCTATAAGGGTTATCAAGATCGACTAACGTGTTCTCACCAACAGTGACGCTTGGGCGGAACATAATGAAGACACCATCAGTACCCCCTGCAAACTGTGAGGTGCTAATGAAGTAATAAAGCATCTGACCAAACGCCAGGGTGGTCATGATGAAGAAAATTCCATTGGTGCGAATGACCAGTAGCCCCACTATTAAAGCGGCAAGAGCTGACACGCCCATTACCAGTGGCAGCATCCACCACATTGATGCTGGACTGAAATCCGGGCTAGCCAATGCCAACGTATAAGCGCCAAGTCCAAAAAACAGGGCGTGCCCTAAACTCACTAAGCCAATCATGCCAACGAGTAAATCCAGGCTCATCGCGAACAGGGCCAAAATCAGCATCAGCGTCAGTTTTTCTAAATAAAAATCAGCTTTGCTGCCAAATACCGCTTCTCCCCAAAGAGGAAATAGCGCTACAAGAGCTGTTAAAGCCAACATAATGAAAGCAACACGCTTGGGGTATCTATGTAACATTTCTCACTCTCCTCAAGCGAACAAGCCGCGTGGCTTAACCAACAAGACGGCGGCCATGATCAGATAGATCACCATGCTGGCAAGACTTGGAATCAGAACCGAACCAAAAGTGGTGGCCATGCCAATCAGAATGGCGCCCCAGAAAGCCCCTTTGATAGAACCGATGCCGCCGATGACCACGACCACAAAACAGGTAATGAGGATGCTATCGCCCATACCTGGCGCGATGGACGTAAGCGGTGCGGCGATCATTCCAGCGAAGGCAGTCAGTGCGACCCCAACGCTAAAGATAAGCGTAAAGAGGGTTCTTACATTGATCCCTAAACCTTCCACCATGTCGCGATTCACTGCACCAGCACGAATGATGATGCCCAGGCGCGTATGGCGAATAACCCAATAGATCACGCCTGCTAATGCTAAGCAGACCCCCATCACAAAGAGCCGGTAGACCGAGTACTGAAGGTTGTCGGTGAGTTGAATACTGGTATCAAAAGGCGCGGGCACTGGAATACGATGCACATCGCCCCCCCAGATAATCCGCTGCGCTTCGTTGAGTACTAAAATCAGCCCAAACGTCAGTAGGACCTGATATAGATGATCGCGCTTATAAAGCGTATCGAGAAACAAACGCTCAATGATGAGCCCTAGTGCAATCGCGATGGGGATGGCCACCAGAATGGCGAGCCAAAAATTGCCCAGTCGGAGTGTGAGGTCATAGACCAAATAAGCACCGATCATATACATGGCGCCATGGGCGAGATTAATAATCCCCATAATGCCGAAGATCAGCGTCAAACCGCTGGCAATCAAAAAAAGTAGCAGGCCGTACTGCAGGCCGTTAAGGAGCTGTACGCTGAAAAATGCGAGATCCATGAGATCCCTCCGAAAATCAGAGTGAGGGACGGGCTAGATGCCCGCCCCATAGTGCATAAAGATGCCGTTACATTTGGCAAGCTTCATCGGGTACTTCTAGATTCTCGGAAGCGATGCTGACGACTTCATGCTTGCCGTCGCGGATCTCTCGCAGGTAAACATTTTGGATGGGGTGGTGGGAGTTAGAGAAGCTTAAAGGCCCACGCGGGCTTTCCAATTGGACATTGGCTAATACATCTATCAAGCGTTCTTGATCTGACGTATCGCCACCCAATACAGAGAGCGCTTGGATCAGCATCATGCCTGTGTCATAGCCCTGTACCGCATAGGTATCAGGCATTTCTCCGTAGGCATTTTCGTAGGCTGAAACGAAGGATTTGTTGGCATCATTTTCGAGGGTTTCGGCGTAGTGTAGCGTGGTCATCACGCCTTCCCCGGCATCACCCAGAGCCGCTAAATTACCCTCGGTAAGGAAGCCTGACCCTAGCAGCGGAATACTCTCTTTGAGTCCTGCTGCTGCATAATCCCTAACGAAGCTCACCCCGCCGCCACCGGCAAAGAAGGTGTAGACCGCATCTGGTGCTAAACTGGCGATTTGCGTCAGGTAACTCTGGAACTCAGTGCTAGGAAAAGGCACTAAAATTTGCTGGACGATTTCACCGCCTTCAGCGGTAAACGCCTCCTCAAAACCAGCGAGATCTTCCTTTCCACCTGCGTAATCCCAAGTTATGGTTACAATCTTGCGGTGCCCTTGATCGTAAGCCACTTTGCCCATCGGGTAGCTGTCCTGCCACATGCTGAACGAGGTGCGGAAAACGTTCGGCATGCACAGCTCATTAGTCGCAGCGCCTAGCCCCGCATTAGGAATAATGGTAATCGCACCGGTCTGTTTAGCCACTCGCAGCATGCCCATAGCAACGCCTGAGTGTACGGGCCCAATGACGAAATCCACATCGTCGCCATTGACCAAACGACTCATATTTTGAGGCGCTTTAGATGGGTCAGCTTCTGAATCAAGTTCAATGTATTCCACATCACGACCACCCAACTGGCCACCCTCTTCCTCAATGGCCAATTTCAAACCATTAGTGATGGCTTCTCCAAGGGCTGTGTAGGTGCCTGAATAGGGAAGCATCAAGCCAAGTTTCACCGGATCTTCATTGGCAACGACACTCCCTGCTGACAGCATGGCAGTGGCACTAAGGAGAGTGGCTAGGGAGGTCTTTTTAAATGTTTTCATTATATTTTCACCAGGGTTCAGTTGTTATGAAGTTGTTTTGGCTACGAATACAGCAATAAGCGACATCCCTGTCTTATCAAGTCACACGTGATATACGTCGATAACCTGATGGATATAGTCGTTATTCAGCTGCACGACTTTTCTTGTGAT
>NZ_JAGGRO010000001.1:0-135676 GCF_018612805.1 Halomonas sp. ISL-56 | reverse complement strand
TGACAACATGAGCTTTGAGATCCGCACCATGACGAACGAGCCCAGTGCGACGACGAAGTAAATCCCGTGTTGCTCGCATACTACGAGGGTAGGCATAAGCGAGGGGGAAGTTGCCACCGCGAATAAGTGCTGCAATCTTGTAAGAATCCACGCGGTCATTCTTGGTTTTACCGCCATGAATGGCCTTCATATAAAGGGCATGACCGAGAATGAAAGCAATGCCCTGATCTTCACAGAAATCGGCGATCCAGTACCAGCAGTGCATGCATTCAACCCCGATGACCAGATCGTCCAGGTAGGGTTCGATCAGATACAGCAGAGGCTCTGGTTTGGCTGGGATCTCTTTATGCAGAAGGATTTCACCCTGCTGATCCAGGATGCAGACATACAGGCTACGGGCATGCAGATCAATTCCACAGTAGTGACGATGAGTGCTATTGTAAAAGTTCATTGAGTCTTCTCCTGTTTGGTTTGGTCGCCTTTTCAGCTTAGCCAAACGGCTGAGCTGGGGGAGAAGGCTCAATGAATATCAAGACGTTGTTGCCGGACAACTTTAAAACCGCTTAGCGGTCTCAAAGTTGCCGCAAAGCTCTGCATTAAATATCTATGATCAATCACGAAAAATTCCGCACCTTGGTCAAACAGCTTTACGGCACGGTCAACGAATTGGAGCCCATGGATCGGTTCGGTTTCTCGGTAAAGCACATGCCGTAGGTTTCCTCCCAATAACCGCTACCCATTCGCGTGATCGTGTAGATAGGGAAAGATAAAGCCGCGTGTGGTTGCAGACACACCTGTGGCCATGGCGTCGCTGCATAATTTATTATACAGTTGAATAACAAGTGGCTGCTTTCCAGCCACTCCTCATATTGCACGTAAACTCATATTGCACGTAAACGGAAGGAAACTGCATGACCAACGCGAACTCGATCCTTGGCGTTTATCTAAGTGATTCGCTTGATCTTGAGGCCATCTACGGTGACGCTTTGCGCGACGGTGTTAATGATGTTGTTCTGCGCCATCCGCATGAGATCGACAACCCGGAAGACGTGCGGTTCGCGATTTGCTGGTTGCCCAGCAATCAGGCCTTTGAGGCCTATCCGAATCTTGAGTTGGCGATGTCGATCGGTGCCGGTGTCGATGCCTTGTTGGCTCACCCCGGTCTTGATGAGAGCGTGCAGATTGCCCGGGTGCGTGACCCGCATCAGGCCGATCTTATGGCGGGGTTCGCCGCACATGAAGTGCTTCATCACGAACGTGCGTTTGCCACTCTAGAGCGCAACGCGACTAAGGCGCATTGGGAGCCGTTGCCCATGCGGGCGCCGCTGTCTGCACAGGTGGCGGTGTTGGGGCATGGCACAATGGGGCGCGCCGTCGCCCAAGCGATAGCCGCTCTTGGGTTTTCTGTACGTGTGGCCTGCCGTCGTCCGCCAGAAGCACCGGTCAAGGGCGTCACCTATCTAAGCGGTGAAAGCGCGGTGATGGACGCGGCGGATGGAGCCGACTACCTGATTAATGTGCTGCCGTTGACATCATCCACTGAGAACGTGCTTAACAAGGCGCTATTTGCCAAGCTGGCGCCGGGCGCTTGGCTGGTGCAGATCGGGCGTGGTGAGCACCTGGTCGAGGACGACCTGGTTGAGGCGCTCAAGTGTGGCTATTTGGCGGGGGCAAGCCTTGACGTGTTCCGGCAAGAGCCGCTGCCTGAGGATCACCCGTTCTGGCGTGATGCCCGGCTGCGTATCACTCCGCATATTGCCAGCGACTCCCTTCCCGAGGTGGTGGCAGGGCAGGTGGTCGACACCGCCCGTGCCTTGCGCGATGGCGAGCCGCTTGCTATGGGCGTCGACAGAGCCCGCGGATACTGACGCGAGCACTATTTTTCCTTGACCAATGATTCTTTTACCAAAGGAGCGCCCGATGAGTCACGATCAACCTCAACACACCAGGATGAGCGACGCCGAGCGCGAGACGCGTATTGCGCTGGCGGCTTGCTATCGACTGGCGGCTTATTATCGCCTGACGGATCTGATTTATACCCATATCACCGCTAGGGTGCCTGGAGAGGAAGGCTATTTCTTGATCAACCCTTATGGCTGGCGCTGGGAAGAGATCACCGCTTCCTCACTGGTGAAGATTGATGTCGATGGCCATAAGGTTGATAACAGCCCGGAGCAGGTGAATCCGGCGGGGTTTACTATCCATTCCGCGATCCATGGCGCTAGCCACGCGGCGGCTTGGGTAATGCATACTCACACCCGTGCCGGTGTGGCGGTGTCGTCTTTGGAAGCGGGCCTGGAGACGCGGCTCAATCAGATTGCGCTGCAGTTCCACGAACGGGTGTCCTATCATGACTATGAAGGGATTGCTCTGAACTTGGCCGAGCGCGAGCGAATCGTGGCAAGCCTTGGGAATAATCCGGCGCTGGTGCTTCGTAACCACGGGCTGCTGACAACGGGGGCGTCGGCCGCCGAGATGTTCAACAATATGTTCTACCTTGAACGTGCTTGCGAGCTGCAGGTGGCGGCGTACTCCACCGGCCAGCCCTTGCGCCTGGTGCCGGAAGATGTCGCGCGCCATGTGGCTCGCCAGTATGACCAGACGATTCATGAGGATGGCGATCTGCAGCTTGAGTGGGCAGCGCATCTGCGTACCCTTGAAGCCCAGGATCCAAGCTATAAAGACTGAATGCTAAGCCTACCGCGTTATCTAGCAACCGGGCAGCCATTGGGCTGCCCGGTTGCTTTTACTCGTCTGATCGCGACCGTCAGTGTGGTACGCGATTTTCAAACCAGCGTAGGCCAACGATCAAGAGGCCGCTTAAACAGAGGTAAACGGCGACCAGAAACAGCAACGGTTCGTAGGTCAGGTAAGTCGCTTGGCGCACCTGTGTAATCACTGCATACAGGTCTATAACGGTAATGGTGGCGACCAGTGGTGTCGATTTAAGCTGCAGTATGATCTCGCCGGTTAGCGTTGGGAGGGCGCGGTGCAGCGCGCGCGGCAACCAGACGCGGCAAAATATTTTGCGGCGGGACATACCAAAGGCCTCGGCGGCCTCTAGCTCGCCATGGGGCACACCCGCAAAGGCGCCGCGCATGATTTCGCCCTGATAGGCGGCAAACGACACTGTTAGGGCAATGAAGCCGTAGGGCCAGGCCTGGCGAAGGTATTCCCAAGCCCAGGAATCACGAATTTCCGGAAACTGGCCAAATAACGCCCCCAAGCCGAAATAGAACAGCCAGAGCTGAAGCAATAGCGGAGTACCGCGAATCACGGTACAAAAACCAGTGGCTAGCCAGCGCAACGGCCAGGCGCCATTAACCTGGGCAAGCCCGAGTGGCAGGGCGAACAAAAAGCCGACAATGACGCTTGATACCAGCATGATCAGGGTCATCTGCAGCCCTTCCCAGAGCTTGGGTAGGTAGCGGGGCAGCCAGCTCCAGTCCATCAGTTGGATAGCGGCCAGTAGACCCACAATAAATAGCCCGAGCAGGATCAGGCGGTGGGGTTCTAATAGACCCGACAGCTTCGTTAACGTGCGTATTCGCAACCCGCGCGTCTGCGGCGGTCGAACGGGGGATGTGGGAGGGTGGGGATCAGGCACAGGCATTCCTCGAATTTTAGCGTACGGAAACAAGACCGCGCCGCGCATAGCGCTCGAAGCGGCGCAAGGCAAGGTTCGACACCAGTGTCAGGGCGAGATACAGCGCGCCCGCCGCCAGGAAAAACATGATGTAGTGTTGGGTAGCACCAGCGGCTTGGCGGGTGACCAGCGTCAGTTCGCTAAACCCAATAACGGCCAGCAGCGCGGTGTCCTTGGTGGCGATCATCCATAAGTTGGCCATGCCTGGCAGGGCGTGGGGGGTCATGGCGGGCAGCGTGACCCGCCGCAGCACCTTGCCGGGCGACATGCCGAAAGCATGAGCCGCCTCAATCTGCCCGCGAGGTATGGCCAAAATAGCGCCGCGAAAAACTTCGGTGGCATAGCCGCCCTGCACCAGACCAATGACGAGAATCCCGGCGGCCATACCGTCTATGTTGACGCCGCCAAAGCCCATGGCTGCTGAAATACGGCTTAAAAGATCGGTGCCAACGTAGTAAAACAACAGCATCAGTACGAGTTCGGGCACGGCGCGGATCACCATGGTGTAGATTTCCAGCAGGTCGCGAACGACTTTGTTGCCGTACAACTTGCCAGCAGCACCGACAATGCCAATCAGGATGCCCAGCAGATAGCCGCCCGCTGCCAGTTGAATCGAGCGCAGAAACCCAACCAGCAGTACCCTGCCCCATCCAGGGGGCTCATAGGCCAGCAGGCTAAAATCGAAGACAGTCGTCATAGTGGCGGTTGTCCTTGTGAGGGTGTAAACGCAAAGCCGCCCCGATTGGGGCGGCTTATTGGTCAGAAATCAGCTGCCGTAGATATCGAAGTCAAAATAGGGCGCGGTAATGGTTTCGTAGGTTCCGTCGGCGCGCATCGCGTCAATGGCCGCGTTGACGCGATCCTTGAGCTCGGTATCCTCCTGTCGCAAGCCAACGCCCATGCCCTCGCTCATCAACTCCGGGTCGCTGGGCACCGCACCGCGGTATTCACAGCAGGAATTGCCAGCTTCGGAGTTGATGAAGGTCTGCACGGCGAGAGTGTCGGCAACCACCGCGTCCAAGCGTCCGGCGACTAGATCCTGGAGTTCTTCGTTGAGGGTTTGATAAACCTGTAAGTTGGCCGTATCCGCGAAGTGCGTGCGCGCATACTGCTCTTGATTGGTGCCTGACTGGATGCCCAGGTAGGCACCCTCAACACCCTCGGGTGTAGGCTCCACATCACTATCTTTGAGTGCCACGATGCCGGTAGGACTGGCGTAGTACTTGTCTGAGAAAGCGATCTGCTCGGCGCGCTCGGGGGTGATCGACATTGAACCAATAATCATATCGATCTTGCCGGTTTTTAAGGCTGGGATAATACCTTCCCAAGCAACCGGTTTGATCTCACACTCGGCATCCAAACGGTCACAGAGGGCCTCAATGAAGTCGATTTCCCAGCCTGACCAGTTACCTGCGGCATCTGGCGAGTAGAAGGGTGGGTAAGGTTCGGCGGACAAACCGATCTTATAGCTGTCGGCTAGCGCGGGCGCGGCGAAAATGCTGACGCCGATCAGCGTCGCGGTGGTGGTAAGTGTCTTGAACATGGGGATTACCTCTTTTGTTGGCTGTATTTTTAAACGTATCGCTACGTTACATCGGTCATATCGTGTTGGAAGTGGTTGGAAAAGCTAGGCCACTGAACGGATGAATTGCTTCAAGTGTGGCGACCGGGGGTCGCCAAAGATCTGATCGGGAGGGCCCTGCTCTTCGATGACGCCTTCTCGCAAGAACACCACATGGCTTGCTACGTCACGGGCGAAGGCCATCTCATGAGTGACCAGCAGCATGGTACGTTGCTCGGCGGCTAGGTCGCGGATCACCGACAGCACCTCGCCGACCAACTCCGGATCCAGTGCTGAGGTTGGCTCATCGAACAACATGGCCAATGGGTCGACGGCCAATACGCGGGCAATGGCAGCGCGTTGTTGCTGCCCCCCGGACATGAAGCTGGGATACATGTCCTTCTTGCTGCCTAGCCCCACTCGATCAAGTAATTCCTCGGCACGATGAATAGCAGCGTCGCGCTGTATGCCGAGTACATGAATCGGTACCTCTGTCACGTTTTCCAGAACTGTACGGTGCGGCCAGAGATTGAAGTTCTGGAAAACCATGCCGAGATGGGCGCGAATTCGCTGAACCTGACGTCGGTCGGCAATTTCAAGATCACCATGCCGAGTGCTTCGCATGCGATAAGGTTCGCCCTGAATCGCTATCTTACCTGAGGTAGGGCGTTCCAGTAGGTTGATGCAGCGAAGCAGGGTTGATTTACCTGAGCCTGAGCCGCCAATGATAGCGACGATATCGCCCTGATTAGCGGTAAGGGAAACGCCCTTCAGAACCTCGAGTGAGCCAAATCGCTTGCGTAGATCGCAGATCTCTATTGCGGGTTTGTTTGCCATGAGTTCTCTCTTCTCTGGGAGTGCCCGCCAGCCTCCCGGGAGGGGAAACACTGTCACTAAACAGGCGCTTGCAATTATTTCCTTGTTATACGACAGTATAACTGTAAGCCAAGTGAGGCAAGATTCAAAGCCTCTGTAACAAACGAAACCTGAATGCGATGGTTTTAGTTAACTGCCATCAGAGATAGATTTCGTTTCGAAAAAGCAAGATTGTTCAATAGGTTAACTTGCGTGTTGGAGTCTTTGCACAGTGAACTATATGCAGTTATCTATGTGAAGAGAACGATGTGAAGTGAACGATGTGAAGACACCTACATGACATTAAAACGCTTAGGCGGATGCTTCTTACCAGAAACGACGGGGACTATGAGCAGGAAATCATTTCAGCGTTGGTCGATGGATGCACGGCGGCGCAGTCTGCTCGAAGCTACCTTGGACTGTGTTGCCGAACACGGCATGAAGGGTGCCAGCGCGCGGCGTGTGGCCGAACGTGCAGGGGTAACCGCGGGGCTGATTCGCCATTACTTTGGGTCTAAGGATGCGATGGTAAGTGCTGCTTATGCCTATCTGATCGGTCAGTTGACGGGCGAAGCTGAGGAAGCTGCCCAGAAGGCAGGCGAGGAGCCTGAGCAGCGCTTGGCACGCTTTATCGTCGCCAACGTTACGTCGCCTAATCTGTCTCCTCGTAAGGTGGCGCTGTGGGCGACCTTCATTGGTCGTGTACGAACCGAGCGGGAGTACGCCGATATTCACCGCGAAAGTTACCGTGAATTTCTGATTTTACTGGAAACATTGCTTCATCCATTGCTTCTGACGCTGAAACGTCCGGCGGATCCCGCTACTTGCAAACACTACGCCATTGCGCTGAATGCGCTGATTGATGGCCTATGGCTCGAAGGAGGGCTGGGGCACGGTCTCTATGACACCGCGCTGTTGCCAAAGATCGCGTTGAGCGCCGCCGAAGGTATTTTAGCGCTACCCAATAACACCCTGATGCAGTATGCCGCTGTCGATACACCGTCTTCTCAACCCGCAACAAAATAGGAAATTTTCATGCGCTATGCAGCGATTACCGACCGCCTATATGACCTGGGTGGCGACAAATGGGCGGTGCACAATGCCGCCAGAGCGCGCCAAGCTAAGGGTGAAGACGTCATCGAACTGAGCATCGGCGAGCCTGATATCACTACTGACCCAGCCTTGGTCGAGCACTGTATTGACGCCCTAAGGGCTGGGCGTACTCGTTATTCCAACGGACGCGGCGAACCGGGGCTGGTGGATGCCCTGATCGATACTTATGCGCCGCGCTTTCCTGGCATCGGCGAAGAAAACGTGCTGTGTTTTCCCGGTACTCAGACCGCTCTGTTCGCTGTGATCCTGGCCCTGGTTGGCGAAGGCGATGGAGTGATCACGGGCGACCCCTACTACGCTACTTACGAAGGTGTCATTCGCTCGACTGGCGCTCATCTACAGCCGGTGCCACTGCGCATGGCGCATGGCTTTATCATGCAGCCCGATGATTTGGCAGCCGCCATTACCCCGGAAAGCCGCGTGCTGATGCTCAATACGCCGCATAACCCCACCGGTGCAGTGTTGGATCGCTCGACCCTCATACAATTAGGCGAGCTTTGCATTAAGCATGACCTGTGGATTCTGTGCGATGAAGTTTATGAAGCGCTGATTTTTGAGGGCGACTTCGTGTCGCCGCTGGAAATCGACGCCTTGCGTGAGCGCACTGTCGTGGTGTCATCGATCTCCAAGAGCCATGCGGCGACGGGGTTTCGTAGCGGTTGGTCGATCGGTCCCGTGGAGTTCTCGCGCCGACTGCTGCCAATCTCGGAAACCATGCTGTTCGGCAATCAGCCGTTCATTGCTGATATGACCGAGGCCGCTTTGCGGCAGCATTTCGACACTGCGGATCGCTTACGAGAAGCGCTAGGGCGCCGTGCCAAGTTGCTGCACGACGCCATCAGTCGGGTGCCGACCTTATCGTCTAGCATGCCCCAGGGGGGAATGTTTCTGATGATCGATGTTTCCAGCACAGGCCTGGACGGTGAGGCCTTCGCTTGGCGCCTGCTTGAAGAACAGGGGGTCGCGGTAATGCCGGGCGCTTCTTTTGGTGAGAGTGCTACGACGCTGATTCGGCTAGCGCTGACAGTGCCAGATGACGTGCTAATGCAGGCGGTTGAACGGCTGGCAGCGCTCTGCCGTAGTCTGGAAGGGCATCGCCTTGAGGCATAAGATAAAGTAAGAAAGGAGGCCGCACATGCCATCAATCGCAGTACTCGGTGCAACCGGAAACCTTGGCCGACACGTTGCCAGCCAGACGCTTGAGAACGGGTGGTCTCTTTCTGTCGCCGTCCGCAATCGTGGTCGCCTCTCGCCTGAGGTGTCTGCTCGCGCACAGGTCACCGACCTTGATCTCGCCTCCGTCCCGATCGCACAGCTAGCATCGTTCGCTGCCAGTCACGATGTACTCGTTTCCTGCGCCGGGTTTGTGACGGAAGGTGAAGTGTTCGTCCGCCTCGTGGACACCGTTGTCACCGCGTTGGAATCGCTCCAAGCCAAAGAGTGACCAGTTTGCTGGTTTCTCGCCGGTGCGGCGCTCTTGCCGCTGGATGCAACGGGCAGGCTTGGGGTGGATCTTCCCAAAATACGCGGCACTTACTGGCCGCACCGCCGTAATTTTGAGCGCCTACAACGCTCCGAACTCGATTGGCGGCTTCTATGTCCGGGACCGATGGTCGAACAGCCGGCCATTGGCTTGCCACGGCTTCGCGTGTCTGTTGACCGCCTGCCTGCGCCGCTGCCTGCGTTTGCCCGATCATTGCCTGCGCCACTCTTACTTCCGCTATTTGCAATGAAGATCCCAGAAATGACCATTCCCTACGCCGACGCGGCCTCGGTGATTCTCGCGAATGTGAAACGCGGTGATTCGATGTCAAGGCACCGTGTCGGCGTGGCCTTGCCGGACGGCATGAAGGGCAAGAAGGATGTGTGGGCCGCGCAACCGCGAAAAACCGGCTAACATTCATTGCAGTGGACGGCTTTCAGCCGCCGCTAAATTCAAACGTTATGTTCTTCGAACGCCTTGCTTGCTGCCAGGCAGCGTCGTATTTTTTAAAGTACATGCAAGCGGTTAGCTGATTTCCCTAAAAGCGGGCATATGGTTCCCGAAGTGGGGTCACCTCGCATCAGGGAGCTGATGTCTGGAACGTACCGGGTAATTTATAGCGTCAATGATCAGGTCAATATTCTGGCTGTGCGTCGCAGTAGCCAGTTATTGCAGATGTTAAATATATGGAATCACTCATGAATTTGGAGCTTCACACGCTAAAATCACGAGATTCTCATCATTGGTTGATTGCATTGCGAATCGCCGCAGTTGTAGAGAATACGCTGAAGCTGCATTGTCGATTGAGGTGCTTTCCCAGTTACTTTGGTCTGCCCAAGCAATAACCGGATCGGATGGTTAATTGGTCTACGCCGATGAAGCTATATATTTGCCCCTTTTTCAAATCAAAGCACCGCAATAAAGCTTAATTTTTAAACAGCTCTTCGGCCATAAAATCAATAAACACCCGAAGCTTGGGGGCTAAGTGCTTACTTGAGGGCCATAACATACGAAAGGTTCCCAGATGCTCAATATGATCATTCAAGACCGTCACTAGCTCTCCCTTGCTGATAGCTTCACGCACCATAAAGTCCGGTAGGCAAGCGATGCCCAGTCCTGCTCGGGCCACTTCGATCAACGCTTCAGAGGTGTTGCACACCATGACTGTATTTAGCGTGGAAGTTGTCTCGTTGCCCATTGGCCGTAACGGCCAAGTCTCATATTTACCGGTACTGGGAAACTTGTGCTGCAAACAAGCGTGATTAACTAAATCAGCAGGCGTTAGCGGTTGACCATGCTGGGATAAGTAGTTCGGAGATGCTACAAGCACCAAGCTGTAGTTCCCTAATGAGCGTGACATTAAACGTGAATCTGCTGGCTTCCCGGTGCGGATAACGGCATCGAACCCTTCCTCAATCACATCGACCATCCGATCCGAGAAATCCACGTCTAGCTCTATCAAAGGGTAACGGTGCATAAAGGAAGTCAGCACCGGCATCACAAGTCGACCAACAAGCGGAAAGCTCACCCGAAGTTTTCCCTTGGGCTCCTGATGGATCTCTGATAACTCCAGTTCTGCTGCTTCAACCTCGCTTAATATACGGCGGCAGCGCTCAAGAAAGAGGGCGCCCTCTGCGGTCAGCGTGATGCTGCGGGTGCTTCGATGCAGTAAGCGGATACCCAGGCGGGCTTCCAAACGAGCCACACTTTTTCCGATTGCCGAAGAAGAAACGCCAAGGTTACGGCCAGCGACGGAGAAACTGCGGGTTTCTGCTGCCTGCACGAAGTACTCAATTCCACTTAATGAATCCATGTTTATCCATTAAAGAATTCTATTCCGATATGTTCAGAAATTTAGCATTATTGTCTTGAGTGCTCAATGTACCTAACGTGAGTGCCTATTCTCACATGCAGCAGGTAACCCTATTTTGCGGCTTAAACCTGCACTTTAAATAGGCGAAATAATGATGACCACGTCGGAAATGGGTAGTTTAAACAGAGGCAGAGGTGAAACCGCGCAATCAGATCGGCTGCCGATTACGGCTTTGCTGGCACTGGCGTTGGCGGGCTTCGTTACGATCTTGACTGAGGCGCTGCCAGCAGGCTTGTTACCCCAAATCGGAGCAGGGCTGGAGGTTTCAGAATCGCTTGCGGGTCAGCTTGTCACTGTTTATGCCATCGGATCACTGCTAGCTGCTATTCCATTGATGGCCGCCACGCAAGGAGTGCGGCGTAGACCCTTACTTCTTGCCGCTATTATAGGTTTTGCTATCGCTAATACGATCACAACGCTCTCTACGAATTACGTTTTGACGATGGCAGCCCGCTTTCTTGCTGGTGTAGCGGCAGGCTTGCTGTGGGCGCTATTGGCGGGGTATGCCGCTCGCATGGTGCCTGAACATCTTAAGGGGCGTGCCATCGCGATTGCGATGGTGGGGACACCATTGGCGCTTTCGCTGGGTGTCCCTGCTGGGACGTTCCTCGGCGCTTTGGTGGGCTGGCGTATCTGTTTCGGCATTATGAGTTTGTTAGCGCTGATTCTGGTCGTCTGGGTTCGCGTAAAGGTGCCTGACTTCGCAGGCCAATCCTCAGGCAAGCGATTGACGCTTAAACAAGTATTCGTCCTTCCGGGGATTCGTTCGGTGCTGTTTGCGGTGTTGGCCTTTGTGCTCGCACACAATATTCTTTATACCTATATTGCACCGTTTCTGATGAATGCCAACTTGGCCGAGCGAACTGATCTTGTTCTGTTGGTCTTCGGTATTGCTGCGTTGGTAGGTATCTGGGTCATCGGTATATTGATCGACCGCCACCTCCGTGTACTGACGCTCGCTAGTACCGTCCTTTTTGGATTAGCGGCGTTAGTGCTTGGCGTAGCGGGCGATATGCCCCTAGCTGTTTATGGCGCAGTAGGTGCTTGGGGGATAGCATTTGGCGGCTCAGCCACGCTGTTTCAAACAGCGCTTGCCAAAACCGCCGGGGAAGCCGCGGATGTTGCACAGTCCATGCTGGTGACCGCCTGGAATGTGGCCATTGCGGGTGGCGGCATCGTCGGAGGTGTCTTGCTGGATCGTTTGGGCGCCAGCTCATTTTCGCCCGCGCTGCTGGTGCTGCTTACGGCAACACTGTTGGTGGTGTTGGGTGCACGGCGGCATGGTTTCCCTGTTTCGTAATACTTACACAGGACGGCTGTCTTGGTAAGCATCCTAGCGGCGTTGTTGCATCCGATACTCTGTAGGGCTGACCCCTGTCTCTGCACGAAAGCGGTTACTGAAGTGGCTGCTAGAGCCAAAACCGCAGCGCAGCGCGATCTCAGTCATATTTTGCGAAGTTTCCGCCAACAAGTGTCGCGCCCGGGTAAGGCGACGGCGCAACACGTAACGATGTGGCGGGTAGCCGGTGGCCTGTTTGAACATCCGCGCGAAGTGGTAGTCACTCAGGCCAGTGACGTTCGCCATGTCTGCCAGCGTGAGCGGTTGGCTTAGGTGATGCTCAATAAACTCCACCACTCGTTTTAATTGCCACGCAGGCAGCCCACCCGTCGGGCGCAGAGTCGGCAGACGGCGCTGGCTGTAGTGGCGTAGGGTGTGTATCAATGCCGTTTGGGTGGCGGAATCCAGCGCTAATTGATCTAGCGGGTCTTGCCAGTTGCTCTGCCCAAGGGTGGTGCAAAACAGCTGAGTGAGCAGGGCGTCCTGGGCAAAGTCAATTTCGTCCAGTTGCACACTCCGGCCATCTTTATCCCATACCTGCTCGATCAATTGACTCAGATGAGTGTCGCTGAAATAGAAATGCAGTAGTGAGACAGGCCCATGAACGTCCCAGTTAGTAACCAGGTTGGCAGGCATCAAGCACATGCTGTTGCTGGTCTTGCTGGCAATGGTCTGTGAGCCCTGCCTGCGTAAGGAGTTTTCCGCACCGTTTAGATAGACGCTCAGCGTGTGATGGTTTGAGTGAATTTTCTCAATACGGTCTTCCTGGTTACTCCAACGCGCCAGTGCCATGCCATTTTTTAGCTGGGTGCTACTGACTAGACGCGCCTGCGTCTGTTTCATTCTGGGATAGTGGCTCAACGTATCATTGAACATGGGCGGCTCCTGGGAACTGCGTAAACAGTACTTAGGCTCAGTGCGAAACTCAATACAGCGAGCCATTCAACCGCAAGAATAGGCAAACAGGCGCAATGGCGGGCAAGCCAGTCAGTCAGTGTGAGCCGATACTATGGCTGACACTCACCCCTCTGGGAATGGCAAGCCATGAATAGCTTTTTGTATATCTCAACGGTTCTGATCTGGGGGTCGACCTGGCTGGCGATTGCCTGGCAAGTGGGCGACGTGGCGGTGCCGGTCTCGGTATTCTATCGCTTTCTCATCGCAGCACTGGTGTTGTTGGTTGGGCTTACGTTGTTTCGCCGACGCCAGGCTCTACAGGCCAGAGATCATCTTTTCTGCCTGGTGCAGGGTGGTTGTGTGTTTGGTCTGAATTTCTACTGCTTCTATACCGCTGCGGGTTATCTACCCAGCGGCCTGATTGCTATCCTGTTTTCGATGTCGATACTGTTTAATGCGGCCAATGGTTACCTGTTCTTCCGCACACCGGTGCCGCGGGTATTTTACCTGGCTTTGGCCCTGGGGTTGCCGGGCATGGCGCTGATTTTCTGGCAGGATCTGGTCACCGTTGAGGCTACCTGGGAGCTGCTGGGCGCCATTGGTTTGACGTTGCTGGGGACCTACGGGTTTTCGCTGGGTAACATGGTGTCGGTCAGGCACCAGCGATGCGGCCTGCAAATCAACACCACCAACGCCTTTGCCATGCTGTATGGGGGGATGTTGATGGGGCTGATTGCCTGGGCTCAGGGAGCCAGTTTCAGCCTGCCAGCGGAACCGAGATATCTAGGCGCCCTGGTTTATTTAGCAGTAATAGGATCGGTGGGAGGCTTTGGTGCCTACTTTATGCTGGTTGGCCGTATTGGTGCCGGTAAGGCAGCCTACGCTACGGTACTGTTTCCTTTGGTTGCGCTGGCGCTGTCAACGGTGTTCGAGGGTTATCAGTGGCATGCGGATGCTCTTATAGGGTTAGCCATGATCGTGAGTGGCAACCTGCTAATGTTTAACGCCCATCGCTTGGTCTGGCGGTGGCGGCAGCCTGTTTAGTGATTAGTAAAGCGGGCACTGCATTTCAGGCACGCCACAAAGCCGAACCCAAGGAGGCGCTGTGAATCTTCTGCTTATATGCAGCGAAAATAGACTACTTAGTCCGACCGCTGAACGTGTCTTTTCCGCTTATCACGGTATTCAAGCAATCGCTGCTGGGGCAAGTCCGAGTGCTAAAACCCCTGTTTCTTGTTTGTCATTTATCATCTGTTTATCCATCTGTCGTTGAAAAGAAGTCGGTGCTGAAGCCGGGGGTGAGCTTCGGCCGTGTGTCGATCAGGCAGCGCTGCGTTCGTCTGCGCGGCGACGTCTGAGTCGAGGATTGTCGAGCGCCGGCGGCTGGTAGGGGGCGTGTAACGGGCCAACATCGCTGCCAGGCGGGACGATGGCATCAATACGATCAAGCAATTCGTCACTGAGTTCGACGTTGGCACCGGCCAGTAAATCTTCAAGCTGTGTCTGGGTGCGTGGCCCCAGGTTGGCTGCGGTTACTGCCGGGTGTGCGATGGCAAAGGCCATGGCCAGATGCGTCAGCGACAGGCCCGCTTCCTGAGCCAGCGCTACCAGTAGTTCAACAGCGTCCAGTTTTTGCTCATCACCATAGAAGTGCGGTAAACGCCCAGCGCGCTTGGAGTCGGCCGGTTGGTTTTTGCGGATGCGGCCGGTCAGCATGCCCATGTGCAAGGGGCTCCAGACCATGGTGCCCATGCCAAACTGTTCACAGACCGGCAGCACTTCGCGTTCAATGCTGCGATTGAGAATGGAATAGGACGGTTGTTCAACCCGAATCCGGGCGAGATTGCGGCGTTCGGCTACCCACTGGGCTTCGACGATGTGCGAGGCCGGAAAAGTGGAGCTGCCAATCGCTCGGATTTTGCCGGCACGCATCAGATCGGTCAGGGCCGAGAGGGTTTCTTCGATATCCGTTTCCGGTGATGGTCGGTGCACCATATAAACATCGATGTAGTCGGTCTGCAGGCGGTGCAATGAATCATCCAGTGCCCGGGTCAGCCAGCGGCGTGAATTGCCCTGCTGGTTGGGGTCTTCACCCATGGGCAGATGCGCCTTGGTGGTCAGTACCACCTTGTCGCGTCGGCCCTGCAACGCCTTGCCGACGATCTGTTCCGATTCACCCTGGCTGTAGAAATCGGCTGTATCGATAAAGTTGATACCGGCATCCAAGGCCCGGTGAATGATGCGGATCGCATCGTCGTGGTCGGGGTTGCCGGCAGCACCCAACATCATGGTGCCGAGGGCGTAGGGGCTGACCTTGATGCCGGTCTTGCCAAGATTGCGATAGTTCATGATTCAGTTCCTGACTGGAGTAGAAAGAGAATTGAGCCGCGAACAAGCACTTAAACGGATCAATGTTCCGAATAATATGGAGCGATGTTCCTCTTGTCAATTAAATGGATCAGCGTTCCGTATTTTGATAGGCTAGGCCTACTAATTGAGGAGAGGTGAAGGTGAGTCAATCCGGGCCCGAAGATCAGCAAGCATCGGCAATGCGACCTGTTCGCGCCGATGCCAAACGCAGCATTGATGCCATCCTGGCGGCTTCGCTGGAAGTGTTTGCGACGACGGGTGTGGAAGCGCCGGTGCGGGAAATCGCCCGTCGGGCCGGTATCGGCGTTGGTACCCTGTACCGGCATTTCCCGCAGCGTTCCGATCTGATCGTTGCCGTCTTCCGTCAGCAGGTCGACGCCTGTGCCGAGTCCGCTCCGCAATTAGCCGCTCAGTACGCGCCCGCCGATGCACTGGCGCACTGGATGCAGCGCTACACTGATTTCATCGTGACCAAACGCGGCCTGGCCAGCGCCCTGCACTCGGGTGATCCGGCCTACAGTGCTTTGCCAGCGTATTTCGATGCCAAGCTGCGACCGGCTTTGCAATCGCTGCTCGATGCGGCCGTCGCGGCCGGGCAAGTACGGGGGGATATCGACCCGGATCAACTACTGCGTGCTGTTGGTAACCTCTGCCTTTCGGCCCAGGAAGACCGCATCGACTATGCACGCCGTATGGTGACTCTGCTGGTCGATGGCATGCGTTACGGCGCCTGAAGAAACAAACGGCCCGGGAGGTATGTCAGGGCAATGATTCTTGCGGGAGCCCCGACGCTTAAAAGACCAGGAGTCTGTCGGACTTACGGGTATTGGACCGTTGTCCCGCTTCCGCAGCCAATTCATCCTAAATCCGACAGACTCCTGGGTGTTACAAAAGTAGGTTACTCAAAATGGGGCCGTCACACCCTTGTGTTGAGTCGCATCATGACGCGGAGAGCAAACATAGCTGCGCTTGAACGCAACGCCAAAGGCACTTTCGGAATCAATAGAAAACAATAGGGTCAGAGTCATCGATTTTTTCAGGAATCCGCGCTCAGTGCGCCAAAAAGTGGTCGTCCATTGCCAATGGGATTGCGGTAGGAACGGTAATCCCACCCGTTGGATGCAGAGTCGGCCGGCGGCGCTGTGAATCTTCTGTTTATATGCAGCGAAAATAGGCTACGTAGTCCGACCGCTGAACGTGTCTTTTCCGCTTATCCCGGTATTCAAGCAATCGGAGCTGGGACAAGTTCGAGTGCTAAAACGCCCATGTCTTGGCGCTTAATTGAGTAGGCTGACATCGTCCAGGTGATGGAGAAGAGCCACCGGGAGGAGGTAACCAAGACGTACGGGGAGCTGCTCAAGTGGAAGCGGCTATTCTGTCTGGATATTCCCGATCACTACGAGTTCATGCAGCCCGAACTAATCAAACTGCTTAGGGAAAGAGCGCCGGAGTATGTGCGATTATCTTCCGTCGAGAAATAGCCAGGGACTAGTCTAAGTGCGGCGACGATTACCTTGGTATCGAAGGTGCCAAATTTTATTTTTCCTGAAATAGAATTAATGGGTTAGAGTCAAGACAGGCGGCTAAATAAACCCCATGAGCGAATGTTTGCGCGTGTTGAGATTGTGTCGCTGAAGTTGTTTTTGTTCCGTTTTTGCTAACTACAGGAGTATAAAATGTCACGCGTGGAAATCCGTCAGGCGACCATTGAAGACGCGTCCTTGATTCATCAGTTTATTGTAGACCTTGCGATTTATGAAAAAGCTGAGAGTGAAGTATTAGCGACAGTTACAGATATAGAAAACGCTCTGTTTGGTGCTGAAACGACTACAAAAGCCGTAATTTGTAACTTTGATAATAAACCTATCGGGTTTGCCGTTTATTTTTTCAATTTCTCAACATGGCTCGGTAAGCATGGGCTATATCTTGAAGATTTGTATGTTTCTCCTGAATATCGAGATGTTGGTGCCGGTAAAGCGCTTCTGAAGCACCTTGCTAACATTGCAGTGTCGAAAGAGTGTGGTCGTTTCGAGTGGAACGTACTTGACTGGAATGAACCGGCGATTCAGTTCTATGAGTCAATAGGCGCAAAACCGCAAAATGAATGGGTGGGCTACCGTTTGACAGGAAAAGCGCTTGAAGCGTTTGCAGGTGGTTAGCAATTCATTGCGACTTCGCAGAAAGACATAGTGTGAACATGAATACGATACCGTTAATTAGGCGAGCATCGGTGTTGGCAAGCAGTGGTGCGCTTGGCTGCATCATGGCGGCGAGCGCAGCACCCATGAGCGTAAGGCTTTGTCTGCGCGTGATGCGATGTTTGATGAGATGGCTCATAGCGGTCGCTCCTTCAGGTTTTTTTGAATCGGCACCGTGGCAGCCAACACCAGCACAAAGCATGTCAGCACAAACACCTTATTCACAAACCAGTTGGAGCGCCAGATCGACCACTCTGGGTCGGCGAGGAAAAACACGAACAGGGTGCAGATGATGAGGATTTCAATCACCGACATGCCCACCGCCAAAGCACGCGTATAGCGAGGCCGTTTGAGCAGCGCCCAGCCTAGCCAGACGTGGGCCAGTGGCCATAGATCCCAAAAGATATACCGCGCCCAAGGCTCACCGTATGCCAGCGCATAGCCAACGGGAAACAGGTATTTGATGAACAGCGTCCACGCTGCGAGGATAAACAGCAGGTGGGCGAGAAAGCGGATCCAAGCGCTGGGTGGTGGGGCGGGCAGTGTCATGTCATCGCTCCAGTACTGGGCCTTTGATGGGTGTTTGGTCACACCATCTGCAAAGAGTGCTTGCGCGTTGGCGGGGGATAGGCGGCGTCGATGTGTGCCAAGTCGTCTTCGTCGAGTCTGAGTTTATCTGCGTCAGCATTCTGTTTGAGGTGGTCCAGATTCACGGCTTTAGGAATCGCTATTACACCGGGGTGGCGCAGTGCCCAGGCGAGGGCGATTTGCGCGGTGGTGGCGCTGTGTTTATCAGCGATGCGTTGCAAGGTGGCGTCATGCAGTAGTGCGCCGCCTTGCCCGATTGGGCAGTAGGCCATAAGTAGCATGTTGTGCTGTGCTTGCCAGGGTAAAAGGTCGTATTCAATGCCGCGTGCTTCGGGGTTGTAGAGCACCTGATTGGTGGCGCAAGCGGGTGTGTCGAGCTCTGCTAAGTCGTCAATGTCGAAGTTCGACACACCCCAGCGTAGAATCTTGCCCTGCTCGCGAAGCCGCTCAAAAGCTTCCACTGTTTCGCTCAGCGGATACTGGCCGCGCCAGTGCAGCAGGTATAGATCGATAGTGTCGGTGCCCAATCGGCGCAGGCTGCGCTCGCAGGCGGCTTGAACACCCTTAGCGCTTGCGTTGTGCGGGTAGACCTTGCTGACCAGATACACCTCATCGCGCCGACCGGCGATTGCTTGGCCAACGACTTCTTCAGCGCCGCCCTCGGCATACATCTCTGCGGTATCGATCAGGGTCATGCCCAGATCCAGACCTTCACGCAGCGCTCTTACCTCAGCTTGCCGTTGCCCGGCATTCTCTCCCATGTGCCAGGTGCCCTGGCCTATACGGGGTACACTTACGCCGCCTAGCTCAATTGTCTGCATATTGCTCTCTCATATGGTCTCTCCTAGTGTATCTCCTGCTGCGATGCTGTTATGACTACCCGGTGCAATAGCAGTTCATGGATCAAAACCAGCATCTTGCTCATACCTCTTCGCTCTACGCTATCAGGCAGCCTATCGATCCGAAACTGAGAACCTTCGCTAATGTGAGACTCGCGTTATACTAAACACTCGTCTTAACTTTCGTTTTTAGAGGCGTAAATTTGGAGATAGTTAGAACTGAGTCTTATCATCCCCGGATCTTAAAAGATTAACGTTATGAACGTAGTACACGCCAATCCTAAAGATGCCCGCGCTGTCGCTGAGATTCATGTCGAAGCTTGGCGCGCCGCATATAGGTCTATTGTTCCAGCTGATTATCTAGCATCGCTATCGATAGAGCGTCGCGAAGCTGTGTGGAGCGGATGCATAGCTGCGGGTGATCCCGAGTTACTTGTTGCCAAGAAAGATGGCGCTGTTAAAGGCTGGCTGAGCTTTGGGCCATGTCGAGATATCGGTGAGCACAAGAGTGAAGCTGAAATTTGGGCTCTCTATGTATCCCCAACTGCTTGGTCAACGGGAGTGGGGCGCGTGCTCTGGCTGCGGGCGAAAGAGCTGATGCTTGTGCAAGGTTTCAAATCATGCAGTTTGTGGGTTTTTCCTCAGAATGAACGGGCGATTAAGTTCTACCGCTCAATCGGGTTTGCCCATGACGGGGCCGCTCCAAAGAACTTCGAGCTCGGTGGTGCTCGGCTTCAGGAAGTGCGATTTGTATCTCAACTTATTGGATAATTTCCCCTTCTTTTAACGAGAGGCGCTGATGGTGTTTAGCCCGGCTGAAGGTGCCAATCTCACTCCGGGGTAGATCTAAAATGTGGCGATAGAAATACGATGGCATTGATCGCACAAACAAGCGAAACTTAGATACATTGCCAAAATTTGCTTTGCTATCAGAAGAAACAGTGGAGTAGAGTCAAATTAGGAGGCGGCAAAACCTTAATCAATGTGCTGTCGTGTTAGTTCAGGTTTTGCAGCGGGGCGTAGAATCATTGTTAGGTGCCTGAGGCAGTTATGAAGTCCTTACTCACGAAATCTAACTTCACAATTCTGGGACTATTTCTAATAGTGGAAGTGGGGTTGTCGCTCTTTCCGGAACTCGCTGAGGCTCGCCGGGGTGGCCGAGGCGCAGGCGGATCACTTTGGTGGATTCCTGTTGTTGTAGGGTTCGTCATATACTTCATCAACAAGATTATCCCCGAGCTGTGGAGCTGGCTCGGTGGACTCGCAATCATGTTGCTGTTGTCCTTTTTAGGAGCGGCTCTATTGCAGTGGCTAGGGCTAGTCGGGAGAAGGCAAATGCTTCTTTCAGTACCGTTTGTTTTCACTGTAATCGCAGTTGGACTTTATTTAATTCACAAAACTAAGAAGTATGTGTCGAAGTGGAATGGCACCTAACAATCACATTAATTTTGCTCACTTCGTTCGCCCGGTGCTCGAAAGCTCGTGCGTCATTGAGCAGCAGGATGAAATCTCCGTAGCGTTGGATATGTTGTTTTTGGGCTTTTGACGGAAAAATATTTTTTCCAGAAGCTTGATGGCAATGCCTAATCAGTTGCTGCTAGTAGATAAATTGCTCGTTGTACTCGCAACTTTCCGGTGAGAAAGGCGCTCGGCGGCTCGATAAAGAACGAATACAATGTTGAAAAAAAACCTGTTAAGCCGACTGCTTATAGTCTCCATTGCTGCTGCGATCTTAGTCGCGCTTGGCCTTCCTGTATCCCACCTAGTTGCTACTGTTGTCCGTGATCAGGACTCGCTTGAGCCTGTTCTTGCTGATTATGCAGATGATGTAAGTCGGCTCAACGCGATAAGGGTTCAAGAGATCTGGGCAGTACCCGATTCGCCTGATGATGCTGAGCTCCAATTGGTCGAGCTTCTGGCCAGGGCGCGGCGAGACCAGTTGCCGGTGTCTATCGCAGGGGCTAGACACTCGATGGGGGCTCACACGATTGCTCCGGATGGCATTGTTATCAACATGTTGCCGTTCAATGAGATGTCGCTTAGTGAAGACGGAGATGTGTTGACGGTTCAGGCTGGCGCTCTTTGGTCGGATGTTATTCCTTTCCTTGATCGGCACGGTCGTTCCGTGGCAATTATGCAGTCGGACAGCTCTTTCTCCGTCGGAGGCACGCTTAGTGTCAATGCGCACGGTTGGCAGGCTAAACGTCCTCCGATCTCATCCTCGGTCAAGTCATTTCGACTGCTCTTGGCCGACGGCAGCATTCTGCGCTGCAGCCGGGAGGAAAACGCGGAGCTCTTCTCGCTAGTACTCGGCGGCTACGGTCTGTTCGGCATTATCCTCGAAGCAGAGCTGTGGACTGTTCCTAACGAGTGGTATGAGGTAGAGCGTTACTCGGCACCGGCAGAGCGATTCGCCGAAGTTTTCCGAGAGCAGGTAGACGGCGATGAGGCTGTTGAAATGGCATTCGGTCGGCTACGTGTAACCCAAAAATCGTTCCTCGAAGATGCGGTCTTGACCGTCTACCGTAAGACCAGCCAAGTCTCCGAACCGCTTCCCGCCCTAGCCGAGTCTGCTATTGATCCGCTGCGGCGGGTCATCTTTCGTGGTTCAGTCGAAAGCGACTACGGCAAGAGATTGCGCTGGAATCTAGAAACGACTTTTGGTGAGAAAGTCGGCGGGGACTTTGTTTCGCGCAACCAGCTTCTCAATACCGATGTGTCTCTTTACGCTAATCGCGTGGAGGAACAAACCGACATCATTCATGAGTACTTCGTACCGCCAAACCAGCTGGAAGCTTTCTTGATGCTTGCTAGGGAAATTATTCCTAGGCACAGCCCTGACTTACTCAACATTACCCTGCGTGATGTTCGGGAGGACAATGACACCTACTTACGTTATGCCGATCAGAATGCGCTAGCGGTAGTGATGCTCTTCAGCCAGAGCCGCACAGAGGTGGCGGAGGCAAGTATGCGGGAGATGACTCGCGAGCTCATTGATGCCAGCCAAAGCGTTGGAGGCCGCTACTATCTTCCCTACCGGCCGCACGCCACCGAAGAGCAATTTTTACAGGCCTACCCTCAGGCGGAAGAGTTTGTTGAACTGAAGCGGGCATATGATCCTGGTACTCTTTTTAGTAACCAGTTCTATGACAAGTACTTGAGTTGGTTAGGCGCCGACGAATAACCGCCAAAAACATGAAGTCGACGCGCCAGTGCCCGGTTGGTGTGGACGTTAGTAATTACGACCTTAGAGCTGAGAAGCTGCCCTTCCCGTGTCGGTATGTAGATCCTCGCCTGATTTCACCGGCACCCTATCCAGCTGTTAGTTGGTTGTTTGTCGAAGGCTAGTGGGAGAAGTGCAAGGAGATAGATATAGATAAGTATTCAAGAAAGCTAAATAATAACAAATTTTTCTTTGCCGTTAAGCTGGTCGGTGAGGTAAAGTTAATCATGTGGTTGTATAACTTAGCAAATCCTATGCCATAACTTTGGATTATAAAGAGGCCTGTCTATGAAGTTTGTAAGATATATTATAGCTGTCTTAGTCATTTTTCCTTTTCTGGATTTAGCTTATGGCGATGAGGTTAGAGCTTCATCGGGCAGCATCAATACCTCGGTGAGTGCTACCGATCAGGAGAGTTTTATATGCGCTTCAGGTAGTGCTAGGCACTATTTTCTTTCGGCTATGCCACAGCTATTTGCTTCGAAATTAGCAGAGCTTGGCTTATTGCGGTCTGAAAACAGTGGGGTGTATCGCATTGCCTTGGTAATTGATGAAAATTCACAACTCATTGGTTACGATGTAGGCGATAATACAAATGAAAATTCCCGTGTTGTTCAGGAGATCATTAGTATAGATCAGTTCCCAAAGCTGGATGATAGCGCTAAGTGTGTAGTTGGAAAAGTGTTTCTGTATGAGATTACGTTAGATTAGTAGAGGGCTAATTCTGCTTAGTTCTAGCTGCTTAACCCCACCTTTTTCATGAGAGCGTTAATCGAGTGCCTTGACGACCCTAGCCGTTCCTCAGAAGCAAGTAAGAGTTTTGAAATGAACGGAAGGTAATCAATGCTTGAGTTCTTCGTGACTTTCTAAAGTTATTGCAGAGTTTTTTTCAATGGTTGATATTGTTGCTTTTCTTGTTTTTTTGATTTTTACACCGAAAATAATTCGTACGATCCGTTCTGAATCAGCGATTTATGATGAGTTTGGGCAGCGAAAAATTCTTCCTGTTTTTTTGCTGTTACTACCAGCTAGCCCAGTTTTGCTTATGGTGGTGAGTTTTACAATCCACTGGGTAGCAGGAGCGATAGTAGCTGCGTTGTGTTTCCTGCCCGTGCTTATTATTGCCCGCCAGGATACTAAGGCATTTGAGATATCGGGAACCAGTCGTACCGATAGAGCAAAAGGTGCAGCAAATATGGCTTTCTCTGCTGCTCTTGTTGGTTTTTTATATATTGGTATACATGTCATCTTTCAGCTAACGATAGGTGCTATATGAGCCGCTTGAAAGCATCTGCTTACATTGAGCGTGCTGACGTAAATCCCTGTGATGGTTGGTAATTTACTGTTCGCGATGCCGTCTTTGTTGATGAACATCGCGATTATGCTACCGGCATAGCGCTGATAAGTCGCCTTCTAGCTTAATCGTTTGGCTAACAGATAGTGATTTATTCCGTAGTAGAGTTAAGATCTACATTCATAAATGTTAACTATCTAGTGGAGGCCTGTGTTTAAGCTCGAAGTCACGGCATTAATCGTTGGTTTAGCAAGTGTTGTAGTAGCTTTGCTCATCCCTTTTATCTGGAGTGTGTTCCCAGAAATAATGCGCACCTATTTCCTCGGTGGCGAGCCAGGGGCAATGGTCGTTGGATTAGGCGTTTTAGTTGGGGTAGTGGGGAGTATGCTGTTCGTTATAAACCTGTTTCGCAAGCAGTTCACTCTTTGGTGGGCTAGGTTGTTAACGGTGTTGGCTCTCTACTTGGGTTTAGCCATCGCTGGTGCAACAGGAATTTAGCGATCCGCACATCACGAAGCACTTTAAGCGCGTAATTAGCCTTCCTTTACGCACCTTGCCAGGTTAACCATAAAATGAATATCGTCTAATTTTTAATTGATTGATATTAAGCTTTATTAGAGTATGTGAGCGAATCGATTAGAATTGGACATATGATTAGCAACTTCATGATTGCCGGGTGGGGCAGCTATCGCCCTCGCACCCTGCTAACTTCGCGCTCACTGGATGAGCGTCAAGGTCATCCTTCTGGCTGGACTGAGCGCCAGTTCGGCATCGCTGCGCGCCATGTTGCGGGTGAGGAGGAGACCACCTCAATGATGGCGACTGAGGCCGCTCGTGAGGCGCTGAACCGTTCAGGTTGGGGTAATACACCGCCCGACGTTATCATCGGCGGTTGTGGCGTTATGGAACAACCGATTCCGTCCACTGCCGCTTTAGTCCAGAACCGTCTCGGCTTTGGCCAGTCCGGCGTGCCTAGCTTTGACGTCAACCAGACCTGTTTATCCTTTATGGTGGCATTGGATATCGCCGCCATGGGAATTGCCTGCGGGCGCTGGCGGCGAGCGCTTGTATTTGCGAGCGATATCGCGTCGGCAGGGCTTAACCCTGAGGAGCCGAAAACGCGCTCCATCTTTGGCGATGGTGCAGCGGCACTGGCGATTGAGGCGACATCAGACACAACCTGCGGAATGCGATCAAGCGTGTCGGTTACCTATGGAGCTCACCACGAATTAGCGCAGCTTCGCGCGGGCGGCACAAAGTTGCGCATTGCCGAAGGCTATCAGGCGCTGGTCGCCGGCGCCTATTTCGAGATGGATGCTTTTGGCATTTTCAAAGCTGCTGCCAAGGTGTTGCCTGGAATCATCCAGCGTGCGCTCGAACAGGCAGAAATAGGCAAGGATGATCTCGCCTGTGTGATTTGCCACCAAGCCAGTGCACCTGGGGTAGAGCATATCAAACGGCTTTTCGCGCCCAACAGTGACCGCGTGGTTAATATCTTCCCGACGAACGGTAACCAGATAGCCGCCTCAATCCCGACCGTGCTCGCCCACGCACTCACGATGGGTATTGCCAAGCGGGGTGACTATATCTTGCTGCTAGGCACCGCCGCGGGGATCAGTGCCAGTGCCATGGTGCTCAAGCTATGAGCCAGCGGCGCATCCTGATAACCGGGGCGACCGGCGGGCTGGGCATGGCGCTGGTGCGCGAGGCGCTAAAACGCGGGCATGCTGTGCGTGCTACGGGGCGTTCGCAGGCGGCAGGCGAAGCGCTAACGTTACTCGGCGCGCAGTTCGTTAGGGTGGATCTTACCCACTCAAAGATCGATTTTCGCGAGCTCTTGAAAGACGTCGATAGCGTTATTCATGCCGCCGCATTATCGGCCAGCTGGGGGCCACAGCGTGCATTTGAACTCCACAATATTCATATGACAGAACAACTGCTTGAAGCGGCCAGCCGCTCGGGCGTAGAGCGTTTCGTGTTTGTGTCTTCGCCATCAATTTTTGCCGCGTATCGTGACCGGTTAGCCATCGGCGAATATGACGCCCCCGCGCTTCAGCCACTCAACCACTACGCACGTACCAAGCTCGCGGCGGAACGCAGCGTGCTTGCACAGCGGGAAGACGCCATGGCCTGCTGCGCCATTCGCCCGCGTGCGCTGGTGGGGCCGGGGGATCGGGTGATCCTACCCAAGCTGGCCGAACTGGCGGGGCGCAAGCGCATGCCGCTTCCGCGTGGCGGTCGGGCGCTGATTGAGTTGACCGATCTGCGCGATGCCGCATGGGCTATCTGTGCCGCTGAGGAGCGGGCGGTTGAGCTTACCGGAAAGGCGATCAATATATCGGGAGGTAGCCCTATTACGGTACGCGAAGTGGCTTATAAGCTCGCTGATGCGTTAGGCAAAACACCGCAGCTTGTCTCACTGCCGGTTGGCTTCGCGCGAGCTATCGCTGTGCTCAGTGAAAACGTTGCGCTGCTGATGCGTGCCTCACGGGAGCCGATGCTGACCCGCTATAAACTGGCGACGCTGGCCTATTCTCAAACCTTTGATCTCGAGCCCGCCCAGCGGCTGCTGGGCTACCGGCCACAGCATGATGCATTGGCAACTCTGCTGGCCGAAGCGCGGCAGCTCGCAACGCAGGAAAAACAGCCATGATCCGCGTCGGATTCCGTTGGCTTGAGCGCGGTTCATGCCGACATCCCGAGGTCGCCACCCTTTCGGGCGGCAGCCTATGCGCGGTTGATTTTCCCGCCATGGTGGGGGTGATAGAGCACCCGACGCGGGGTATTTTGTTGTTTGATACCGGCTATGATCCTGCTTTTATCAATGCCACAGAGACGTTTCCCGAGCGATTCTATCGCTGGACAACGCCGGTCAAAATCGATGCAGAGCAGGCGTGGAGCGCTTGGCTTGCAACCCATGGGATTGAAGACAGCGCGATTGTCGGCACAATCATCTCGCATTTTCATGGCGATCACGTTGCAGGAATGAGCCACCTTGCTCAGCGGCCGGTCTATTGCGCCCGGGCAGGCTTGTCCGAATTGCGCCGGCCGGGTCGCTTTGGCCGAGTGCGCCAGGGCTTGCTGCCTGCGCTGGTTCCTCAGGCGGCTGATGCTAACGCTCGCTTTTTCGAAGATGCCCCAGCAGTGGCGCTACCCAGCGGATTCGCGCCCTTCAGCGAAGGTAGGGATATCCTGGGAGATGGTAGCCTGATCGCGGTGGAGCTGCCCGGCCATTGCGTCGGTCATTGGGGGCTGGCACTGCGCACCAGCGACGATCGCCAGGTCTTACTGGCTGCCGATGCGGTGTGGCTTGGCAAGTCAATCACGCAGCGTCGGCCTCCGCCGCGGCTTACCACTGCACTTCTCGGCAATACCCAGCGTTACCGCGCAACTCTCAACCTGTTGAGCGAGGCGGCGTGCTGCAATGGCGACTTGGTCATCCTACCTTCGCATTGCGCTGCCAGCGCCAAGCGTTTTGGCGGCCATGATGCGCACTGACCGAGTCTTAGCCGCGTGGATACGAACGCGGCGTGCGCTGAGCATGTCGCCGGGGCAACTGGCTACGCGGCGAGCCAGCATGTGGCGCAAGCTGCAGCCTGTCATCGCCCGAACGCCCGCACTAGCACGCTATGCCGGTCGCGATCTGGCTGAGTTTCCGGTCACTGACATCGCGAATCTTCGTGCTGATTACGGCGCCTGGAACAGCCTAGGTATGAGCGATGAGGAGCTGCGCGAGTTGGCCGCCGCCGCGGAGCAAGGCACAGCCGTTGGCGAATTGTCGGCAGGCTGGTCAACTGGAACGGGGTGCGGTGCGCGAGGGTTGTTCCTTGCCAGCCCCGCAGAGCGTGCCGACTATATCGGCCAGAGCCTGGCTCGGCTGCTCCCAGCGCGTGCCTTGTTCAAGCGCCAGCGGCTCGCCCTGCATTTGCGCGCCAGCAATGCGCTCTACAGCGATGTTGGGCGAGGGCGGTTTACGTTTGCCCATTTTCCCCTTGAAGCATCGATTGAACAGAGCATTGCGGAATTGGCGCAGTTCGAGCCTACGATCCTGATCGCACCGCCGCATCGGCTGGCCGCTTTCGCAGCAGCAGGGGCGCATTTCCCCTCGCTGCAGCATCTATTTTGTGGCAGCGAGCCGACTAGCGAAGCTGAGTGCGATTTCCTCACTGAGCGGCTGGGGATAAGGCCCCGCCAAATTTACCAAGCGACCGAAGGGTTTCTGGCCGCTGAGTGTGCGAACGGCCGGCTGCATCTTAATGATCATGCGATGGCTATCGAACTTGAGCCGGTTCCTGGCACGCCCGGCTATCGACCGATCATTACCGACCTTCGCCGCACCAGCCAACCGATTGTTCGTGTTCGCGGCGACGATTATCTTGAGCTCGACGCTTGTTCCTGCCCTTGCGGTTTTGCGGGTCGCGTCATCCATGCGCCGCAAGGCCGGGTGAACGATATCTGGCGCTTTGCCGATGGCACAGTCACCCCGCCCGAGGTAGTTGCATCGCTTGAGTCGGTGCTGGGGGGCGACAAAATATGGCAGGCCGAAGCAGGGCCAGAGTGGGTCGTGCTGCATTTGTCGCCGCTTTGTTCAACAACCGCTTCGACGATGGCTGCACGGGCGCTGAGCCAGGTATGCGATTTGCCGGTGCCGGTTGAAGTCGCCCATGATCTAAGCGCGTGGAGTGGCCCCAAACGCCGTAAAGTGGTGTGGCGCGATGGCTAGACGCGTGCTTATTACCGGCGCTCGGGCGGTTGCCGCGTTGGATCTTGCCCGTGATTTCGCCGCGGCCGGATGGGAACCGCATCTGGCGGACAGCGTACCGGTGCGCATGGCGCGCTGGTCGAAAGCCCCTGCCCAGGTGCATCGCTATCCTGCGCCCCGGCAGCAGGGAACAGCCTTTCGCGCACGTATTGTCGAGCTAGTCGATACCTTCGGTTTTGAACGAGTGGTGCCGACCTGCGAGGAGGTTTTTCATCTTGCTGCGCCCGCCCTTCAGAGCCGATTAGGTGAGCGTCTGTTTGTGCCTAACCTTGCTACGTTGCGCCAACTGCATGACAAGTTCGCCTTTGCGCATCACTGCGGCAAATGGGGCCTGCCTGTGCCGGAAAGCCATCCGATAGATTGCATAGAAGAGCTGGAACGCTTCGCTAGCAGAAGTTGCGAGTGGGTATTCAAACCGCGCTTCAGCCGATTTGGTGATAGCGCACTGGTCGCCCCTGACCGGTGTGCGTTAGCCGCTATTACACCGAGCCCCGACGCACCCTGGATGGCACAAGCGCGTATCCACGGCGAAGAAGTCTGTTTTCATGGCGTGGCGCATCGGGGAGCGTTGGTCGCCTTTGCTGCCTACCGTTCCAGCTGGCGCTTGGCCGGGGGAGCTGGCTATGCTTTCGACCCTGTCGCTGACCACCGTCGCGAAACGCTGCGTAAAATGGCCGCCCGCCTGGCGCAGTGTGCCAATATTCACGGGCAGTTCGCCTGCGATGCAATGTTCGATGAAGCGGGTGCTGCCTACTTGCTTGAATGCAATCCACGAGCGACCAGCGGTGTGCATCTGATCACTGGTGCAGGTCATCTTGCCCATGCCATAGGTGACGGGGTAGCCGCACCTGAAGCCGCGCCAGGCACTCTTTATCTTGGCCCAGCGATGGTCGTATTTGGCCTGCCGCAGGCGGTGCGTGGTGCGCGTATGCGCGATTGGTGGCGCTGCGTTGCTACTGGCCGTGACGTGGTGTCTCGGCCTGGCGATCGCTGGCCTTTGTTTGGTGCGCTTTGCGACGCCGCCTCCTTCTCCCTTACGGGTTTCAAACACAATATTTCGACAAATGCCGCCGCCACTTACGATCTCGAGTGGAATGGTGAGGAGCTGCCTTAATGACATTTCCCCAGTCAGTCCGCGATGCCTGGCACTTGGTTGCCTTATCGAAAGACCTGAAACGTGGCAAGGCGCAAAAAGTCATGTGTTGCGGTACACCGATTGCGCTCTTCCGCAGTGAAGAGGGGATTGGTGCCTTGGTCGATCGCTGCCCGCACCGCAATTACCCGCTTTCCGAAGGGCGTGTGCACAAAGGGGCTCTCGAGTGCCCATACCACGGCTGGCGTTTCGCAAGCGATGGAACCTGCACCGAGGTGCCCGGCTGTCTGGTCGATACGACCCATGATCAACGGCTCAAGGCCGATGCACTGCGCGTGGTCGAGCGGCACGGGGGAATCTTTGTGGCGCTTTCTGACGCGGCACCCGCCGAGCCAGCGTTACCTCCTGACTTCGGTAACCCTGAACTCGATCATTTCTGGTGGCAACAAGGCACCTGGGTGGGACGCGCCTACGATGCGGTCGAAAACGTGATGGATCCGTTCCACACCAATCATCTGCATCATGGTTTTATTCGTCGCCGGGATCGACGCTTGCCAGTGGAGCTGATTGTTACCAGCTACGGTGACGGAATCGATATGGCAATTGAGCAAACCCAGCCCGATTATGGCCTGATGTCGCGCTTTTTGGAGCGTGATCGCTCGCGCAGTGTCTCGCGCTATTATCCGCCCACTATGGTTCAAGCGCGGTGGGAAGGTGAAACCAAGTTGACGTTATGTGTCACCGCCATTTTCACGCCAGCAACGGAAAGCAGTTTCACGCCTTTCGCGCGCTTTTCGACACCTAGGGGTATGGCGCCAAGCTGGCTTAAACAGGCGTCCATTCGGTTGTTCCTGGCCCCAGTGGTCTCGCAAGATCGTCGCGCACTAGAGCGCCAGCACGAAGTGATGACTCACTTCGGTCAGCCTAAATTCATCTCTGGGCCTGGCGATATTCTCAAAACCCGATTACATCGCCTTTGGGTGGGCGAGCAGTTAGAGCCTGGCATCGATCCAATCGTTGAAGTAAGGCTTTAGCTTGATCGCAATGGAAGTCCGTTGTTGGATTTTTATCATAAGCTGTTGTCTGCAAGTTCGCATGTAACGGTGCTTCAGACTCAATGTTCTCGATATAAGAAGTTAAGAAGGGAATAATGTTGCTAATTTTTCTTTGATTGAATGCTTTTTTTGTATAAAATATAACTAATGTATTAGAGGTGCTTCGTCAAGAAGATATGAATTTTTCTCGGTTAGTGAAATAACACCAGAGCAAGAACAAGCAATGCATCGGGTGATAGCGGATACAGGCAGAACATTTGCACCAATAACCGGAGCAGTATTTTCTATATTTTATTTTTTAGGAGTGTGGTTGCTGCTTGTTATTATTAAATTATTGGTCAAAATGAAAAATTAAGGTCGTATTTATGAGAAGTGTTTTTTTATCTTTTTTCTTTGAGTTGCAAGAGGTTATCTATAAGGCCAGGGAGAAATTTGTAGGATTTGGTTTTAAGTTATCTAGTCAATTTTATATCTTTTTTAAGAGTGAGCCAGTGTGGAATGTTCATGCAAGGCAATTGGTCTTATATCCCAAAAATAGTTTAGGTTTTCATTTGGGGAGTTTTTTATTGAAAAACAAATTTGAGCCACAGCCACGTTGTGAGGATCATGACGTTTTTCATGTTTTGACTGGTTTTTCTACAGATGTGGCTCAAGAAATTGCGATGCAATATTGGCTCTGGGGTAACGGTAAGCGCAGCATTTATTCGGCTCTTGCGATGTTTGTAGGGATCGTTTTTTATCCTGATCAATATGGAGTGTTTTTAAATTCCTATCGTCAGGGAGGGAGGTATATGGCTATACATGATATTGATTATCAAAAGAGGTTGCTATCTCCTGTTGCGAACTTTATGCCTAAGTTAAAATAAAGCGGCGAGCAGAAGTGGTTGATAAAAAATAAATGGATATGGTTTAGTTGGCTTAAAAGCTGAGGCACTGAAAACCAAGGAAAATCTATGAATCTTCTGTTTATTTGCAGCGAAAATAGGCTACGGAGCCCGACGGCTGAACGTGTCTTTTCAGCTTACCCCAGTATTCAAGCAATCGGAGCTGGAACAAGTTCGAGTGCTAAAACGCCCGTTTCTTGGCGCTTAATTGAGTGGGCTGATATCGTCCTGGTGATGGAAAAGAGCCACCGGGATGAAGTCGCCAAGACGTACGGGGAGTTACTCAAGGGGAAGAGACTAGTCTGCCTGGATATTCCCGATCACTACGAGTTGATGCAGCCTGAACTGATCACCTTGCTCAAAGAAAGGGTTCCGGAGTATGTGCGGTTGTCGGCAGTCGAGACATAGCCAGGAGCCGGTGCGCCTTAGGATTGGTAGTAGCGCCGACAAGTCGCACACCGTTCACTTCAGGTTTATATGAAATTATACTTATCAAAATCCTGGTTTTTTAAAGCTATGGTAAGGTAAAGTTTACTTGATTAACCATGAGCCATAACCGGGAGAGAAGCATGTATCGAATATTGATTGTTCTATGTATTTTTTTAGCAGGCTGCACCACAAAGCTGTGGGAGCCCAAGCCTGAGAGAGTGATGGCCGTTAATGGCTTCTACGTTAATAAAGAAACGAACGATTTAGTGGTCACCACGCGGCGTGAAGCTTTTTTATTTCCCTCTCAGCAGCAACTTGGTCAGGCGCTGATGCTTAGCCGAGAAGTTGAGTTTCTTCCCGAATTTAGCGGCTTCTCGCTATCTAGCTCCAATGTGGTGACCGGCAGCATTAAGCTCACATTGCATGAACAGAACCCTTCAGCCGAGCTTGTCAGTCAATTAACCGCATTGGGCTTTACGAAAAATCCTGTTACGAATAACTTCCTGTTGATACGCGAGATTAGGGGTGAGCGATATACCATTGAAGGAAGTTTGCCGCTTGAAAAGCTAGAAAACGAGTACCAAGTCAGTATGAGCATGCCCAGGGGCCCCATCGATACAGCCGGGCGTGTTATCGCAACGCCTGTTGCCATTACGTTTGATGCGGCCGCGACGGTCGTGGCGATTCCTCTCTTCGCACTCTTTATAGTCTCTTATGGTTTGACCGGACCATGAGCAAGCAGAGGATCTTAACGAGCGCACAGGGAAAGTTTAAAAACAGTTGTCTGTAGAGACAGACTAATATGCCTAGGCTTTTTCTGAAAAGTCGGTGTGCGCAGGCAAGCCAAGGCAAAATCGGCGAAAAGAATCGGCTTTGCGTGCGTATTTACGGGTTGTAAATGAGTACTTTGATTAGATTCGTGCGCGAGCCGATTTTCAACGCTGTATGGCTAAGCGTAATAGCTAACCAGAGATTTCCTGGTGTTTATTAAAAAATGGAGTTAAGTATGGGGCTATTCGATAACCTCAAGAAAAAACGTGCCATCAAAGGTTATATAGAGCAGCTGCCTAGTGTCTTGGTCAACGATTATGGCCGCCAGGAATATTACACGCAGCTGCAGGTAAGGCGGAGTATTGAGCGCGCGGGGCTAAATAGCCAGCATCAACATTACGCGCTGGCGATGTATACCAATCATCCAGAGTTTATCGCTTATCAGAGCGAAATACATGAAAATTTCAGCTATGAAGAGCTGCGTGAAGAGGTCGGCGGTGCCTACTTTTCTGGTAGCACAGATTTCAACTGTTCAAGCGTAATCGCGGCGTCAGCGAGTTTTGGAGGTGACACGTCTAGCATCGATTGCTCGGGAGGCGGAGGAGATGGTGGCAGTAATTGAGTCAGCAACAGCCCATGGCAAGACCATGGAATTCCCTCAATATATAAAGACGGCCAATGGATTGCGCCAGCAAGTCGATAACCATTTAACTAGCTAAAATCGAATGAAAAAACGTGTGTACTCGACGTCACCGCCAGCACCGAGCGCTATTTTCTCGATGAGCTTGGCCTTTTTGTTCGATTCTAGGTAGAAGGTTGGCCGTTTTTGGACTTAGGCAGTTTTTACAGTGTGTTTTTTTCAAGCTGAATTGATTTATGCTTGGTTATCAAAGTGGGTACTTAACATTATTGTCTAACTAAGCGCATGGTTTCAGTACTGAGTAAAGGAAGCGTATGGATCCTATTTCAACGTCATACACCGAAACAATTGCTTCGCGTGTATTTGATGCCGTCTTTGATGGCTCACGGCAACAAATACGCCTCGAAATTGGCCAGCCTATTCAGGATGTTGAGACAGTCGGCGGTACAGACTGGCGATGCCCTGTTCGCTTACTAATTAACGAGAGCCAAGTGTATATTCAAAATGCATGTGGAGTAGATTCTTACCAGGCGCTGGCTCTGGCAATCAACCAGCTGTCTGGTTTTGCTCTTCACCGGGCAGCATCTGGGTGTCAAATATTGGAGTTTCTTGGGCAGTCCATAAAGATTGAATCATTGCTACAAATTACCCACCAAGGTACTGCACCGGACGTCCTGACGGGCGTTGGTGTACTCAATGACTATAAAAATAGTTGAGGTGAGTATGCAATTCATCGTAAAACATAGATGAGAGGAAATTGGGTAAGCAATTTCCTTTTGCCTACGCTGCTGGCGGAGACAGCCGCTACCAAGTATCGTATCTTCAGAAGAGTGTATATTAGCGCTGGAGCAGCTTCTTATAAAAGAGAAAGCGCTGAGCGTAGAAAGCTACCCATGGTGACAGTAGATAAAAACTACGAATCAATAGCGACGAAGGCCCCATATCCTTCCTTGAATTATTCGCTGGGCGTCGTCAACTTATTGTTTATCACCTTATGTATGCGTTTGATTGGAAAGCGGGTTGTGACGGGTGTTCGTGGGTGGCCGATGCAATGACTCACTCAGCCCATCTACAGGCTCGCGATACCTCACGGGTAATGGTGTCACGCGCTCCTCTTGAGAAAATCAATCAGTACAAAACGCGTATGGGTTGGGCGATTCACTGGTACTCCTCTTTTGAGAGCGACTTTAACTATGATTTTGGGGTGACGACAGCGGAGGGGAAAGGCATGGTGCCTCCGTGTTTCTCCGCGATGGGTACGATATATATCGCACTTATTTTACCGGGGCGCGTGGAGTCGAATATTTAGGTAGCTTCTGGACGTACTTGGATTTAACACCTTATGGTCGCCTGGAAACGTGGGAAGACTCTCCAGAAGGCTGGCCTCAGACGAAGCCTTATGTATGGAACCGACGCCATGACGAGTATGACATTTCAGCATCCAGAAGCTCGCCGGGATGGCTACAGCTGCAGTAATCTTTTCCGCGCTCGGATTTCTTCCAGTTTGCACTGTTACGACTCGCCTTAACCGCTACTTCAAACAAACTCCCGCTTCTCGTGCTTAGCAACATGAATAGCTTTTACGGTGGCTATTGCCGATGACCACAAACTCAATGGCCCAGAGCTCACCAACAACGACCAATGTGCTGAGCACTAGCGTCTCAACGAAATCTAGCAAGTTTCGGGTCGGCGTTGGGTAAATGACTTCTTATGATCTTCGCTGTTGATGGGGAGTTCTCCCTATCTCTAACAGTGATGGAGGTCACAAAGATGGGTGCACTCGAAAATAAGGTCGCCATTGTTACTGGAGCCAGCGCAGGTATTGGCAGAGCGACCGCCCGGCTTTTCGCTAAGGAAGGGGCTACTGTAGTGGTAGCGGCCAGAAGAGAGTCAGAGCTGGGAGCATTGGTCGACGCTATACAAGAAGAGGGTGGCCAAGCGTTAGCGGTTGCAGGCGATGTAGGTGATGAGCATTTCGCCAAGAAGCTCGTTGGCGAGACACTAGCGCGGTTTGGTCAGTTGGACGTGGCGTTTAACAACGCAGGCATTTTAGGCGCGATGGGGCCAGTGCCCGAAATGTCATTGGCCGATTGGGATCAGGTAATCACAACCAATTTAACGAGCGCTTTTCTGGCAGCTAAGTATCAGCTGCCTGCCATGCAGTCGGCTGGCGGTGGCTCATTAATTTTTACTTCGACATTTGTCGGCTATAGTGCAGGAATGCCAGGTATGGCGGCTTATGCAGCCAGCAAAGCAGGGTTAATCGGGCTGACGCAAGTGCTCGCCTGTGAATATGGCCCTCATAACATTCGGGTAAATGCATTATTGCCGGGGGGAACGGATACCGCTGCAGCCAGGGAGTTTGCCAACACTCCCGAAGCATTAGCATTCGTAGCCAACCTGCATGCAATGAAACGAACGGCAAAACCTGAAGAAATTGCTCAATCTGCTCTCTACCTGGCTTCTGATGCCTCCAGCTTTACAACCGGGTCTACGCTGTTGGTAGATGGTGGGGTGTCAATAAATCGTACCTGAAGATAGTGCCTCAATCTGGCTATCATCAGATTGAGAGGCCATAAACTATCATCCATCATGACGACAGGCAGCCCGCTAGGGAGGAGTGGGCTGCCCCTTTTAATAGGAGGGCTGTTAATTGTCAGGTTAAAAATTATGACACAACGGGCTACGACATCTCAGCTTAAAGCAACGCTTCTTCGCCCGGCCAAGCAGGAGAGCGATGATACGCTGGCTTTTGTCGTGCTGCCCAGCTACTGCACAAGTATTTATCCGTTGATAGCTAAATCAGCTGCTAGCAATCCGGCATTTTTAAGCGCACTTGCAACTGATTGCTGATGTCTTTCATCTCCAAATTCTTGATATTCCGCAGAAATTTCGTGAAATGACTCGACACCCAAGTATCTGCCCAGTGTCTTAATGTGCGGCCCGAGATGATTCATATGCTCTCGTTCCTCTCCTGGCCCAAACCCAAATTCGCCGCATGAGGTTACTAAGACCAGCGTTTTTCCTGATAAAAGCGGCTCTATAGGATGGTCTCCGCGCGCCAAGTCAAAACTAAATGTTTTGTTGATACGCATGACCTGATCGAACCACGCTTTAAGAGGGGCTGGCATGCCGTAGTTGTACATCGGTGAAGAGATCAAAATAACATCCGCTTGAGCCAGCTCGCTAAATAGCTGATCGGATAAGGCCAGTTTTTCACATTGCTCAGGGCTTTTACGCTCATCAGGGGTGAAAACAGCGCCGATCCACTCTTGGTCAATAAAAGCGGGTGGGGTTAATCCAATATCACGATAGATATACTTATCTATATTTCGAAGTGACTGCCATGTGCTGACAAACTGCATAGCAATTCGCTTTGATATTGAGTTGTGGTCAGGGTTTGGGTTTTTCGCCATACGTACGCTAGCGTCTATATGAAGTAATGTGCGCATAATACTCTCAGCGGGTAGCTATGTGGAGTGGCTATGCTGCCTTTTTGCCAATGCTGCGACAAATGAATAAACTGGATCAATAGGTGAGTAAAACTTATCTATCAAGATTTCTAGCTGAAACCTATATTGGGGGTTACTGGTGGTGAAAGCTTCATTACAGGCGATTAGAGTGTTTGAAGTAGCTGCTCGTCTGGAGAGTTTTAAAGAGGCCGCTGAGGAGTTGTCGATAACGCCAGCGGGAGTATCCCACCACATCAGCAATCTTGAGCAGAGGCTAGGGGTGCCGCTATTTACTCGGAAAAACCGTAAAGTGACCTTAACTGTCGGGGGGCGGCAGCTTTCTGAGGCAACGACAGATGGACTTCAGAGAATCCAAACAGCGTTAGATGATATAAAGCTAGATGCGTCGCGCATTAATGTTGAGACAACGTCATCTTTTGCCGCACTGGTGTTGATCCCCTTGTTACGCGATTTTAATCAGGTCTATCAAAATATTGATGTTGAGGTGTCAACGGGTGAAGCGGTATCTGCCAAGATGAATGCCCTGCCCATTCGTCTTGGCGATGTAAACATGGTTGGTAAGTCGAGCGTGTTAAAAGTAGAGCGGTTTAACGTGTATGGTGCTCCCTCTTATCTTCGTACCATGAGTGCAAATAAGACATCGTTTATTTACTTGACTAAATGGAAAAATAGTAAGCTGCCAGATTCTCCTTGGACTGACTGGTTAACGGAAAATGAGGGGGCTATTCCAAACGTTGGGATAAGATATTTCGATCAAGAGCTGTATGGTGTGTATGAAGCTATGGCAGGGAAGGGGTTAGTGTTTTGCTCGGAAACCCTGGTTTCTGAATTTGTAAAAGCAAACACATTGCAGCCGATTTCGAAACAGAGCATCGAATCGCAACTGTGCTACTACATCCCCACACAAAGTGGGCAATATAGTGCAAAAAAGCAGATTTTTATCAAGTGGCTTAATGCGAATATAATTTAAAATATACTATTAAATTCATCACTATGAGCGTTATTAAACGATGCTAATTCAGCATATAAAGGCTAGCCTTGGTGAAGCACATACAGCACTTGAGAAGCTTCTCGCAAATCAACAGGCGCTTACCAGCATTGAACGTGCCGCGGGCTTATTGATTGAATGCTTTGAACGCAAAGGCCGTGTGTACTCATGCGGCAATGGAGGCTCGATGTGCGATGCGATGCATTTCGCCGAAGAGCTTACGGGACGTTATCGTCACGACCGTGCCGCACTAGACGCTGTGGCAATTAGTGATCCTGGGCATATAAGCTGCGTTGGTAACGACCTAGGCTATGAGTATGTATTTTCGCGATACATTGAGGCGCATGGTCGTGCGGGTGACTGCTTATTGGCGCTTAGCACCAGTGGCACAAGTAAAAATATTCTAGCTGCCGCTCGTGCAGCTAAGTCACAGGGTTTAAGCGTCATAATCTTGTCGGGTAGGCAAAGTTCAGCGCTTGAAGCTTTGAGTGACGTTTATATCTGTACGCCAGCGGGCAGCTTTGCTGATCGTGTTCAAGAGCTGCATATCAAAGTGCTACATATCCTCATTGAATTAGTTGAACGACATTTTTTTCCGGCTAACTATCAACCGAGTGCTTAACATCTAGCGTTGATGTTTTAAAGGTGCCTGCCAATGTCTGAACAGTTGTTTTATCCGATTATTGAAACCGAACGATTAAAATTACGTCCGTTGCTGCGTAGTGATTCGGAAAGCCTGTTAGAAATATTCTCCAATCCGGAGGTGATGAAGTACTGGAACACCGCACCTTGGACGGGAATGCAAGATGCCCTGGATTTCGTTAATAGCAACAATGACTCCATGCGACGTCAGGAATCACTGGTGCTGGGGGTATGCCTGAAATCGACAGGTGAGTTGGCTGGGAAGTTCATGCTGTTCAGCTATAGCAAGAACTCCAGGCGCGCTGAGATTGGTTTTGGCTTAGGCCGCTCGTTTTGGGGGAAGGGCTATATCAATGAGGCTGGAGAAGCACTGATTCAATATGGCTTTAATAAGTTAGGGCTTCGCCGTATAGAGGCTGAGATTGACCCAGATAACCACCCTTCTGCGAAAGCACTGAAAAAGCTTGGCTTTTCACAAGAGGGCTTGCTGAGGCAGCGTTGGGAAATCGATGGTGTTGTCTCAGATTCTGCACTATATGGAAGACTTGCAAGCGATGAGCCGCCGGAATCGGCATAATCAATGCCCTCTCTTAGGGCATTGTAGCGGCTCCAAGCTTTCATTCAGATAATCTAAAAAACAGTCAGCGTAGGCACCTACAATACACTGATGGGTTCAGCCTGGTAGGCTTTATGAAGCAAGCTGATCAATGGTGTTGCTTCTGCAAAAGCAGTGGTAGCAATGGCAGTGACTGCGATGCCGGGTGTCCATGAATTCATCACCGCGGCGCCGGACAGTTCCGAAAGACGCTCAATGGTGATCTCCTCATGGCGCTGGGCAATACCGAGGCGGTTCAGTTGGCGTTGAACGATACCCATCATAGTGCCCTGCAACATCAATGCCTTTGGCCAGATAACCGTCTCACCTTCCCAGAAGGCAAGGTTCCAGATGGTTGCCTCGCTTAATCGCCCGTGGCGATCGACAAACGCAGCGTCATCGAAGCCCTGGCGTAGAGCTTGATGAAGATAGTAGGTTTTACCCGCCTCACCAACGTGCTTGATAAAAGCCAGAGGCCGCTCGTGGTCTACCCTACTCAGCCTCAACGGCCCTTTGGGGCCATTAACCGGTGCGCTGCTACGAATGAGCACGTCTGGTTCTGCATCCATGCTGGCTGCAATGAATTCACCATGGCGAGAGAAGAGGGTGACCATCAATGAATGGTCTTTCGGACCTTCAGTTATGGCTGTTTTGATGTAGGAAACGAGTTGTTCCTCAGGGAGCATCCTTCCAAAAAACTCTTTTGACGCTTTCTGCAGGCGGGCAAGATGAAGATCTAGTCCTTTGACCTTACTATCTCGTACCTGCATGGCCGTGAAATGGGCAAACCCTGCAAAAGCCAGGGGGATCAGCTCTGAAAGAGTGGCTGGCAGCCCATTAATATGGGCCTGAAAATTGCAGGCGTTATTGGACATAACAGTGACTCCTGGTTGAACTTGCAGTAAGGAGTCACTACCCTAAACCCTTACAGTACTGTAAGGGTCAATAGAGCGAATGAAAATAGGTGAACTGGCTAAACGCACCGGAGTGAGCATCCGCATGCTGCGCTACTATGAAACGGAAGGTTTGCTTAAGCCAAAGCGCACCACCAATGGGTATCGTCATTACGCGCAGAGCGAGGTTCGAACTGTCGAACGGATCAAGCTGCTCGGTTCAGCAGGCATGACTCTGGCAACTATCAAGCAATTCCTACCATGTGTGAGGGGGGAGGGCCCCGTCTTCGAACCCTGTGACGAACTACGCAATGTGTTGTGTGATCAAATTAAGTTTGCCGACCAGAAAGCAGCGAAACTGGCTCAAAGTCGTGCCATTTTGGAAAGTTTCCTGTTCGATATAGAACGGCAGTGAAGTAGTGCTTTGGAAAGGGGGCATGGGATTGCTTTAGCTGTCGAAGTAGACAATCATTTTTAGATGGCGGTGCTCATCGACGATTAGCGTCTCATGGGTGTAGGTATGATGCGCGCCATCTGTATCAAAGAGGTTGCTAATTCCTCTATTGTATCCCTCCATATTTGAAGCTTCCCACCAGCGACGGAAATCAGGTGATAATTGACTAAGCTCGTCGATCAGCGTTTGCATGATCGGGTCTTCAGGGGCGACCGCTAAGTCACAACGAAACTGCGCCAACATATGCGAGGCATCCTGTTGCCAGTCAGGGAGTCGCTGTCGCAGGTCAGGAGCGGTAAACACCATCCTTAATAGATTACGTTCAGGCGCTTCTCGGCTGCTGAACTGGAGTAGTTCATCAGCCTGCGTATTCCAGCCAATAACATCCCAGCGCAGGTTCATGACGTAGCTAGGGCGAGAGAGGTCATCCATCAGCGACTGTATCCGGGGAGATGTGCTCTGCTCTTGATGCGCTTCTGCTGGTGGCGCTCGGCGGTGTGCCAACAGGAAAAGATGACAGCACTCGGCGTCATCCAGTTTTAGGGCACGAGAGATATTGAGCAGAAAGCGTTCGGAGACCTTAATGTCACGGCCCTGCTCAAACCACGTGTACCAAGTCAGTCCTACCCCGGCAAGCGCCGCAACCTCTTCTCGTCTTAACCCTGGTGTACGCCTTCGCCCACTGGTGGGAAGCCCGACGTCAGCGGGTGTTAGTTTGCGACGATGCCGCAGCATGAACTCGGTAAGATCACTCTGTGTTCGCTCAAGCCTTTGATTCGCCATACTATTACCTTTGGTAATAGGATAATTAGCTATATTGTAACCCTATATAGAGTGTCTGAGAATGCCTACTTCTATGATGAAGTCGGAGGCAGCATGTCATTCAAATGTGATGTTCACACCCCTTTTTATACGGATACAGGCGGGCGGCCCTATAACAAAGCAGGCATTAAAGAGTGGGCGGGGCTTGCGGTACTGGCACTGCCCACTATGTTGCTTGGTTTCGACGTCACTATTCTCTACCTTGCGCTTCCTGCCCTGGCGATAGAGCTACAGCCGAGCAGTACTCAGGTACTGTGGATTATGGACGTCTATGGCTTCATGATTTCTGGTTTCCTGATCACTATGGGCACACTCGGGGATAGGGTTGGCCGACGTCGGCTACTGATGATTGGCGCCTTTGCGTTTGCGGTCGCGTCAGTGTTTGCAGCTTATGCACCCAATGCCGAGTGGCTCATTGTGGCGCGGGCAGCACTGGGTATTGCTGGAGCAACCCTGATGCCTTCTACGCTGGCCCTGATTAGCAATATGTTTTTTGATCTGCGCCAGCGCGCACTGGCGATCGGTATATGGGCAACCATGTTCGCACTGGGTATGGCGTTGGGCCCGATGGTCGGTGGGTTGCTGTTAGCTCCCTTTTGGTGGGGAGCTGCTTTCCTAATTGCCGTACCCATCGTCATTATACTTTTGTTAACTGCCCCCTTACTGCTGCCTGAGTACCGTAACCCACAGGCTGGTCGTCTAGATCTTTTGAGTGTCCTATTGCTGCTAATAGCAATTTTGCCAAGTATCTATGGCATTAAAGAATTTTCCAAAGCCGGTGTAACGCCAGTGGTGTTGGTCACTCTTGCGCTAGGAGTCGTAGGAACACTGCTCTTTGTACGTCGCCAAAAGCAGCTTCCCGATCCTCTGCTTGATCTCCAACTGTTTGCCAGTAAAACCTTTACTGCTGCCCTCTTTATACTCCTGATAGGGCTGATGGGCGTGGCGGGAATGATGCTCTTAGTTACCCAATATCTTCAGCTAGTCGCAGGTTACACGCCGTTGTTTGCCGGGCTGTTGATGGGGCCTCCGGCACTAATGATGGTGTTTGCCGGGATACTTGCTCCTCTCTTTGCACGTCGAATTCGGCCAGCGTTTGTTATTGCTGCGGCGCTTATTATTTCAAGCATCGGTTGCGGTTTACTGGCTCAAGTAGACCCGCACGCCGTTCAAGTACTCCAGGTCGTCGTGGGGTTTTCACTGGTTTACCTCGGGCTGGGCACCATCGCCGCGCTTGGCACAGACTTGGTGGTAGGGGCTGCTCCTACGGAAAAAGCAGGGTCTGCATCGTCGATGTCCGAGATGGTTCAAGAGTTGGGAGTGGCACTAGGCGTAGCACTTATCGGCAGCATGGCAACCCTGTTGTATCGCGTGCAGATTGCCAGTGTGATTCCTGTTGGGGTGCCAGACGATATCTCACGTGCCCTCGGAGAAAGTTTGTGGGCAACAACGTCAGTTTCTGAGCGGCTTCCCTACGGGATGCTTGAGCAAGCACAGGCTGCATTTACGCAAGGTATGAATATGGCAGCCACAGTAAGTGGCATCACTATCTTGGCGCTCGCGTTGATATCAGCCGTCACTCTACGACATGTGAAAGCCGTTGGAGAAGAGAGTGATTGCGATGCCCGTGGGTAAGTGAGAGCTAGGCGCTGCTCTATCTAAACCGCATTAAACTAATAATTAAACAGGGGGGGAACGGGGCATGAGCCTGTCTAACACAGGAGATTGCTGTTGATAGCAGCTAAAAAATTTATAGAGAACTAGAACAATTTAGCATTTAGTAAATATAAATAACAGCTCAATCGCTTAAGGGGAAGGACTCCCAGGCTCTAAAGAGATTATGGCTATAAATGACGGTTAAGCATTGAAAAACCCCGTATGCTCCGCCAAAACCGCTAAGCCGATCCCGATTAACACAACACCACCAATAAGCTCCGCCCAATGGCCGACAAACTTACCGAGTCTATGGCCCAGCAGGGTGCCGATAGAGGCCATTACCGTCGTGGCGAGGCCGATGGCTAGACTGGTGGCGATAATACTGGCATCGATAAAGGCAAGGCTAGCACCAACGGCCATGGCATCCAGGCTGGTGGCCGTTGCCGTGAGTACCAGTAACCAGAGTGTTTGTTGTCGATGCTCTATGTTGTCTTCTTTTTTAAGCCCGGCGTAAATCATATGCAGGCCAATGACAGAAAGCAGGGTAAAGGCCACCCAGTGATCCCAGGCTTGCACATACTGCTGCGATGCCTTTCCCGCTACCCAGCCAAGAACGGGGGTAATTGCCTCGATAACGCCGAATACCAAGCCAATGCCAATAGCGTGGCGGAACCGGGGTTTGGTTAGCTCTGCGCCTTTACTGATAGAAGCGGCAAAGGCATCCGCTGACATGGAAACAGCCAGGAATATTAAGGCGATGGGGGTCATAAAGTGTGAATTCTCTGGTTGAAAAGTACCCTGCACACAAAACCGAAAGCATGCTGCTAGATAACATGCCTGAGTTTATTGGTCGGGTATTCAATAAAGCTGAATCCTACCATGCTTTAATGATTTAACAAGTAGCGAGATTAAAAATAAAGTTTATGGTAGGGAACAAATATAGCCTTAGCTAACAATTTGTGTGTATGCTGATTTTTTTGGATTTTTTTAAAACTTTATATATTTTATAGCGCTTTAAAGTTTGTATTTTTTTGTCTTTTATTTTATTGGTTAGTATTTTTTTAATAAAGTTTAATTATTTATATGTTTAAAGGGAGTTGCGTGCTGATCGGTTGATATCAACAATGCGACGGAAGCTATATTTCGCCATCCAGAACTCGTGTTAGAGTGCCAGCACGTTGGGTTGGTGCTCATTTGATTATTTCAGCCATTATTGGTTTTAGCTTAATAAGAAGAGTTTGATATGCGATTAGCGGCGTTCATTCGGGCTGACATTGAGCCAATCCTTCGGGACTGGGAATCGTTTGCCAAGACCCTCTTTCATGCCAAATATATGGACAAAGCAGGGCTGCGAGATCACGCCAAGCAGATGCTGTTGGAGATTGCCGCCGATCTTGACTCACAGCAAAGTGAGGCTAACCATGATGCCAAGTCAAAAGGGCCCGCTCCTGAGGGGGAAGAAGAATCCTGGGCTGAAATACACGGAGAAGACCGACAGCACAGTGGTTTTAGCGTTATTGAAACGGTTTCCGAATTTAGGGCTCTGCGTGCCAGCGTGGTGTCGCATTGGCGTAAAACATTTTCAGTGCTTGCTGGCGAACAGCTTGATGATCTCACCCGCTTCCACGAAGCGATAGATCAGGCGGTTGCCGAGTCGCTAGAGCAGTATGTGGCTGAAAAAGAGATGGAGACCCGCCTGTTTGGCGCTGTTCTAAGTGCTTCACCTGACCCTATTTATGTGCTTGATCTCAAGGGCCGGTTTATATATGTCAATGAGGCCACTGCTGAGCTGTTCGCAATGACGTCTGAGTCTATCATTGGCAAGTCTACGTTTGACCTTGGTTTTTCGTTCGCTTCAGATTTTCAGCTTAACTTGGATGAGGTCATTGCTGGACAATCAACCTATCGCGGCAAGTTTTCCCACACCTTTGCTTCCGGTCAGGGTGAACGGTTCGAGTATTTGCTCGCGCCTGTGCTTGACGAGCAGCATAACTATGAAGCGACAGTCTGTATTTCACGCGATATCACTGAGCAAGCGCTAGCCGAAGAGAAAATATGGAATAACGCTCACTATGACTATCTGACCGGACTACCGAATCGGCGCTTGTTTCTGGATCGCTTGGGGCAGGAAATCAAACATGCAAAGCGACGTAGTCGACCGCTGGCACTTCTGTTCATGGATCTTGACGGCTTTAAAGACGTGAACGATTCCCTTGGCCATGAAGCGGGTGACCGTATCCTCTCAGATGTGTCGAATCGGCTTGCTGATTGTGTGCGGGCAACCGATACGGTTGCCCGGCTAGGTGGGGATGAGTTTACCGTGATGATTACTGACATTAAGCAGCGCCAGGATGTTGAGCTTGTTGCTCAAACCATTATTGATGCCCTGGCGATGCCTTTTTTCATTGGGCAAAAGCGTATCCAGATTTCTGCCAGCATTGGGGCGGCATTTTACCCTGAAAACGCAGCCACACCTGATGTGTTGCTAAAAGTGGCAGACCAGGCCATGTATAAAGCTAAAAAAGCCGGTTCTAACCAGATGTGTTTTTATGAAAAGTCTGAGAAGAGTGAAGCCTAATGTGGCTAGAGCTTACCTGCACAGTGAATGTGCTTATGCCTACTTAAAGATGTCAATAATACTGCTGACTACGCAGGCAGCGCTGCTCTTCTGGAGCCCCGCAATTGGCTAACATCAGCACGAGGTGGGGCGCCAAACATGCGACTATATTCGCGGCTGAAATGCGAAGGGCTTTCGTAACCGACTCGGTAGCTGGCGGTGGCCGCTTCCAGCCCCTCGGCCAGCATTAGCCGCCGGGCCTCATGCAGGCGTAGTTTTTTCTGGAACTGGAGCGGCGACATCCGAGTGACCTCGCGGAAGCTGTGGTACAGCGTCGATTCGCTCATATTGGCGGCGGCCGCTAGCTCGCGGATGCGCAGAGGCTGAGTAAAGTTCTCCTTGAGGGTATAGATGACCCGTGCAATTCGGTTAGCCTGGGAATCCGTGGCAGCGAATCGGCGCATCCGTGGCCCCAACCCTCCCATCAGCGCACGGTAGATCAGCTCTCGCCGGGCCAGCGGTGAAAGCACCTTTATATCTTCCGGAGAATCCAGCAGGCTCAGCAATCGGTAAAGCGCTTCCTGCATACGTGCATCCATGGGCGCTGAGCTAAGTCCGCAATCCATCTCGGAGCAGATGGCCTCATGACCCGCTGGCGGCGCTTTATCGCCCAGCTCCAGTATTAACCCCGCCACCTCTTGGGGATCCACCGAGACTTTGACCGCTAGGTAGGGCTGCTCAGGGGTCGCGTGGTCAATCCTACCCAGCACTGGTAGGTGAATGGCGCTTGCCATGTAACTTGGCCCGCTGTAGACGATCTCCTTGTCACCCAGTTGCACTGTCTTGCTGCCTTGAATGACAAAGCAGATGCACGGTTCATATACTGCAGAGCAGTAGCTGGTGGCGGAATCTGCACGAATCAGTTGCACTTCGGCAATCGCCGTATCCTGAAGCTCTTCCAGGGGCGTCCAGCGCCGGGCGACTCTGCTCAACTGTCGCAGCGTGTCTGACGAATGGCTAGCTTGCATGGGCAAGATATCGGTCAATGGTTCTCCTCCCTAACAGCTCGCAGTATATGCCTTCGCTGCGTAAACCGAAGGCTCTTTCAGTTGTGTTTGCAGAATCAGGCAAGCACCGCGCAGAAACCAGCAACCTGAGCCTTTTGTCACCTAACGGTCATTATGCCTCAACACCAAAACAGCGCGATATTTCAGCTTCCCGCTTTGTGAAGCCTTTCGCTGCTCACGACAGAATCAGGCAATCTTCCCGCAGGAATCCGATACCCTCTACGCTTCCGCACACCCTATGGTAGGCAACCTCTGGTAGGTGTTTCGCATTTAGCTCGATCCTGCCAGTCCGCCAGCCCTCCCTACTACAACAAAAATCACTGTCGATTCTGGCGCTACTCAAACGACTAGAAGCTGACCGCTAACGCGGTACGCAATAGATCACCAACGCGGCTATCGATCTCCGATAGCCATTGGAGCAAGTCATCATGGGAAGTTTGAATCAAAGTGCTCGCTCAACGAGTTGTCGGGGGATCATCCCGTTGCTGCTGATAATGGCCTTGCTGATGGGATGTGAAGCCAAGAGCGAGGAGGCAGCGGCTGCTCCGCCACCGCCGCCAGAAGTAGAAGTGGTGAATATCGCTGCGCAACCGATAGTGTTGAGTGAGTCTTTCACCGGGCGGGTAGAGGCTGCAGAAACGGTTGAGTTAAGACCTAGAGTTAGCGGCTATATCGAGGAAGTGGCGTTCGAGGAGGGCGAGCTGGTGGAGGAGGGGGATCTCTTGTTCCAGATCGACCCTCGCCCCTATCAGGCGCGTGTCGGCGCGGCCCAGGCTGAGCTTGCCCAAGCCAGAAGTCAGAGTGTCCAGGCGGCTAGTGAAGCCGAGCGGGCTCGGGTATTGCTGGGGCGCCAGGCCATTTCCCAGGAAGTACACGACCAGCGTCAAGCGGCCCTAAGCAGTGCCCGCGCGATGGTAAATGCCGCCGAAGCAGCGCTGGAGACTGCAGAGCTTGACCTTGCCTATACCCGTATCACTGCGCCCGTCAGTGGCCGCGCCGGTCGGGCCATGGTGACCCGAGGCAATCTGGCTAACGCTGACCAAAGCCTGCTGACCACTCTTGTCACTATCGACCCTATCCACGTCTACTTCGAAGCGGACGAGCAGGCCGCCTTTGCCAGCCACGCACTGATGGTGGACGGCGAGAGCAGCCTGAAGATTGAGCTGGGCGGCGATCAACAGCGCCAATACACGGGCACGCTGGACTTTATTGACAACCGTTTGAACCCCGGTACGGGCACTCTGCAGTTCCGGGCGCTGCTGGCCAATGCTGATGGTCGTATACGGCCGGGGGAGTTTGCCCGAGTTGAGGTACCGATAGCCCGTTTGGAGCAGGCGCTGCTGGTGGATCGCAAGGCGATCCTGACCGATCAGGATCGTCGTTACGTCTATGTTATTGATGATGACAACCGTGCAGAGCGTCGCCAAGTGGCCACCGGCCGTCAGATGGGCGAACAGATGGTGATTACCGAAGGGCTTAGCCCCGGTGACCGGGTGATCGTCAACGGGGTGCAAAAAGTGTTCTTCCCCGGTATGCAGGTGAGCCCGCAAAGCGTAGCTACTGCGTCGGTTGAAGATGCCCAGCCCACCCTTGCGGCCAGGGAGGAGTAGAGCACCATGAATTTCTCCCGTTTCTTTGTCGACCGACCGATCTTTGCGGCGGTGCTGTCGATTATTATCCTGGCGATTGGGCTGATCTCCATTCCCAACCTGCCAATCAGCGAGTACCCAGACGTGGTGCCCCCCTCGGTGGTGGTGCGCACGGTCTACCCGGGTGCCAACCCGAAGGAGATTGCCGAAACCGTGGCGACGCCGCTGGAGGAAGCTATCAATGGCGTCGAGGACTTGATGTACTTCAAGTCCGTCGCTGGCTCTGATGGCGTACTGCAGATGACCGTCACCTTCCGCCCGGGAACCGATGCCGAAGAGGCCGCCGTGCGGGTGCAGAACCGTGTTAGCCAGGCCGAGGCGCGGTTGCCGGAAGCCGTGCGCCGCCAGGGCGTCACCACCCAGAAACAGTCGCCTACGTTTCTGATGGTGGTTCATCTAACCTCGCCTGGGGGCGAATACGACACTCTTTATTTGCGTAACTACGTGCGGCTGCATGTTAGGGATCGCCTGGCCCGGCTCGAAGGGGTAGGCGACGCCCAGATTTTCGGCGGCGGCGACTATGCCATGCGCGCCTGGCTGGATCCGGATCGCGTCGCTGCGCGTGATTTGACCGCCAGCGACGTGGTGGCGGCCATGCGCGAGCAGAATGTTCAGGTCTCTGCCGGGCAGTTGGGCGCCGAGCCTATTGAATCGAGTGATTTCCTGACCCTGATCAACGCCCGCGGGCGGTTGGAGACGACCGAGGAATTTGGCGATATCGTGCTCAAGCGCGGTGACAGTGGTGACATCCTCAGGCTATCCGACGTGGCCCGGCTGGAGATGGGCGCCGGAGACTATACCCTGCGCTCACAGCTGGACGGCAATAATGCGGTGGCCATCGGTATCTTCCAGGCGCCGGGCGCCAATGCGCTGGCGATCCGTGAGCAGGTAGTGGCCACCATGGATGAATTGTCTGAACAGTTCCCGGAAGGCGTCGAGTATGAGGCGGTCTACGACACCACCATTTTTGTCAGCGATTCGATCAAGGCGGTGGTAAAAACCCTGCTGGAAGCCGTGCTGCTGGTGGTGTTGGTGGTCACCCTGTTCCTGCAAACCTGGCGCGCCTCGATTATTCCGCTGCTGGCGGTGCCGGTGTCGGTGATCGGTACCTTTGGGGCGCTCTATTTGCTCGGCTACTCCATCAACACGCTGACCCTGTTTGGGCTGGTGCTGGCCATCGGCATTGTGGTGGACGACGCCATCGTGGTGGTAGAGAACGTCGAGCGTAATATCAGCGAAGGGCTCAATCCTCAGGCAGCGGCGCACCAGGCCATGAAAGAAGTTTCTGGCCCGATCATCGCTATCGGCCTAGTGCTGTGTGCGGTGTTTATCCCCATGGCGTTCTTGTCCGGGGTGACCGGGCAGTTTTACCGTCAGTTTGCGGTGACGATTGCCATCTCTACGGTGATCTCCACGATTAATTCCCTGACCCTATCGCCCGCGCTGGCGGCGATGTTGCTCAAACCCCATGACGCGCCCAAGGATCGACTTACCCGCATTATTGACGGGCTATTCGGCTGGTTGTTTCGGCCCTTCAACCGCTTCTTTAACGCCAGTGCCAACAAGTACCAGGGCGGCGTTGCGCGCTCCCTAAAACGCCGGGGCACGGTATTTGTGGTTTATGCGTTGTTGTTAGCGGGAACGGGTGTGATGTTCAAGGTGGTGCCGCCCGGTTTTATCCCGGTGCAGGACAAGCTGTACCTGATTGCGGGCGTTATCCTGCCGGAAGGTGCCTCCCTGGAGCGAACCGACCAGATGCTCCAGGACGTAGTGGATATCGCCATGGAGACCGAAGGCGTCGAGCACGCGATTGCCTTTCCCGGACTCAACGCCTTGCAGTTCACCAATACTTCCAATACGGGAGTGGTGTTTCTCACCCTCAGCCCCTTTGGCGAACGCAGCCTGACCGCCGCGGAGATAAACGCCAGGATCAACCAGGGCATCGGCGGGCTGAAGGAGGGCTTTGCGTTTGCCTTTATGCCGCCGCCGATTCTGGGCCTCGGTAATGGCTCAGGCTATCAGCTGTTTATCGAGGATCGCGGCAATCTTGGCTACGGGGCGTTGCAGCAGGCAGTCAATCAGCTCCAGGGTGCCATTGCCCAGACGCCAGGGATGGGCTTCCCGATCAGCAGCTATCAGTCCAACGTGCCGCAGCTGGATGCAGAGGTGGATCGGTTGAGGGCCAAAGCCCAGGGAGTGCCGCTAACCGAGCTGTTCGACACCCTACAGACCTATCTTGGCTCAACCTACGTCAATGACTTCAACCGCTTCGGCCGCACCTGGCAGGTGATCGCCCAGGCGGACGCCCCTTACCGGGCCAGCGTGGAAGATATCGCTCGGCTACGCACCCGTAATGACCAAGGAGAAATGGTGCCAATCGGCACCATGGTGAATATCACCCAAACCTTCGGCCCCGACCCGGTATTGCGCTACAACGGCTACCCGGCGGCGGACTTGGCCGGGGAGGCGGATCCTCGTGTGCTTTCTTCTGCCCAGGCCATGGATGCCATCAACGCATTGGCGTTGGACGTTCTGCCGCCGGGCATGGCGTTCGAGTGGACTGACTTGAGCTACCAGCAGTCCACCCAGGGTAATGCTGCGCTGGTGGTCTTCCCGCTGTCGATTCTGCTGGTGTTTCTGGTGCTGGCGGCCCTCTACGAAAGCTGGACGCTGCCTTTGGCGGTGATCCTGATTGTGCCCATGTGCATGCTCTCGGCGCTGATTGGCGTCTGGTTTGGCGGTGGCGACAACAATATCTTTGTGCAGGTGGGGCTGGTGGTGCTGATTGGCTTGGCGTGCAAGAACGCCATCCTTATCGTGGAGTTTGCCCGCGAGCTGGAACTGCAGGGCAAAAGTATTGTAGAGGCCGCTCTGGAAGCCTGCCGACTGCGGCTGCGCCCGATCATCATGACCTCAATTACCTTCACCGCCGCTGTGCTACCGCTGGTGATCGCCACCGGCGCGGGTGCCGAAGTGCGGGCGGCGCTGGGCACAGCGGTGTTTGCGGGCATGATCGGGGTTACCCTGTTTGGGCTATTTCTCACCCCGGTGTTCTACGTGGCGCTGCGCAAGCTCTCCGGCTCTCGGCCGCTTGTTAGCCATCACAGCGCCATCTTGGGCACTGATATGGGCGTTGATCAGGGTGAGTTGCCTGAAGGTAATCATGGCTAATAAAATTTAGTTTTTCTGTCGAAATCCACTGCGCTACTTTTGCTATCAAGCATCAGCTGGGCAGTGGTTTGCCGCCTACCCGTTTAAATATATACCTGACGGCGGATTGGATGAGTAAACCGTAAGTTCTAGTGCTAATTCTTATACATGTTTTAATACGTTTTTTACTTCAATCATCCGTTTTGGTGCGTACGATTGATTATGCGCTTTATTATAGTGCGTTTTAATGGTTTTAACGCGGGGTGAAGAAAAGAGTTCTGCGGCATGAAAATTTATTTCACTGATCCCTTGATAAAACGCTATTTTTAGAAAAAAATACTCAAAAAAATCATCAAGGGGAAATAAATTGCTTATTGATCGTTTTGATTTAAAAATTCTTGAACAGCTTCAGCGCGATGATACTCTTTCTATAGCACAGCTTGCAGAGGGGGTTGGACTCTCTGTTACGCCATGCTGGCGGCGAATACAAAGACTGGAAAAAGAAGGCATCATTGAAAAAAGAATTGCCGTACTGAACCCTGAAAAACTGGATCTTAGTCTCACCGTGTTTGTGATGGTTAAAACAGATAAACATAACCAAGCGTGGCTTAATGCGTTTCAAGAAACCGTTAAGGATTTTCCTGAAATCGTAGAAGTAAATCGTTTGGCAGGTGAATATGATTACTTACTCAAGGTGATTACGCGCAATAACCAGTCTTATGACGCCTTTTATAAAAGGCTTATTGCGAGAATAGAGCTTAGTAATGTCACATCGTGCTTCTCAATGGAACAAGTCAAGAAAACCACCGAGCTCCCCCTCGGCGATCTCTCATGAATGGATGGAACGGCTGCAGAACGGGGTGATTGGTGAAGGGCGCTCGATCCCTGGCCCGTTTGGCGAATGTCCCTTGCTCTATGCCGATTACACGGCATCGGGAAGGGCGCTAGAGATAGTAGAACGCGCGGTTCAGGAAGCAGTGCTGCCTCTCTACGCCAACACCCATACTGAAACCTCTTACACCGGCAAGATGACCACGCGGCTGCGGGAAGCCGCCCGGCAGGCAATCGCGGAATCGGTCGGCGCCAATCACGAATATGCCGTTATTTTTGCTGGCGCCGGGGCGACGGCGGCGATAGATCGCTGTTGCCGGATTCTTGAGCTAACGCCTGGGCAGGTGGCTCTGGCTCCGCAAGCGGTCAAGCCGGTGGTGTTTATTGGCCCCTATGAGCATCACTCCAATGATTTGATGTGGCGAGAGTGTGATGTGGACGTGGTTCGCATTCCTCTTGATAGCCATGGCCTCCCTGATCTGACGGTACTTGAGCAAAAGTTGTTGGCCTATGCGCAACGCAAGGTCAAAGTGGTGGCATTTTCTGCGGCTTCAAACGTAACGGGTATTTTGACGCCGGTGCACCAAGTAGCAAAGCTGGCGCATCAATATGGCGGTTTGGCTATCTTCGACTATGCGGCTAGCGGGCCCTATGTGGCGATCAATATGGCAGGCAGCGGCCACGATGATCATCTGGATGCCATTTTTCTGTCGCCCCATAAGTTTGTTGGCGGGCCGGGTAGCTCCGGCGTATTGGTGATTCGAAAAGCCCTGTGCCGCAATGCGAAGCCCTCCATTGCTGGGGGAGGCACGGTCTCCTATGTAACCGCGGCCCATCACCGTTATGTACGCGATGTTGAGCGTCGGGAAGAAGCAGGAACGCCCAATATCCTGGGTGATATTCGAGCCGGGCTGGCGTTTCGTATCAAGCAGAGCGTTGGGGTCGAGGTTATTGAGTCACGCGAGCAAGCGCTGGTGGCGATGGCAGTGGCTCGTTGGCAGAAAGTTGCTAACGTGACCCTGCTAGGGGCCCTTGATGCGCCTAGACTGGCGATTTTCTCTTTCAACATTACTGCCGGTAGTAAGGCTATTCATCACAATCTGGTGGTTGCCATGTTGAATGACCTCTTCGGTATTCAGGCAAGAGGTGGTTGTTCCTGTGCCGGGCCTTATGGTCATGAACTGCTCGCCATTGATAGCGAAACGGCAGCACAGCATGAAGTTTTAGTCCAAAAAGGCAGAAGCATATATCGCCCAGGTTGGGTAAGGCTTGGATTTAACTTCTTTTTTAGTAATGAGGCGGCTAACTATGTAATATCTGCAGTCGAGTTTATTGCCCGTTATGCGCCGGTATTAATGAAATTATATTCCGTCGATGAAGCCAGCGGTGTTTGGGTTGCTCAGCACCTGAAACTGCCCGCCCAGCCCGAAGCGCAAGTCACGCCGGACCTATTAGATGCGCTGTTGTGTCAGAACGCTCTCACCACACCAGCCGAGACGACAGAGGCGGTTGACTGTTTTGCTAGGGCGCTTGGGCTGGTAGAGCAGGCGAAAGCACTCCCGCTACCTGTCAACCACCATGACGCAGACGTTCCCGTTCGTTGGTTCTGGTGGCCCCATGAAGCCGAGCAGGCCATTCAGACACAAATCGAGATGATGCCATGACCCTTACTTCACCTCTGGCCGGTATCGGCCTCGAAGCCTTAAACGCACGCGTGCAGCATGACCTGGCGTGCCTGAACCTGCCACCTGCTAATTGGGTACCGTCGCTGAAGAGTGAGGATGGTCAGCACGTTTATGACGTAGTGGTTGTAGGCGGTGGTCAGTGTGGTTTAGTGGCGGCGTTCGCGCTGCTATCGGGGGGGATCAGTAACCTACGTATTTTTGACCGTAACCCCGCCGGTCTAGAAGGCCCCTGGTTGAACTACGCGCGCATGGAGACGCTGCGCTCTCCCAAAACGTTGCCAGGGCCCAGCTACGGGTTTGCCTCTCTCACCTTTCGCGCTTGGTATGAAGCGCAGTTTGGTGCTGACGTATGGGAGAGCCTAGACAAAATTCCGCGTCCTACCTGGATGGCGTATCTATGCTGGTACCGTGAAGTGCTCAGCTTGCCGGTCGAGAATAACGTCAAGGTTGAGCACGTTAAACCCGAAGGCGACCTGCTTAGTCTCGCTCTTTCTGGGGCTGGTGCGCCGGCTGAGCGTGTACTGACGCGCAAACTGATTATGGCCACTGGCCGCGAAGGAACCGGGGCTGCCAAAGTGCCTGAGTTCGTTACCGGGTTACCTGCACATGCGTGGGCGCATAGCGCAGACGATATCGATTTTGCCTCCCTGCAGGGCAAGCGCGTGGTGGTGATCGGGGTCGGGGCATCTGCGATCGATAATGGCGCCGAAGCGTTGGAGCATGGTGCCCAGGAAGTTCGTTTTCTGATTCGACGCCAGCAGATGCCGACCATCAACAAGATGATGGGAATAGGCTCATACGGTTTTACGCACGGCTATGCAAAACTGCCAGATGAGTGGCGCTGGCGCATTATGTACTACTCTTTTATCACTCAGACACCGCCTCCCCGTGGTTCGACCCTTCGCGTTAGTCGCCATGAGAATGCCTACTTCCACTTTGGCTGTGGCATTGAATCTATCCAGGATGATGGTTCAGACGTGGTTATCACAACTCAGCAAGGCAAGCAGGTGCGCTGTGATTTTGTGATTCTGGGCACCGGGTTTGAAATCGACCCACTAGCCCGTACCGAGCTTGCTGGTTATGCTGATCGCATTCTGCTCTGGCGTGACCGCTATCAACCTCCTGCCGAATTTCAACACGAAGAGCTGAGTAACTTTCCCTACGTAGGGCGCGACTTTGCTTTCCAGGAGCGGGTTCCTGGGGAAGCCCCCTGGCTGCGCAATATTCACTGCTTTAACTATGGTGCCTCAATTAGCTTAGGTAAAGTCAGCGGTGATATTCCCGGCATCAGCGAGGGAGCCAGTTGGCTGGCTGGCGCGATTGCTTCCGGTCTCTATCGAGAGGACATCGAACGCCATTGGCAGCTACTTGAACAGTACGACTCTCCAGAGTTGCTGGGTGACGAGTGGGCGCCTTCCCCGTTGCCGTGAATATGAATGTCCAAGCTGCCTTTTTATTTCAATGTTAAGGAACTGAAATGTCACATGTACTTGAAACAGCCGCCGGGGTGCCCAGTAGCGGCCCATTGGCGGAGGCCCTAAGCATGCGCGGCAAGCTGATGGATCTCACCCAAGCCTCTTATCAAGCCGCACTGTTACCCGAAGATGCTGGGAACCTGCCAGCTAATTTACGCGCAGCACTGGCGTGCCGTATGGCGAGAATCAGCCAGCAACAGGGTTTGGCACAGCACTATGCTGACCTGCTTGCCGGGTACGGCGACGCGGCTGATCCTTATCAGCTTTCCATGCCTGGGGCAACGCCGCCTGCGGATGAAGCGCGTTTGGCAGCCATTATTGGCTACGTTGATCTTGTTACCGAGCGGCCCAAGGATGCCAGCGAGGAGACCATTAACACCCTGCGAAGCGCAGGCATTGAGGAACCCGATATCGTACGTTTGGCTGGCTTAGTGGCTTTCGTTAACTATCAGCTGCGCGTTGCGGCGGTGCTGAATGTGATGGGGAAAAATCAATGAGTCGTGTCATTCGTAAGTTCACTACCCGGGTACCCACATGGCGCCCCCATATCACCCCAATCGATTTCGACAACGCGACGCCTGCTCAGCGGGAAGCGCTTAAAGAAACACCTTCAAATACCAAAATTTCTGATTATGTGCTGGTGTTGGCCCACGACCCTGAACCTTTGCGTATTCGCACTGCCCTGTTTAACGGGATTATGTACGACAAAGGCGGTTTGTCTCGTGAAGAGCGAGAGCTGGGTGCTGTCGCAGCGTCGGTCGTCAACCGCTGTATTTACTGCGCCGCTGTGCATGCGCAGCGTTATAACAACCTGACCCGCGAAGAGCGGGTAATGCAGGAAATTTTCTTCAATGGAGAGAAGGCTGATATTAATGCCCGTCAGCGGGCCATTCTGTCGTTTGGCATGCGCCTTTCCGAGTGCCCGCCAAAAGTAACGGAAGATGATATCGCCAGCTTGCGAGAAGTTGGTCTGGATGACCAGGAAATTTTGGATCTCACCCTTTCAACCACGCTGTTTGGCTGGGCGAACCGACTTATGCATACCCTCGGTGAACCTGTATCGGGCGCCTAGATCACTCTATACGCATCCTGTTGCACAACGTTGGCACATCTATAAAAGGAATAATCCCATGACAAAACGTACTTTTTCGCGCTTGGCCCTGGTGGCCGCGACTTCCATGCTATTCATCTCCCCGGCGATGGCCGAGACCCTTCGCTTAGGCACGGTAGTCAGCGCCCCCCACCCCTGGATCGATGCAGCCGAAGCATTCAAAGCGGAAGTGGAAGAGGCAACAGATGGCCGTATTGATGTGCAAATTTTCCCCGGCGGTCAGTTAGGTAACGACCAAACCATGGTGGATGAGATTCGCATTGGCACCACCGATATGATCATTGGTGGGGTGATGAACATTTCGCCCTATATTCCTGAGTTTGAGATCTTTAGCCTTAACTATCTATTTGAAGATATGGGTAAATTCAAGCTTGCGACGTCGCCTGAATCGCCAGTGTTTGATTACTTTGATAATGCTATGAGCGAGTCAGGTGTTGGGTTGAAGTTGTTAAGCCTGACCGGCGGTGGCACGCGTAACTTAAGCACCAGCAGCGGGCCGGTTACGGAGCCTGCGGATCTCCAGGGCGTCAAAATGCGTGTTACAGGATCGCGTCTGGATGCCGAAATGTGGCAGTCGGTAGGTGCGCTGACCACCTCACTACCGTGGACGGAGATCTATACAGGATTGCAAACCGGGGTGGTGGAAGCCTTTGAAAGTACCATTAGCGGCTATTACTCCAGCCGTCTCTACGAAGTGGCGCCCTACCACGCCAAGACCGAACACCAGGTAATGATGAGCCATATCTCCATTAGCGAAAACCGCTTCAATCGTTTCTCAGAGGAAGATCAACGCATTATTCTCGCGGCGGCTCAGCATGCTGGTGAGTACGGCACTGAACAAGGGATTGAGTATGATGCCGAGTTCATTCAGGAGTTCGAAGGTTTGGGGGTGACGGTTACTGAGGTCGACAAGCAGGCTTTTGTCGATGCGGTTGTGCCACTGCATGATAAATTTGCTGAAGAGCGTGGCTTAACCGAGCTGCTTGAAACGATTCGTAATCTCTAAACCGCCATTTACAGTGGCGTTGCAAAGGCGCCTTGTAGACGTACATTGCAGCAGCGATTTGGCCCACTAATTGCCGTTGAATTGGGGCAGGTGGGCCAAACATAGGGCAGAAAAATGCGGATAATAAATGACGTGTTGGAAAAGATCCTGATGTTTATTGCAGGCTCGCTGTTTGCAGCCTTTATCCTCACGGTTCTCTATCAAGTCATTGCACGTAATTATTTGAAAATTTCGGTGTCGTGGACCGATGAAGTGGCCATGGCCTGCTTTATCTGGTCGGTCTTCATTGGCGCTGCCATTGCGCTGCGCAAACGCAGGCACTATGTGGTCGATGTTTTTCCGTCACGTTTTTTACTAACCCAACGGGTATTGCGTCTGTTTGGTAGCCTAGCCTGCCTGCCGGTGATCTATGTGCTGATCGTGCACGGCAATGTATTGGTTGATATGGGCTGGAATCGTCGCTCGGTGGCTCTGGGTACGCCAATGGCCTATATATTTGCCGCCATGCCCGTGGCAGGTATCGCCATGCTTCTGTTTTCAATTGAAACAATCCGCGAGGACATCATTATGCTGCGTGCAGGTAAAGGTGTAGCAAATAGTGGCGGGGCAGCAAAGTCATGAGCCCATTCGTTACTTTGATAGGCAGTTTTCTGATTCTTATTGGCTTGAGTGTTCCTATCGCTTTCGCTATTGGACTGGCCTCTATATTCACCATTATGCAATTAGGGTTGCCGTTAACGTCGGTGGCGAACCAAATGTTTGCCAGCATCAACTCGTTTCCATTGCTGGCCGTGCCATTCTTTCTGCTGCTCGGGCGCCTGATGAACGACGGCGGGATCACCGACCGTCTGTTGCGCTTTGCGGATAGCACCGTTGGGCATGTGCGTGGTGGCCTTGGCCATATTAACGTGATGGTCTCCATGATGTTTGCCAGCCTTTCCGGTTCTGCCGCCGCAGATACTGCAAGCGTAGGTGCAGTACTGATTCCAGCAATGAAGAAGTCGGGCTATCCCGCCCCCTTTGCGGTGGCATTGACCGCGGCTTCATCTGTGTTGGGAGGGATTATTCCGCCTTCCATTCTTATGGTCATCTACGGTGCTTTCGGCAATGTTTCCGTGGGGGCCTTGTTTATGGGCGGGGTATTGCCGGGGATACTCGTAGGCTTAATGCAGATGGGATATGTCTACTACATCGCTAGAAAGCACGGTATCAAAGCTACGGGTAAGTTCTCCTTCAGCCAAATGGGTCGCACCGCCATTATAGCGGCACCACCCATGGTGTTACCGATTGTGGTTCTTGGTGGCATAACCTTAGGCGTATTCACCGCTACGGAAGCGGCATCAGTAGCGGTGTTGGTAGGTATGCTACTGGCTTTTGTGTTTTATCGGGCAATCCGCTTTAAACAGCTGCCCGGGATTCTGGCAGACTCGGTGGTGGCTTTTTCGTTACCCATGTTCGCCGTGGCATCCGCGGGTATTATGGGCTGGCTGATCTCGTATTTGGGTATCGCTCAGGAAGTTGCCAGTTTCATACTATCGGTCACGGACTCACAGGTTGGCATCATGTTGCTGGTGATGATGTTTATGTTAATCATTGGCACAGTGCTTAGCCCGGTGACAGCGGTGATTATTTTCCTGCCGATTATTCAAGGGCTATGTATCTCTGCTGATATCAATCAAATTCATATGGCGCTGGTAGTGATTTTATCGCTGACGTTGGGGTTGATTACTCCCCCGTATGGTATTTGTTTGCTGATTGCGACACAGATTGGCGAAGTCTCCATGCCTCGTGCCTTCCTTGCCGTAATTCCGCTGATAGTGCTGATTATGTCAGTGATTATCGCCATGATACTGCTGCCCAGCGCCTTTCTATATTTACCTCAGTTGGTGTTTCCAAAGGCATTTGGGGCCTAGCTGTTTTTATCGGCCTACTCTCTAGCGCTTCACCCCGTCAGCCATCCCCAGAGTTGATGATAAAGCGGAATACCAATCAACACATTGAACGGAAAGGTGAGTCCTAATGACGCCAGCATGGCAAGGCCAATGTTGGCGTCTGGAATCGCCGCGCGAATGGCGACGGGGGCAGCAATGTAGGAGGCGCTGGCGGTAAGGCTCGCCAGGATAATCGCTGAGCCAGCGGGCAGCCCAAGCCAGTACGCCATCATCAAACCCAAGCAGGAGAGCGTAACGGGCGCTGCCAAGGCAAAGATGATCAGGCGGCTGTGCCCCCAGCGCAGGCTGCGCAGCGTCTCTGCCGCGACCAGGCCCATTTCCAACAGGAACAGTGCCAGAATGCCCTGGAAGGCGTTGGTGTAAAGGCTGGTCACCGATTCACCCGCATTCGGCCCGTATAGCCAACCGATCAACACGCCGCCCACCAGTAAGATAACGCCGCGATTGGTCAGGGTTTCGTGCCACAGGCCTGACATCTTAGTGGCTGAGCCTTCACGGCTAAAGCGACGATAGAGCAAAATCCCGAGCATTATCGCCGGCAGTTCAAGCAGCACAAGATAAAGCGTTACCTGCCCGCCAGTCATCAGACTGTGCGCTTCGGTATACGCCAGGGCGACGGCGAAAGTACCGGCGCTAACCGAACCGTAGTGGGCAGCAAGGCTGGCGCTGTCTGCCAAAGAGAGCCGCACCAAGTAGCGAACAATGGGGAAGATGATCAGCGGGATTAAAATGCCCAGCAGGGTAACCCCGGCAAGCTCGATTAACAGAGCAGTATCCAGGCTCCCGTGCAGGGCCATGCCGCCCTTAAGACCAATGGTCAGCATCAGCAGCAGGCTTAAGATGTCATAAGCGGCTTTGGGAATGCTGAGATCGGAGCGCACCACACCGGCAATCACACCTAACACAAAGAACATCACCACAATATCCGGCACGGGGAATCTCCTGAAAAGTTGGTTGGGCGAAAAGTTGGTTGGGCGGCTACTTTAGCGATCTCAAGAGATTGATGAAAACAAATAAACTTTATATAGTCATAGATGATTATCTATGGTGTAAGCGATGAAAGTACGACAACTTACCTTCCGCCTGCTGCAGGTCTATGCCGACGTGGTACGCACAGGTTCGATTACCGCCACCGCCAATCGGCTTCATCTGACCCAGCCAACGGTATCTCAGCAGTTGAAACGGCTGCGGGAAATTGTTGGCGAACCCATCGTGCGTCAGGAAGATAGCCGCGTAGTCCCCACAGAGGTCGGCCAGGCGCTCTATCAGCTAAGTCAGGACTTGCTCAGCCGTGCCGATGTGTTCAGCCAGTATCTGGACGAATACAACCGCGGCGGCCGCGGCCATTTTAGTATTGGTTTAGTGAACACCGCCCAATACGTGCTGCCACGGCTGTTGGGGCCCTTTAGTCAGGCTAACCCACAGGTAGACGTTACGGTTGAGATTGGTAATCGTCAGCAGATGCTCAACCGCTTTGAGCGCCACGAAGACGATCTCTACGTATTTAGCCACCCGCCTTCGGACGACGCCGTAATGGCCGCGCCTTTTCTGAGCAATCCGCTGGTGGTAGTAGGGCCCGAAAATAGCCGTTGGGCGAATGTAAACGACCTCACCATGGAGGCCTTGAAAGAAGAGCGTTTCCTGCTGCGTGAACCGGGCTCGGCGACACGACATACCTTTGATGCCTGGCTATACAGCGCGGGCATTGAGCTGCGCTCTACTCAGCAGATCGCCAGTAATGAGGCGATCCGGCTGGCGGTGGCCTCCGGGATGGGGCTGGCAGTGCTGTCCCGCCACGTGGTGGCGGATTCGCCCAGAGGTGTTCAAGAGCTGCCCTTGCAGGGTTTCCCGCTGAAAAGCCGCTGGCACTTCGTGGTGCGTCGAGAGCGTCGCTTACCGCCTGCCGCCTATCGTTTTTTAAGCTTTGTGCAAGGCACGCTGGCGCAAGCGTTTGACGAACCTGAAGGGGAAGTGGCCGTGGCTGAACTGCTGCAAGCCTTAAACGATGAGCGCTAGTACTTTACTTAATAGCAGCGTCAATCATTTCCGTTGAAGGCGATGGAGATCCTATGCGCTAAGATGTTAAGAGTGAGCTTAAAAGAGAGCTGAAGACCGCACTCGGTTCATGCAGTCGCGCTTCGATACTCATTTTGAGTAACCGCTGCAAACGGAGATAACTATGCTGCTCAAAGGATCATGCCACTGCCAGGCCGTGACGTTTAGTGTGAGGTCTCAGCATCCTTACCCATTTAACCGTTGTTACTGCTCTATTTGTCGTAAAACGTCGGGTGGCGGCGGCTATGCCATCAACCTCAGCGGCGATAGTAAAACCCTCAATGTGAGTGGCGATGAGCACATCTCGATCTACCGAGCGGTCATTAATGGCGTGCAAAGCACGGGAGAGCGGCATTTTTGCAAGCATTGCGCTACGTCGCTATGGGTTTACGACCCCGACTGGCCCGAACTTGTACACCCTTTCGCCTCAGCAATCGATACACCACTGCCGACACCACCCAAGCGGACACATATGATGTTGGGAAGCAGGGCGGATTGGGTTGAGGTAAATGCCCAGTTCCAGGATAAATGCTTCGATGAATACCCGGATGAAAGCCTTGCCGAGTGGCACCAGCGCCTGGGGTTGGAGTGCTAGCGTAGCTAGCCTCTTTTTGCGTTTCGGTACAACCACCAGATATCAAAACCAAATGAATAGGTTAATGATAGCAACGCGCTAATGGCCAGCAGGTTGGCGATCAGATGCGAGGTAAGCGGCGTTAATGCGAGTAGCAGAGCGACTACCTGCCAAACACACACCGCCTTGCGGCGGAAACTATCAAACAGCGGCTGTGAGAGCCAGGTGAACTGCCAGCTGGCCGCGATAAACAGGTAGCGCATTCCGCCGATCAACAGTACCCAAAGCCCCAGTGACTCGAGCCGTAGCAATCCTGCACACAGCAACAGAATCAGTAAGGCATCTAGCTCCATATCAAAGCGGGCACCGAATGGCGTGTGGCTTTTGGTGCGCCTGGCAATCCAACCATCAACGCCATCAAGCAGTAGGGCGAACACCGCGATAGCCAGCCACTGGCCTATTGCCCCTATAAACGTATTATCAGCGAGCGCCCCTGCTACCAGCGCAACCAATACCGCACGGGCTAGCGTGACGCGGTTTGCCCACCCCAGTGAGCCGTAAGGCCAGAAGAACATGATTAAGGTGGATATAACGGTGTAAAAGGCAATAGCCACCCCCCAGTTGGCCGGCGTCGCCATTAACAGAGGTAGACCTTTGCCCACTGAGATTAGCAGCAAGCCGCCCAGCAGTAGCTCTGCGGCGCTGTAAAGCCGCTTGGGCTGGGTTAAAAGCGAAACGTTTGAGAAAAGCGGCATGGTGTCTCACGAAGCGGCGTCGCTATCCGCAGTTAAAATAAATGATGCAACTATTTTTATATGTACCATTCTTGTAGAAGAAGGTAGGGTTGTCCATATGATCAAGAGTTAAACGGATTAGTTGCAGCGAGTTAATCGAATATTTTCTTTTCACCCGCTACGCTGAAGATGGTGAACCATTGAAAACTGTTTTGCCAACGGCCATGCAACGCGTGGCCACTCATTACGGTAATTGGCCCATAAAGGGCATGGGGCTAAGACACACAGGGTGTCACTTAGCCCTAACCTGTAGTCCAATGGTGCCACGCCCTATTCAACGGAATGAAACTGAGCTCATGCTATGCGGGCTTATAACGAAAAGGAATGCTCATGTCGGCGCCTGACGAGGTTGGCAAAAATCGCTATGTTGGCAAAACGACCTGGGCCACTGCCTTCTGGGTGACCAATCCTGCACAGGGTGAGCTGCGGCGCGAACAGCTTTCTACGCCCACCTCAGATGAGGTGTATGTACGCACCTTGTACAGCGGTATCAGCCGCGGCACCGAGTCGCTGGTGTTCAATAGTCGCGTGCCTGAAAGCGAATTTTCACGCATGCGAGCCCCCTTTCAGTCGGGAGAGTTCCCCGCACCGGTCAAGTACGGTTACTGCAGCGTCGGCTGCGTCGAACAAGGGCCTGATGCGCTATTAAATAAAACCGTTTTTTGCCTGTTCCCCCATCAGGATTACTACATCGTTCCTGCGTCGGCTGTGCTGGAAGTGCCCGCCGACGTGCCCGCTAAGCGCGCCGTCTTGGCAGCCAATATGGAAACCGCCATTAACGGCGTGTGGGACGCAGAACCCATGCTGGGCGAGCGGATCAGTGTGATTGGCGCGGGGGTGGTGGGTGCATTAGTGGCGTATCTATGCACCCAGATCCCCGGCGTGGCTGTCCAACTGGTGGATATTAATCCAGAGCGTCGTCAACTCGCCGAGCAACTGGGCGTGGCCTTTTGCACCCCCGAAGACGCTGCTCAAGACCAAGATTGTGTGATCCATGCCAGCGGTCAGTCCGCGGGTCTACGCCAAGCGCTTGAATTAGTCGGCAGTGAAGGGCGCATTATTGAAATGAGTTGGTTTGGCGAGGGGGACGTCGCGATTCCGTTGGGCGGCGCTTTTCACTCCCAGCGGCTGACGCTCAAGGCTAGCCAGGTAGGCCAACTACCGCCCAAACTCCGCCCCCGCTGGGACTACCAGCGCCGCCTGCGGTTAGCGTTGAGCCTGCTGGTGGACGAGCGGCTGGATGCCTTGATCAGCGGCGAAAGTGAATTTGCGCAGCTGCCAGCGCTGGCCCCTAGGCTGTTTGGCCGTGGCAGTGTCGAGCTTTGTCACCGCCTGCGCTACCCCTCATAACTTATTTAGCCCTATTTGGAGTCCCTATGTTTCGTTTATGTGTTCGTGACCACTTTATGATCGCCCACAGTTTTAATGGCGAGATCTTTGGCCCCGCTCAGCGCACTCATGGCGCTACCTACGTGGTGGATGTGGTCTTTCAGCGTCCTGAATTGGATGAGGATGGCCTGGTGATCGATATCGGTCTGGCGAGTGAAACGGTGAAATCGGTATTGGCTGACTACAACTTCAGCAACCTTGATGAAGTACCTGAGTTTGCGGGCAAAAACACCACCACCGAGTTTATGGCCAAGGTGATCTTCGACCAGCTCGCCAAGGCGATTGGTGAGGGCAAAATGGGTATCACCGCCAAGGGGATTACCCATATGGAGATCAAGCTGCATGAATCCCATGTGGCCTGGGCCAGCTATGAAGGCGCGCTATGAGTCAACGTTTTACGTTAATCGTCGCTGGTGACCCTGATCAACGCACCGGCGGCTATCTCTACGATGCGCATATCGTCTCAGCCTTACGCGACCAGGGCTGGGCGATTGATGTAGTCGGCTTGGCGGGTGCCTTTCCTGACGCGGATGCTGAGGCCGCCGCAGCCCTCGCCCAGACGCTTGATGCGCTGCCCGATCATGCGGCAGTAGTGATTGATGGCTTGGCTATGGGCGCGCTGCCCGAGATAGTGGCTCAGCATGCCCAGCGGCTGGATATCACTGCCTTGCTACACCATCCTTTAGGTGATGAATTGGGCCTCGATGAGGTCGATCAGCAACGCTTTCATCGCAGTGAGCTAACCGCGCTTGCCCCGGTGGCGAGGATCATCGTTACCAGTCACTTTACCGCCCGGCGCTTACCGGAACTGGCGACCCGCTACGCTCTACCACTCAATGCGAGTGTCAGTGTGGTTGAGCCGGGGGTTGCCCAGGCACCGATTAGCCGCGCTGCAGCCCCCGGTGAAACCCTGCGTTTGCTGTGTGTGGCAACGCTAACGCCGCGCAAGGGGCAGGATATCCTGGTGCAAGCACTGGCAGGCGTTGCCGGTGATCACTGGCAATGCGACTGTTATGGCGGCGCACGTGACCCTGATTTTACCCAGCGCGTAGCGCAACTGATTGAGCAGAACGGCTTGCAGTCCAGCGTGCACCTGCATGGTGAGTGTGATAGCGAGACGCTGGAAGCGGCTTATCGCGGGGCCCACGCGCTGGTGCTGCCTTCCTGGTATGAAGGCTACGGCATGGTGATCACCGAAGCCCTGGCCCACGGCCTGCCGGTGATCACCACTACCGGCGGTGCGTTGCGGGATACCTTGCCGGAAGGTGCCGGATTGAGCGTTGAGCCGGGCGATGTCGACGCACTTCAAGACGCCGTGAGCCATTTTTGCCATAACGAAGAGCTACGCCAGCAACTGCGCCAAGGCGCTGCCCAGGCCAGAAATGCGTTGAGTGACTGGCAGGCAGCAGGCGTTAAGTTTGCCGCGGCGTTAACTGCGCCCAGCGATACGGCCTCTTTACGCGCAGGCAGCCAATTTGAATCCGACTGGCTGGCGCTGCGTGAGGAAGCCGACGTCGCTTCCCGTAGTCAGCACCTTGCGGCGCTTGCCGCAGAATGGCTGAGCGAGCGCACCCCAGCGCCCCAGATAGCGGATCTTGGCTGTGGCCGGGGCAGTAATCTGCGCTTTTTGGCGCCGCACCTGAGCGGCCAGCAGCGCTGGAAGCTGATCGATCATGACGCCATTTTGCTAGCCCAGGCGCGACAGCGCGCCGCCGGGTTAAGTAATCGCCAAGGGCAGCCTGTAGCCGTTGAGAGTCATTGCGTATCGCTGGAAGCGCTGACCGATGTGCCGCTCGACGATGCGCACCTGGTGACCGCATCGGCGCTGCTGGATCTGGTTTCCCAGCAGTGGGTCAACGCCTTGGTGGCCCGTATTGCCGGGCAGCAGCAAGCGCTGCTGATAGCGCTTAGCGTGACCGGCGAGTGGCACTTTATTGATCCTCACGGCAAGCCGGTGCTAGATGACGAAGACCATTGGCTACGGGCTCTGTTTATTGCTCATCAGCAGCGTAATAAGGGCCTGGGCGATGCGCTGGGCGGTCAGGCTCACCAGGCATTAGTCAGCGCGCTAGAGGAGGCTGATTATTCCGTTGAGCAAGCTGAAACGCCTTGGCAGTTCGCCGCTGGCAGTCACGCCCAGAAGCCGCTGATGATGGCGCTGCTTGAGGGCTGGGCCGATGCCGCCACCGAGCAAGCCCCGCAAGCCGCGGTGCGTATTGCCGCCTGGCTGCAGCTGCGTCAGCGAGCGGTGGTCAATGGCCAACTGGGTATTTGGGTAGGGCACCGTGATTTGTTTGCTAAGCCCAAGGACGAGGCCTAAGTCTATGGGGCCTGCTCAAAGGATGTTCACTCGGCTAAGCATCCCATTGCAAAGCCCATGGCTACGCCGGTTGGTGATTAGCTTGGCGTTGCTGGGTGCGGTGGCGCTATGGGTTGAACCCCAGGCTATCGTGGCAGAGGTGCAGGGCTTCTCCGCTGAGTGGGTCGTGCTGGCGTTAGTCATCAGCACGCTTCAGATTATGCTCTGTGCTTGGCGCTGGCAGTTTACTGCCGGGCTTATCGATGTGCCGCTGCGGTTTGCTTATGCCCTACGTGAATACTACTTGGCGTTGCTGGTCAATCAACTGTTGCCCGGCGGGGTATTAGGTGACGCCGGGCGGGCGCACCGCCATGCCTCTCAAGCGCAGTCCCGAGGCCGTGCCTGGCGAGCGGTGATTATTGAGCGCGCCTCTGGGCAGGTCGCCGTCGTGGTGCTAACGCTAACGGCGCTATTGCTTTCACCGCTCTGGCATACCGCGCTGGGTGGGGCCATGATCACCGTAGTGGGCTTAAGTGCAATGGCTGCACTAGCGGTGATCGCTGGCAGTGGCCTACTGCTGCGTCAACGTTTTAACCATTGGTTGGCCAGGCTGCCGAACTGGTGCCAAGCCCTGGCCCGCGACGTTAAGCGTTGCTTGTTACAGCGCGGCGTATGGCTGCCGCAGTTGCTGTCGTCGCTGGTGATTGTGCTGAGTTATGGTTTGGTCATGGTATGCGCCGCCAGGGCGATTGGCGTAGAGATGCCTGCGTTGCAAGTACTGGCGCTTACCCCGGCGCTGCTACTGGCTATGTTGATTCCATTTTCGGTGGCCGGCTGGGGGCTGCGTGAAGGCGCCGCTGCCGGTGTCTGGGCGCTGGTCGGCCTGCCGTCTGCCCAAGGAGTGGCGGTGTCGTTGGCTTACGGTGTGCTGGTGTTGTTGGCGAGCCTGCCGGGTATTTGGGTGGCGTTGAGCCGCCGCGCCAGTGCCCAGTCCTCAGGTGGTATCCCTCAGGCGCAGGTCGAACAGCGTGTCGTCACCGCAGCGGAAGGTTCGCGCGGGCGGACGCAGCGCACTCTCAAGGGTCTCGATGGGCGTCATTTTAAGCCCTGGTCTGCCGGAGCCGATCAGCAGCGGGGCAACCAGCAGGTGCAACCGGTCAACGGCGCCTGCTTCGATAAATTGAGATACCGTAATGCCGCCGCCCTCAATCAGCACGCGAAGCAACCCTTTGTTAGCGAGCAGGGTGATGACGTCGTCAGGATCGAACTGACCGCTGGTATTCAGCGGCAATACGCAACGTTCAACGTGGGCCAAGCTCGTCGCCTGCCGCTCAGACCCCAGATCAGGCCCCACAATATGCAGCGTTGGGGCGCTGTCGGTGTTCAGCAGCGCCAAGTCATGGGGAATGCGTCCTCGTGGATCCAGCACCACCCGTGTCGGATTGGTGCCGCTAACGTGACGCACGGTCAACTGCGGGTTATCGGCGCTAGCGGTTCCTGCCCCGACCACCACCGCGTCGACCAACGCGCGCAGGCGATGCAGGTGAACCAGACTTTCATGGCCATTGATGTAGTGGGAGTGTCCGCTCTCCGTGGCAATGCGGCCATCCATGCTCTGCCCCAGTTGAGCCACCACCCAGGCTGGCCGACTGGCCAGTGGGGTCAGGCAATCAAGCAGCTCACGCGCTTCAGCGGTGACCGCTTTGGCCGTTTGCCACTTGCCGGTTGGCGTCAAAGTAATCGCCACATCGCAACAGCGCCGATGATGCAGCGCCAACAGCCACTCCCAGGCATCGGCCAGCGCAAGAATATTGACATGGGATTCGGGCATGACGTCTCCGTGCTAAAAAATCCGCTTCATCATGCGGGCTCTGGTCAGTTGAGAGCAAGTTGTTTAGAGCAAGCATGCACCATCCCCCTCGTAAGGAAGCCAGGAGGCCCTCATGTACCAGATTGAACGCGCTATTTTCGATATCCGTCGTGGCTTGCCCGTGGTGGTGAATGCCGGTGGGCAGCGGTTGCTAGTGCAAGCGCTGGAAGGCAGTGAGTCAGTTGAGGCACTTGCCCAGTTAGCGGGCGAGCGGCCTTCACTGGTGCTTACCCGTCACCGTCTGGCGGCGATCGGCATAAAGGTAAGTGCTGAAGCAGCCTGCTTGCCGTTGGCTGCTCACATTAGCCCCCAAGAGCTGCATGGCTTGGCCACTGCGGAAGTGCTTTCGCAGCCTGCTGGTGGGCTTCTCAGCGGATTAAAACCTGCTGGGTTAGCCGAACGAGGCGCGGTGACATTGATGCGCCGCGCGCTGCTGATTCCTGCCGCGCTGTGTGCCTTTGTTAGCGAAGAGGCCTCAGCGGCGATTGAACAACAGCTGGCAGAAGGGCGGCTACTGCAAGTCACCGCTGAAGACGCTGAACGCTGCCTTGCCGGGGCGCCGGGTATGCTCAAACGGGTGAGTGAAGCGAATATTCCCCTTGAGGATGCTGCCGACAGCCGCTTTGTGCTTTTCCGCGAGCCGGACGGCTTGCGCGAGCACGTCGCGGTGGTGATCGGTAAGCCGGAGCATTGGGAAGGCGCGGTGCCACTGCGCCTACACTCGGCGTGTTTAACCGGCGACTTGTTTGGCAGCCTGCGTTGCGACTGCGGCGAGCAGCTGCGCAACGCCGTGGCGGATATTCAAGCCATGGGCGGCGGCGTGCTGCTCTATTTGGCCCAAGAGGGTCGGGGTATTGGCCTGGCTAATAAGCTGCGCGCCTACACCTTGCAGGATGGTGGCTTGGATACCGTGGATGCGGATCAGGTACTTGGTTTTGGTGACGATGAGCGCCAGTACTCGGTGGCAGTGGATATGCTCAATGCCCTCAATATCGACCAAGTACAGCTGCTGACTAACAACCCCTTAAAGATGGAAGCATTACGCCAGGGCGGCATTGAGGTGGTCTCCCGCCAGGCGCTGTATGGCAGCGTCACCGACCACAATCAGCGCTATCTAAATGCCAAAGCCACCCGTGGTGGGCACTTGTTGGAGGATGTGCTAAGCGGTCAGCGTTGAACCTGATGGGGCCTCGCTAAAACTGTTCTCCGCTGTTTCAGCGATGTTAGTTGGCCAGCGGCGGCAGATGGGCGGTTTCCTTCACTACTGCCGCTAGCTGGCTGGCGTAATGCTGCACCAGCCGTTCGCCTAATTTAGCGCTGGCGTGGCTGGCATCCCCCGCTACGCCCTGGCTGCTCAGGTCTTCCGCTAACCACGCAAATGCAGCAGCACCCTCCGGGCTCACCAATGCATCGCCCTCGGGGGCTGCAGGCGGTGTAGCCTCATAGTCATTTAGCGCTACAAGGGTCGGTGCCAAATAGCGCATCATGGCGGTTTCGAGTAACCCACCGTGCAAACCATAGCGCAGCTCCTCGGCCTCAATAGCACCTTCTAAAGGCGGCAGCCGCGTGTAGGTCGCTTTGACGACGCGCATGCTATGTCGTCGCCGCAGCGTTAACCCCGCTAAATCCATCACCGCCTTATTACCACCGTGGCTGTTGAGCAGCACCAGACGGCGGATACCTGCGCGGGCTAAGCTGTCGCCGTAGGCTTCCAGCGTGGCAATGGCCAGCGGTGCAGGCAGGCTGAGCGTGCCGGGGAAGCTGGCGTGCTCGTCGCTGGCCCCCACTGCAATCGGCGGCAGGCAGATCACATTAAGGCTCGGATCAAGTGCTTCTAACATGGCGGCCTGTAGTCCCTCGCCAATGGTCAGATCGGTGGCTAGCGGGAGATGAGTACCGTGTTGTTCAATGGCCCCCAGTACCAGTACCGCCACAGGGTCGCGTTGGGCGAAGTCAGCAAGCTGCGGAGCGGTGAGGGTTTGCCAGTGGTGAATCATTAATACACAACCTGTCAGTTATCAGCGTTAAGCGGTGTTCGTCAGTAGCGGATGGTCAGAGCGACAGGCGTAAATATCGCCAGATGGTAATTTTTCGGCCCCTGCGTTTAGCCACTCGCTCACCGCTTGCGGCGTTTGCCATTCGGCCCAGCAGAAGTGGCGCTGCTCGCCAGCGACCACATTATAGCGGTACTCACCAAGGCGGCTTAAATGGCTAACGCAGGTATGGCTGACTTCCAGAGCGCCAGCCACAAACTCTACTGATAGCGCCGCTACTGGGCAGCTTAGCCCCGCTAGAACCTCCGCTTCAAAACCCTCAACATCGATTTTGATAAAGCAGGGTTCGCCGTATTCGTCAATTAACGCATCCAGCGTGGTCACCGGCACGCGTAGCTGTTGCTCCCAACGTACCTGGCTAAAGCCTGGGTTGCGTTGGCCAATCTGCTCACGCCATTCAGTGGCAAGCGTGGCGAGGGTCGGGTTGCTGGGGCTAATAGCAATCTCGGCAAAGCCTGCCGTCGGGCCTGCCGCCATCGGTAGCAGGGTAATGGTCGGCGGCTTCACTAGGCGCTTAAACCACTTGGCGAGATCAGGCTGGGGCTCCAGGGCTACCACCTTGGCGCCGAGCGCATGAAAAGCCGCGCTGCGGTCGCCCAAGTGGGCGCCAATATCAAAGGCGACGGTGCCGGGCTGAATGAACGGCTGGTACAGCCGCTGAAGACCCCGCTGGCGCCCTGGTCGCCAGTAAATAAACAGCGAGCGGGCGAGCCCTCCCGCGCTACGCAGTCGTTGAAGCGCCATGCGCCGCATTAGTTAGGCTCCCAGGAGGAGCATGCCTTTATCCACAAAGAGGCTAGTGGTGTAGGGTTTGCTTTAGCAGCGTTATTGGTCATCGGGATACCACACATAATTCCAGGTTTCACTAATCGGTTCGCCGTTTAAGGTGAGCCTGAGGCGAACATCGCTAGGCTGGCCGCCATCGGGCAGCCGGAAGCTAGCCCGCCAGCCATTGTCATCAGGTAACGCAGTGACCTGAGGCAGCAGTACCTCGCCATGTTGGGAGCTGATAGCCAACTCTACGGGCTGATCGGCGCTAATATCCGCTAACGCATCGCCCTGAAAATCGACGATAAATTGGCGTTGACCTTGCGAGGAGGAGTCCGCTTGCCCTGGCACACCTGCACTGCCATGGCGAGTGCGAATGACACGACCAAGGTGGTGCGTTTCTGGCTGGGTATTCAGCGTGTGGGTGAGGTAGTGCAATCGGCGGGATTCCCCTGCCTCCAGCGTATCGTCAGCGACCCAGTAGGCGACGATATTGTCGTGGGTCTCATCTGGGGTCGGAATCTCGACAAGCTCCACGTGACCTGCGCCCCACTCATCCAGCGGTACAACCCATTGGCTGGGTCGGCGATGGTACTGGGCTTCGGTGTCCAAATAGCGGTTAAAGTCACGCTCCCGCTGCATCAACCCAAAACCTTGGGGGGAGTCGTCGATGAAAGCCGATGTGCGCAGGTGTGAGGGATTGCTTAGCGGACGCCAGATCCACTCATCGCTGCCGGTGTGCATCAGCAGGCCGTCGGAGTCGTGCACCTGAGGGCGAAAATCGTCCGGCCGCTGGCGGCTGGCCTCACCGTAAGTGAACATGCTGGTGAGCGGCGCGACACCTAGCTTGGCAATATCTTCACGGGCGAACAGTTCGGCTTCGACTTCGACCTGGGTATTTTCACCGGGTTGGATAACAAACCGGTAGGCTCCGCTGACCGAGGGGCTATCCATTAACGCCAATAGCTCAATCTGTTCGCTATTCGCGTCGGGTTTATATAACCAAAACTCGCGAAAGGCCGGGAACTCTTCGCCCTCGGGGGAGGCGGTATCGATTGCCAGACCTCGGGTGGAGAGTCCGTAAGCCTGGTCACGTCCCACTATGCGGAAGTAGCTGGCACCCAGAAATACCGCAAACTCATCGGCGTATTCATCGCTATTAAGCGGGTAGTGGAGGCGAAACCCCGCATGGTCGCTGCCGGTTAAGTCTTGCTCTTTGAGCGTTGCGGCATTGCCATCGTAGGAGTAGTCCTCTGCTGAAAAAGGCAACGGTGTTACCGTGTCACTGTCGATAACGTTCAAGGTAACCGGGGTTTGAAACAGAAAGCCGCTGTGAAATAGCTGCAAGCTAAAGAGGCTTTCGTCCTTCCAATAAGCGTGTTCGGGGTTAAAACGGATTTGCCGATAGGTATCGTAGTCAAGCTCCCGTAACACCTCTGGCAGTGATTGGTCTGGGGCTTGATAAGCCTCTTCAGCTAGCTGTTGGGCGCGTTCAATAACCGCGCTGAAATGTTGATCGTCTTCGGCAAACGCCGGTAAGGCTAGCGTACAGCTGATTAAAACGATCCATTGTTTAGTTCGCCATTGATTAATTCGCCATTTATCTGCTCGCAATTTATGAGCTCGCCACTTACCATCCGGCCATCTAGCAACCTGCCTCATATCAACATAGCTACAACGCATAAACGAAATCCTTTCCGGTGAAGACCTGTAAAACCCATGGCCAAGCAAAGCGTGAAATCTTTACACAATAACTATACGATAAAATATTACAGTACATGATTGTTGTGTTTTTCAGCAGCCTTATTCCTTGCTCTCTTGTCTTGCGACTGGGTACAGCTCTGCTTTGGGACTAACGGGTATATTTTTGAAACTGTACGCTATAGCAGGCACACATGAGGGTGCAATGAGTCGATTATTATTAACGCTGCTAATGCTGAATTTCTTACTCATCGTGCCACTTTGGTGGCGCTTTGGCGATATCAGTACGCACCTGTTCGCTTGGGAGGCGCTGATAATCACGCCACTCATGCTATTGCTTCCCGCAGGAAAAACGCGCCGCATCGTGTCGATTGGGCTGGTCAGTTGGGTGATGCTGGCAACCGCCGCGAATCTTGGCACTGCTGCCACCCAGATGGCCTTTGCCCGGCCACTTAATCTCTATCTTGACGTACCTTTGCTGCGCTCAATTTATCACCTATTAGTAGGTAATGTAGGCCAACTGTTGGCAGTTTGCGCAATGCTGGTAGGAGCGGCCGTGCTAATCGCCATTACCCTGGGGCTAGCGCGCCTGCTGCTTCCACCGGTCGCTTACTCGATCAAACGGCTGCCTGGAGCGGCCGCCTTAACGCTGCTGGTCATTGCCATCAGCTGCGCGGCGCTTGAACTCAATGGGGTGCGGCTGGTCGATAGCGCGCGCTTGCCGATGGTGAACACTACGCGCTTTCAGTGGCAGCAAATGACCGATACCCACGCTGCGCGCCTCGCCTTTACCGCTCAGCTGGAAGCTGCGCCGCTGGAAGCCCAGCCGCTGCCGGGGCTCAAAGACCGTAATGTACTACTCACCTTTATTGAATCCTACGGTATCTCGGCGCTGGATAATCCACGTTATTCCGACGTTCTGCTGCCTACGCTAGCTGAGATACAACAGCGGCTGGATGAGCGCGACCTCCATGTGGTTTCTGGTATGTTGGCAGCGCCTATTCGCGGTGGGCAGTCCTGGCTGGCTCACGCGACGGCCCTCAGTGGCCGATGGATCGACAATCAGCTCTGGTATCGGTTGATGCTCGACAGCGGTCACTCCACTTTGATCGATGATTTTCGTGCAACCGGTCAGCGCACCCTGAGTGTGATGCCAGCGATTACCCTGGCTTGGCCGGAAGGGGAAGCCTACGGCTTTGATGACATTGCCGCAGCGAAGGATATCGATTACGCCGGGCCGGCACTGAACTGGGTCACCATGCCCGATCAGTTCACCCTCGATTACACCCAGCGTTACTTGCTGGGCGAGACGCCGGTGTTTGCCCAGTTGGCACTGATCTCCAGCCATGCCCCCTGGACGCCGATCCTACCGGTGCTGGATGATTGGTCATCAATCGGCGATGGGCGTATTTTTGCTCCCTGGGAAGACGCCGGCGACCCACCAGAAGTACTGTGGCAGGACATTGAGCGTATTCGCGACCACTATGCATGGTCGGTTGACTATGCTGTGAAAGTCACTGGCCGCTGGGCCGAGCGCGTAGTGGATGACAATACCCTACTGATTGTGCTGGGTGACCATCAGGCCGCGCCGTTGATTACCGGCGACGATGCCAGCGCGGCGGTTCCGGTGCATATCATCAGCGGCGATCCTGCGCTATTGGCACCTTTTATAAAGCGAGGCTTTGTTGCCGGTACCCTGCCTACACTCGATATGGCGAGCAATGCGCCGAGGATGAGCCAACTTCGCCACTGGTTGCAGGCTGATTTTGGTGGCTCAGAACTACAAGTAGACACTCGCTCTGATACAAGGACGGCACCATGATTCAACCGATAATATTGAGCGGTGGCAGCGGCACAAGGCTCTGGCCGCTCTCCCGAGAGCAAATGCCGAAACAGTTTTTGCGCTTAACCTCGTCGAACAGCCTGCTTCAACAAACGCTAATCCGCCTAAAGGGGCTCAACACCGCTACACCAATGCTGATGGGTCACCATAGCCACCGCTTTTTGATGGCTGAACAGCTGCGCGAACTGGATCAAACCGCTACCGTGGTGCTTGAGCCTGAAGGCCGCAATACCGCCCCGGCGATTGCCTGTGCGGCACTGTTGGCACGTCACGCTAACGATGACCCGCTGCTGCTAGTGCTCCCGGCTGATCATGCGATTGGTGATGTACAGGCGTTCCAGCACAGTGTTTCACTGGCCGTCCCGTTAGCCGAAGCAGGTTACCTCGTTACCTTTGGCGTTGTACCCATACAGCCTGAAACGGGTTACGGCTATATTGCCTGCGGCGAGCCGCTAGAAGGTGGTCACCGTCTTGCAGCTTTTATTGAAAAACCGGACGCCAAGCGTGCTGCAGCGTTAGTCGAAAGCGGCGACTACCTGTGGAACAGCGGTATGTTTCTGCTGCGTGCCTCCAGTTATCTAGGCCAGCTAAAGCGATTACAGCCAAAGATGTTTGAGGCATGCGTGGAGGCGGTTGAGGGAGCGCACCGGGACTTGGATTTTCTACGCTTAGGCGAAGCGGCATTTAGACGCTGCCCGGCTGACTCCATTGATTACGCGGTGATGGAGCACTGTGATCGCGCAGCTGTGGTGCCTTTGGCAGCCGATTGGAGTGATATCGGCAGTTTCGATGCGCTATGGGCAACCGTTAGGCCTGATGCTGCGGGCAATGCTACCAAAGGCGATACCTGGCTGACCAACACACAGGATTCGTTGGTGTTTGGCGAGCATCGTCTGGTAGCCACACTGGGTGTGGATAATCTGATTGTCGTGGAGACATCGGATTGCGTACTGGTGGCCCACCGTAATCAGGCGCAACAGGTAAAGCAGCTGGTGACATCGCTTATCCGGGCGGGGCGCAAGGAACCATGTACAGCGGCCCAGGTACAGCGCCCCTGGGGCAGTTTTCAGGCGATGGACAGTGGCGAGCGTTATCAGGTCAAACGTATTACTGTAAAGCCTGGCGGGCGTTTATCGCTGCAGCGCCACCATCACCGGGCTGAACACTGGATCGTGGTGAGAGGAACCGCGCAGGTAACGCTAGAAGACCGTCGCTTCTTGGTAACTGAAAACCAGTCTACCTATATTCCCATTGGGGCACTACATCGGCTGGAAAACACCGGCAAAATCCCCCTTGAACTGATCGAGGTGCAGTCGGGTAGTTATCTGGGCGAAGACGATATTGAGCGTCTAGATGATGTTTACGACCGTGATAGCTATGAGTGAAGGGCGTGGAGCACGCGGCTTACCAAAGCCAACTGGCAGGACGTGCCGGTGTTAGCCCTTTGCGAACATTGATCCAGCCGAGCAGGCAGCGTACCCCTAACCATACCGCTAGCAATGGCCAGAGTAGGGTGCCCACTATGACAATGCTGAGCAGAAAGGCGATGCAGGCATACAGCGTGCCAATCCAGAAAGTGCGGATTAGGTAACGATAGTGCTGCTGCAGCCAGGGGGCGGCTTCTTTACGATAAACATAAGCGATGATGACGCCAATCAGCAAGGTGATATTGGCGGTGACGATGCCCGCCAGGTAAAGCGCGTAAATAATCTGCGGTGGGCGTGTTTCATCGCTAGCTAGGTCGTTTTGCATAATCAGTAAGCTCTTGTTAATAAATACGATAGTCTCGGAAATTGACGAGCTTCTGCTGCTCCTGCACCACTTTGCGGTAACGTTTGTATTCCCATTGATACTGTGCCGGTTCCAAGGCAATCGCATCTTCGACGCTAGCATTTACACCAGTGGCAGACTGCACATCATCGTCGCTATAAACACGCTCGTCGGCCTCCAAAAAATGGATTTCAAAGCCTTTGCCAGGGAGCCGTAGCGCGACGCCTGTGACCACCCGAGCCTGAGTTCGGGCGACCAATTTCGGTAGCAGGGTGGCGGTGTAGGCCTCGCGGCCAAAGAACGGCGCAAAAACGCCACTGCCCCAGTCGGGTTCCTGGTCAGGGAGTATACCAATTGCTTCACTGCGTTTAAGCGCTTTCAGCAGTGCCGCTACCCCGCGCGGATTGGTAGGCACAAGATTTGCCCCCATGCGTTCGCGACCATGACGAATGACCGGGTCGAGGGCGGTGATTTTGGGTGGCTCGTACATCGCAGTAAAAGGGAAATGGCTCGATAGCCAGAAGTTAAGCACCTCCCAGTTGCCGAAGTGTGGGGCAAGCACAATCACGCCGCGGCCATCACTGCGGGCGCTATCGAGCTTGTCGCGGCCATATACCGCTAGAATGCTGGCTTCTACTTTATGAGGTTCTGCCATCCAGGCGTGGCCCAACTCTAACATCGTGGCCGTTGAGTGGCGCAAGCTGTGCTGGGCAAGGGACTTACGTTCTAAAACAGAGAGGCGAGGGTAAACAACGTTTAGGTTGCGCTCAGTCACCTGGCGCTCACGCTTATTAAAGCGGTAAACCAGGGGGCCGAGTACCGAAGCAACGCGCCATAGGCGCGTAAGCGGCCAGCGTGAAAGCTGGCGCCACAGCCAACTGATCGCGCTAGCTTTGGAAAAGTGCCTACCGTTTTGGGCCCCCTGTGATGCCATCGTTAAATCAACCAGGTATCTACGTTGGAGGGCGCGCGTTTCTCTTGCAACCCTTTAAAGCCTTTAACGCAGCGGATAATGAACCATACGGCTAGCGCCAGCAAAAGCGGGAAGCCGATCACTGCAAAAAGCAATATCGAGAAAATAATGCCATACACCAACCCTATCCAGAAGGTGCGAATCTGGTAGCGGTAATGCTCGTCCAGCCACGTAGGGCCTTTGCCTTTATAGACGTAGGCGATAACCACACCAATAATCGATGTAACGCCAAGCAGAAAACTGGCCAGATATAGTGCATAGATAACCATCGCCATGGTGGTGTCGGGCTGCGTTTGTTGCTCTTCGCGAACGACGTTGCCTTTAAGTGGGGAATCAGTTTCGTTATCAAGCATAATGTTTCCTTTCGATAAATATGTATAAGTGCTGTGGCGGCTGATAATGCCTAGCTCATTTCAGTGAGCGCTGTTTAAGCGCGGTATATAATACCTTGATTCATTAGACTTAGCATTAACGCGAAGTAGGGCGGCAGATCTCTAGCAAGTTGCCGTCCGGGTCGCGCAGGTAGATCGACTCGATCGGCCCATTGGCGCCTTGGCGGGCAACAGGGCCCAGCTCTACGTCAATCGCCAGCGCATCCAAGTGCTGCTTGAACTCATCTAGCGGCAGTTGGCAACGCAGGCATAAATCCAAGCTGCCAGGCGTGGGTGTTGCTGAAATAGGGGCAATGTCGGTATCGGTTTGATGCAGGCGTAGCGCCGTATCGCCGAGCATTAAATCGACCCGTTGAGCATCGCGATAGCGGACGTCTAAGCCAAGCACTCGTGAATAAAAATCGACTGCGCGACCCATGTCGGTCACGGTAACAACAAGATGATCCAGACCTGATAGCATGCCACCTTCCTTAATACCTAACGATAAGCCAGAGAATACGATGATGCGTCGCTGTCCGCTATGCGCGGAATCCACTACTGCGCTCTACCACCGGGATCGTCGTCGTGACTACTACCAGTGTGCCACGTGCGAGCTGGTATTTGTGCCCCCCGAGCAGCATCTGAGCGCCGCTGCAGAAAAGGCCGAATACGATAAACACCAAAACTCGCCGCATGATACGGGATACCGACGCTTTTTAGGGCGTTTATTTACCCCGCTGTTAGCGAAGCTCGAACCTAACGCCCGCGGCCTCGATTTTGGCTCCGGGCCTGGGCCGACGCTGTCGGTGATGTTCGCAGAGCAAGGCTTCCCGATGGCTATCTACGACCCTTTTTACGACCCTGATGCCTCGGTTCTCACCCAGACGTTTGATTTTATCACCGCCACAGAAGTCGTTGAGCACTTGTCGCAGCCTGGTCAAGTGCTTGCTCAATTAGTCGCTCAACTGGCACCCGGCGGCTATCTGGGGCTGATGACCAAGCGCGTTGCTTCGCCAGAAGCGTTTGCCCGCTGGCACTATATTAGCGATCCCACGCATATCAGCTTTTTTAGTGAGGAGACCTTTCGTTGGTGGGCACAAAAGAATAGTTTAGTAGTGGAATTTCCTGGGCCCGATACCGTTATTCTATACAAAACGCTAACGTGAATAATTGTAACGTTAGAAAAGCATTGACTTTGCTCGCTTGAGGGCAATAATTGCGCGCCGCTATCCCTGCCTAACTCGATGTGCTAGGTGAGATAACGGTTCCTGTGAACACGTTTATCAGCGTTTTCACGCCTGTTTTCAGCCCCTGTTTTTCACCACTTTTAGGCAAGACGAGGTTTTCATGTCGCGGCAACTGCTAGCCATGGCGCTGGCGCCCCTTTTAGGGCTCTTCATTCTCGGGATTGGCAATGGTTTTCTCGCCACCTTAATTACTGTGCGCTTGGATGCCGCCGGTGAGTCGGCTACGGTCATCGGTATCGTATCGTCGGCTTACTTTATCGGCTTAGCCCTAGGCGCGTTGGTGAATGACCGTTTGCTGCTGCGAATTGGCCATATTCGCGCCTATGGCAGTTTTGCCTCATTAGTGGCCGTCACGGTGCTGCTACAAGGCTTGTTCTTCGACCCCTGGGCCTGGTTTGTACTGCGCTTAATTGGCGGCTGGGCAACGGTTGGGGTTTATCTGGTCATCGAGAGCTGGCTGCTTACGTCAGGTGATCAGAAGGTTCGTGGCCGCCTACTGGCGTTATATATGATTTCACTGTACGCCGCCGGTGTGTTGGGCCAACTGCTGCTGGGCGTTACCAATGCCATGGGTGTAACCGCACCCTTTATGGTAATTGGCCTGCTGGCCTCGCTCTCTGTACTGCCCATGGCGATGATCCCCCGCGTATCGCCAATTATAGAACACGCCGAGCCGCTTCCTCCGCATCGTCTGATTACTCTGACGCCTACTGGCGTAATGGGCAGCTTAGGTTCTGGCATGGTAGTAGCCGCGGCGTACTCACTGTTGCCGCTTTATCTTCAGCGTATTGGCATGACGGTCAGTCAAGTGGGCCAGATGATGGCGGTGGTGATTCTGGGTGCCATGCTACTGCAGTACCCGATTGGCCGCTGGTCGGATCGCCATGATCGACAGATGGTACTGATCGGTATTAGCGGTTTCTGCGTGCTGATCTCGGCGGCGATGCTCTGGTTGCCGCTGTCGACGCCAATGCTGGCGGTGCTACTGTTCTTACTTGGCGGTGGGGTATTTGCGCTCTACCCGGTGGCGGTGAGTCACGCGGCCGATCGCGCTCCCGCAGGGGCGCTTGTGCGCATGAGCCAAGGCTTGCTGCTGATCAACTCGATTGGCGCCACCATCAGCCCGCTAATGATTTCCCCGGTGATGACCGTGATGGGCGATGCGGGTTTGTTCTGGGCCTTCGGCTCACTCAGTCTCTTCTTCTTAATGTTCTTCTCCTGGCGGCGTAGCGTACGTCCAGCACCGGTACCCGTGGCACCGTTTACGCCGACTACGCCAATGACAGCGGCAGGTGCTGAGCTGGTGGTGACAGAAGAGCTGATGCAAGGGGCGCTAGAGCATGAGCATTTAGAAGATTTATCCGATGCCGTGTGGGACGTTGAAGCTGCCGAGCCAGTTGTTGGGCCTCCTGCGCAAGATGAAAGCCACATCGCTTACTATGATGATGTGGATCAAGCTGGTGAGCGAAAATAAAACCGAGAGGAGACGTTATCGGTAGCGGGTGATACCTTGGGCTAATGGTGTACGTGAGAGAGTATTACTACTATCTAGGGCATGCTTTCAAACAATCGTTTAATTTTTCAGCCCGAGGTTCGCCATGAATGTTTACGCCGCACCGGTACGCGATTTGCGCTTTGTGCTCGAAGAGCTGCTAGCGCACCGTTCGCTCAGCCTGCCGGGCTTTGAAGAAGCCACACCCGATTTAGTTGAGGCGGTACTCGAAGAGGCCGCAAAACTGGCCGGTGACGTCTGGGGGCCGCTCAATAAGAGTGGTGATCAGCAGGGGGCCAAGCGCCACACCGATGGTCGCGTGTCTACCCCGGAAGGCTTCGCGGCGGCTTACCAGGCTTATGTCGAGGGTGGCTGGAACGGTATTGGCGTCTCTGAGGCGTTGGGTGGCCAGAACCTGCCTGAAGTCGTCGCCAGCGCGGTGCAGGAGATGCTTCACGGCGCCAATATGGCGCTAGGTCTCTGCCCTATGCTGACCGCCGGGGCCATCGAGGCGCTGGCTCATCACGGCAGCGATGAATTAAAAGCGACTTACTTGCCCAAACTGGTGGAAGGCACCTGGACGGGCACCATGAACCTTACCGAATCCCAAGCGGGTTCGGATCTCTCCCAAGTGCGCTCCCGCGCCGTGCCTGAAAACGATCACTACCGCATCAGCGGCCAGAAGATTTATATCACCTGGGGCGAACACGACGCTGCCGAGAATATTATTCACCTGGTACTGGCCCGGAAGCCCGACGCGCCGGAGGGTAACAAAGGCATTTCGCTGTTTCTGGTGCCCAAGTTTCTGGTTAACGACGACGGCTCGCTGGGCGAGCGTAACGATGTCACCTGCGCGTCTATTGAGCACAAGTTAGGCATTCACGGCTCGCCCACCTGTACCCTGAGCTTTGGCGAAAACGGTGGCGCGATCGGCTACTTGGTCGGCGAAGAGGGGCGTGGTCTTAACCATATGTTCACCATGATGAACGAGGCGCGTCATAAAGTCGGCATTCAGGGCATTGGCGTGGCCGAGCGCGCCTGTCAGCACGCCTTTGCCTACGCCTTGGAGCGTACCCAAGGCCGTTCCCCTAAAGCACGCGGCGGTGAGAATTGCACAATTAGCGATCACTTGGACGTGCGCCGTATGCTGCTCTCCATGCGTTCGCGTACCGATGCGCTGCGCGCCCTGGCGCTCTATTGTGCCGCCGAACTGGATACCGCCCGCCACGCCGAAAGTGGTGATGCCCGCCATGCCGCTCAGGCTCGCGCTGATATTTTGATTCCGGTGATCAAAAGCTTCTCCACCGATCAAGCGGTGGATATCGCCTCCATGGGCATTCAGGTACATGGTGGCATGGGCTACGTGGAAGAGACCGGTGCCGCCCAGTTATTGCGTGATGCGCGTATTGCGCCGATTTACGAAGGCACTAACGGTATTCAGGCGCTGGATTTGGCAGGCCGCAAGCTTCAGCGTGACAGCGGTGAAGCGCTCTCCATGCTCTTAAAAGATGTGGCCGCGACGGTGGAGCAGCTTAACGCCGAGCCTACCTTGGCAGCATTGGGCAGCGGCTTGGCCGCAGGTCTAGAAGATCTAAAAGCCGCTCAGGCGATCGTGCTTGAGCAAGGCAGTGATCCTGAAAACGGCGCAGATGCGGTGCAGGCCTACGCTACGCCGTTTCTCACATTGGCAGGTCACGTGCTGTGTGCATGGCAAATGGGTCAGGCGGCGCTTAGTGCCCAGGCCGCCCTTAACAACGGCAGCGATGATCCCTTCTATACTGCCAAGATGCGCAGCGCCGAATTTGCCATCACCCAATGGTTGCCAATAGGTCGTGCCCAGCGTGCGGTGATTGAGGCGGGTATGCAGTGTTTAAGCGACTTTGAGGTTCACTAACGCGAATGTTTTCAGTCAGCACCGCCGCCCTTTGAGGCGGCGGTGCTGTTTCTAGGCGATCAAAACAACTATTTAAAACGAACGCTTTTAATAACACCGACGTCAACAATACGCTTAATAATAAGACCAGGAGCTAATTATGACCTCCATATTTGAGCAGGGCTTGCCCAAAACCGTCGCGAACCACGTGGCGCTTTCACCGCTGACCTTTATCGAGCGCTCGGCATCGATCTACCCTGACTATCCTGCGATAGTGCATGGCGGCACGCGGCGCAGCTGGAATGACACCTGGACGCGCTGCCGTCAGCTTGCCTCTGCGCTCAAGCGGCGAGGCATTCAGCCGGGCCAGACCGTAGCGGCGATGCTGCCCAATATTCCGGCAATGTTTGAAGCGCACTTCGGCGTGCCGCTGGCTGGCTGCGTATTAAACACGCTGAATATTCGCCTGGATGCCGAGGCGATCAGCTATATGCTGGAGCACGGCGAGGCCAAAGCCATTCTGGTCGATCCCGAGTTTGCCGACGTCATCCAGCAAGCAGTGGCCAAACTTGCCCATAAGCCGCTGATCATTGATGTGGCCGACGTCGAGTTTCTCGGTGACACCCAAGGGATTGGCGAGATTGAGTACGAAGCGCTGCTGGAAGAGGGTGACGCGGATTTTGCCTATCAACTGCCTGCGGATGAGTGGGATGCAATTTCCCTCAACTACACTTCTGGCACCACCGGCAAGCCCAAGGGCGTGGTTTATCACCACCGTGGCGCCTATCTCAATGCGGTGAGTAACATCATGGAGTGGGCAATGCCCCACCATCCGATCTACCTATGGACACTGCCCATGTTCCACTGCAACGGCTGGTGCTTTCCGTGGACGATTGCTGCCAACGCCGGGGTGAACGTTTGCCTTCGCCGCGTCGACCCCAAGAAGATCATGGAGCTAATTGCCGCTGAAAAAGTTACCCACTTCAGCGGGGCGCCGATCATTCTCAATGGCCTGGTGAATCTGCCTGCGGAAGATAAGCGCCAATTCGATCATCCGGTGAAAGTCACTACCGCTGGTGCGGCGCCGCCAGCCTCAGTGATTTCTGGGGTCGAGAAACTGGGCATTGAAGTCACTCACGTATACGGCCTTACCGAAGTGTACGGCCCGGTGACAGTGTGTGCCTGGCGCAAAGCGTGGGATGAGCTGCCTATTGAAGCGCGGGCCAAAATCAAAGCCCGCCAAGGCGTGCGCTACCATATGCTCGAAGCGCTGTGTGTCGCCGACCCGCTGACCATGGAGCCAGTCCCCAAAGATGGCCAAACCATGGGTGAAATACTGATGCGCGGTAATAATGTCATGAAAGGCTATTTAAAGAATGCTGAAGCCACCGAGCAGGCATTAGCAGGCGGCTGGTATCACACCGGCGATTTGGCCGTATGGCACTCGGACGGTTACATCGAGATAAAAGATCGTTCCAAGGACATTATTATTTCCGGCGGTGAGAACATTTCGACTATTGAAGTGGAAGACGCTATTTACGGCCATCCTGCGGTCGAAGAGGCGGCGGTCGTGGCCAAGCCCGACGAGAAGTGGGGCGAAACGCCTTGTGCCTTTGTGAAGCTTAAAGTCGGTTATGGTGAAGTGACTGAGGCCGATATTATCGCCCACTGCCGCGAACATCTGGCGGGCTACAAAGTCCCTAAAACAGTCATTTTTAGCGAGCTGCCGAAAACCTCAACGGGCAAGATCCAAAAGTTCGTCCTGCGCGAAGAAGCTAAGAATCATTGATAATGCATTTTAAGGAGCGGGTGTATGAGCGACAAAACGATTGGTGTAGTAGGAGCGGGCACAATGGGGCAGGGGATTGCCCAGGTAGCGGTGGCGAGTGGCTTCACCGTTAGGCTTTACGATGTGGCAGAGCAGCAGCTTAGTCGCGCTGAGGCAAATATTGATAAAGGGTTGAGTAAGCTGGTAGCGAAAGAAAAAATCAGTGATGCGGATAAAGACGCTGCCTTGGCGCGCCTTTCGACGACCACGACGCTAGATGCTTTGAGTGATTGTGCGGTAATTATTGAAGCTGCTCCGGAACAGCCTGAACTGAAAGAGAAGTTGTTCCGCGACCTAAGCCGTTTAAGCAGCGAGGCCATCTTGGCTTCCAATACATCGTCGCTGTCATTAACTCGCTTAGCGGCCGTTTGTGAACGCCCTGAGCGCGTAGTGGGTATGCATTTTTTCAACCCGGTACCGGTGCTCAAACTGGTGGAGGTGATTCGTGCGGAACAAACGTCAAATGAAACCGTTGAGCGCATTGAACAGCTCGCTATCGCGTTAGGCAAAACCGCTGTTCCCGTGGGTGATGCGCCAGGTTTCGCGGTGAACCGCCTGCTGGTGCCGATGATCAACGAGGCTGCGTTTATAGTTCAAGAGGGCACCGCGACGCCGGAGGCAGTCGATGACGCCATGAAGCTAGGCGCCGCCCACCCCATGGGGCCGTTGGCGTTGGCAGATTTAATCGGCCTGGATGTTTGTCTAGCGATTATGGAAGTGCTTCAGGAAGGCTTTGGCGATCCCAAGTATCGCCCCTGCCCACTGCTCAAGCGCATGGTGGCCGCGGGCTATCTGGGGCGTAAAAGCGGACGGGGGTTTTATCACTACGATTAGCTTGCACTAACGTGAAGAGCGCGGCATAAATAAGTCATTGCCACTCAACCAAGCGTTCGCTAGGGTTGAGTGGTACCCACTTTGATATTCCATAACAAATCAAATAAGGAGTCCGCCATGAGCGAAGCAGTGATCGAGAAGGTTGATAACGATGGGATGGTACGTCTGACCATCAATCGTCCTAAAGCGCTTAATGCCCTGAACAGCGAAGTGCTCGCCGCGCTGGAAGCGCACCTGGTAGAACTTGAGTCTCATCCCACTCTACGCGGCGTAGTGATTACCGGCGCGGGTGAGAAGTCTTTTGTAGCGGGTGCTGATATCACCGAAATGCGTGAAAAAACGCCCGAAGAGGCGCGCGCCTTTGCCAGCCAAGCGCTGCGCACCATTAAACGCCTAGAGACACTACCCGTGCCGGTGGTCGCGCTGGTGAACGGGTTTTGCCTTGGCGGCGGCTGCGAACTGGCACTGGCCTGCGACTGGGCTGTAGCCAGTGACAACGCGATGTTTGGTCAACCAGAAGTGCTGCTGGGGGTCATCCCCGGCTTTGGCGGTACCCAACGTCTGCCACGCCGCGTTGGCCCTGCTATGGCGATTGATCTGGTTACCACCGGGCGCAAAATTGATGCCCAAGAGGCGCTGCGTATCGGCCTGGTGAACCGGGTAATGCCGCAAGCGGAGCTAGAAAACTACGTTGAAGAGTTAACCAAGCAGCTCAAGGGCAACGGCCCGCAGTCGGTGCGCGGAGCTAAGCAGGCGGTTCACGACGGGTTGGATCAAGACCTTGATAGCGCACTGGCGCTGGAAACCAGTCTGTTCGCCTTATGCTTTGCCGGTGAAGAGCAGAAAGAGGGTATGGCAGCGTTTGTCGAGAAGCGTAAAGCCAGCTTCTGAAGCCATTTTTTAAAGCCAATTTCTTAAAACAGGCTGCTAAGCCTTTATTCGTTCCAGTTTTACTTATTTAGGGGGTGGCGCTTGCGTCACCCCCGTTTTATGCTCAAAGGCTTCTTACTACGAATCTCTTCGGAGTCGCCACGATGCAATGGGCTGCATTTATCCTCGCCGCGCTTGGTTTTGCCTACTTACCTGGACCTGCGATGCTGTATACCGCAGCGCAAACCCTGGGGCGTGGCCGACGAGCAGGGTGGTTAGCGGTCATGGGGGTGCATATGGGCTGCTATGTCCATGTGATAGCCGCCGCACTTGGGCTGGCGCTGCTGTTTGCGGCGATCCCGCCTGCTTATATCGCCATGAAAATTATCGGCGGGCTTTACTTGCTCTGGATGGGGCTACGGCTATGGCAGCAGGGCATCCGCGCCCATGGCGATGAAGTGCCGTTGGCCACCACTAAACGCGTGCTGCGCGACAGCTTTCTGGTGGAAGTGCTTAACCCTAAAACCGCACTCTTTTTCGTCGCCTTTTTGCCCCAATTTGTGCAGCCCGAGAGCGCGATGCCGGTGGCATGGCAGTTGCTCTGGCTGGGGATTGCCACCAATGTGCTATTTTCCTCTGCGGATGTGATGGTGGTGCTACTGGCGAGTCCCTTACGTAAATGGTTACAAAAATCCCACGGCTCTTCCCGCCTGATTCAGCGCATTGGCGGTGGCGTATTAATGGGACTGGGCGGTAACACGTTGGCTCAAGCGGCGCGATAAGGATGCCTGCCCAAATCAGCTAATTCTGTATCTTCTTATAAGGAGCGCTGCATGTTTGATCTGTATATTGCCAACAAGAATTACTCGTCCTGGTCACTGCGCCCTTGGGTGCTGATGAAGGCGCTGGAGATTCCGTTTAAAGAACATCTAATGCCCTTTGAAGGGGGCACTGGTGCAAGCCATGATACCTTTACTCGTTTTTCTCCCTCGGGCTTAGTGCCCTGCTTGGTAGATGTGGCAGGCGCAGGTGAGCTGGCCGTGTGGGACTCCCTGGCGATTGTCGAGTATCTGGCCGAGCAACACGCCAACGTTTGGCCAAGTGATAAGACTGCCCGTGCCTGGGCACGCTCAGCCACTGCCGAAATGCACAGCGGTTTCGGTACGCTGCGCGACGAATGTCCGATGAACTGCGGTATGCGGGTAGCACTGAATAGCTTATCGGCCAAACTCAAAGCCGATGTGGCTCGCTTGGATGCACTATGGCAGCAGGGACTTGAACGTTTTGGCGGGCCTTTTTTAGCCGGCGAGCGCTTCACTGCGGTCGATGCCTTTTATGCCCCTGTTGCGTTTCGCGTACAAACATTCAACTTACCGCTCAGTGACGCTTCCCAAGCGTATGTTGAACACTTATTAGCGCTACCTGCCATGCAAGCGTGGTATCAAGCCGCGCTTGAGGAACCATGGCGCGAGTCCATGCATGAAGCTGATACGCTGAAAAATGGCAAAGCAACGGCGGATTACCGTCAACCTTAACCTACTTGGCAAATCCACCAGAGATACCCTGCATCGGGTACACTGACGCAAATTTCGTTTGGAAACGTCCATGGCTCTTAGCGCAACGCCCTACAAAGTTGATATTAACCTGACCGATCTGGATCGCGGGGTGTATGAAACGCTTCGTTTCACCGTGGCTCGCCACCCATCAGAGACCGAAGAGCGCATGACCGCGCGCTTACTGGCTTATGTGCTGTGGTATAGCGAAACGCTGGCCTTCGGGCGTGGGCTTTCCGATGTAGACGAACCGGCACTGTGGGAGAAAAGCCTGGATGGGCGTTTGCTGCACTGGATTGAAGTAGGTCTGCCGGATGCCGAGCGCATCACCTGGTGCTCACGGCGGGCTGAACGTGTCTCGCTGCTTGCCTACGGACGGGTCGATATGTGGGAAAGCAAAGTACTGCCCAATGTGGCATCGCTGAAAAATGTCCATGTGGCAGGGTTACCCCAGGAGGCGCTCGCGACCATTGCTAAAGACCTGCCAAGGGCGATTAATTGGGCGGTAATGATCAGCGAAGGGTCGCTATTTATTACCGATGAAAACGGCCAACATGAAATTACCCCGCAGTGGCTGCTACGTGACAGATAGTGGTTTAACTTGATCATTAGCCTACAAACTTTCGTCTAGTCGACTACGCTATAAATCTAAGCAATCAACACCATAAGGGTGGCCTATGAGCCATCCTTAATTTTTAGTATCTCAGCCTTTTTGTGTAGAAGTTTGCAAAAGTATGCTTGCTATCTTTTTGCACAATTACATACAATCAACAATGTTTGTTGATGCTCATCAAAAAGCAGCCTCCAAAAACACTCCCTAGAAAAATCTCAAGGAACGAGTCATGAAAGCAATTACCCCTATACGATGGCAACTACTCCCGCTGGTGGCTGTAGTAAGCCTGCTGTCTACGCTGGCGCAGGCCAACGACAGTGTCCTCTCGATTAAGCACGCAAATGATGGGATGGCCAGCAGTGACGATGGTCACTTTACCAGCGGTTTTGAGCTTAATTGGGCGTTTGAACCTGAAGCGCAAAACTGGACACAGCGCTTGGCAACTGCTTTGCCTGACAGCATTATCGGCAGCGCAGATATGGCCGCTTTTCGGCTGGTACATCAGATTTATACGCCCAACAATATTGAGCAGCGTGGGTTGATTGAAGACGATCGCCCCTATGCAGGGATTGTTTACGGGGGTATGTCGCTCTACGAAGATGTGCCGATGGGACACTGGCGCCAAGCAACTGATCTGCACCTGGATATTGGGTTGGTAGGGCCGTCGTCACTTGCCGATAGTATTCAACGCGAAGTGCATCGCATCACCGAAAGTGACCGACCCAACGGGTGGAATAATCAGCTTGGCGATGAAGCGATCGTCAACGTCGCGATGCGGCGCCAGTGGTGGCATAGCTCCCCATTGATCGGCAAACAGTTTGCCCATGGCCCTAGCGTCAGCGCTGCTTTGGGCAACCTCTACACCTACGCAAGCGCTGGGTATAGCGTTCGCTGGGGCGATGAGGCGCCAGGCATACCTACGCTGACACCCAACCCCGGTAGCCGCTACCATATGACCGCTAAAGAAGGCTGGCAGTGGTACCTGTTTGCCAGTGTAGAGGGCTACTATATGGCGCAGAACCTAACGCTTGATGGCAATACATTTAGAAATAGCCACTCGGTTGACCGTAAAGAGTGGGTAGGTGACGTCTCCGCGGGACTGGCGCTGGCCTGGGAAGATTGGCAGGTCACTTACGCCGTAGTGCAGCGCTCACGCGAATTTGATGGGCAAGAAGAGCAGGATAAGTTTGGCTCTATCGCGCTATCCAAGCGCTTCTAACGCCTTAACGGTAGCGAATGCCCAACTAGTTCCTAGGCAGAGTGGCGGGATTCAATACCCTCCTAGCGTATACAACAGACTCAGGGCTGCTAGCCTAAGCAGAGGAGTGTGATGTTCATATACCAATCGGCGTTTAGGAGAAAGGCTCAATGGAACTGGTTTTTTTCAATAGCTGGGGCAGTTTATTACGCATTGTGATTGTTGGGCTACTGGCATACGCAATGCTCGTTCTTTTTCTGCGCCTGTCAGGCAATCGAACGCTTTCGAAAATGAATGCCTTCGACTTAATCGTTACGGTCGCACTGGGTTCCACGCTAGCAACTGTATTGTTATCTAAAGATGTTGCCTTGGTGGATGGAGCGGTTGCTTTAGCACTGCTGATCTCTCTTCAGTTTGCGATTACGTGGACAAGCGTTCGATTTCTTTGGGTTCGTCGATTCGTCACTGGCGAACCGCTGATGTTGCTCTATCAGGGGGAGTTTCTATTAACGTCTTTGCGTCAAGCGCGGGTAACCCAAGACGAAGTTCTCTCGGCCATTCGCAGTAGTGGGCTGAGTGACGTGACCGCAGTAGAAGCGGTGGTGTTAGAAACCGATGGTTCGTTAAGTGTCGTCAAGCGTCAGGCAGAGAGCCGTCATTCGAGCCTAGAGGGCGTTCGTGGGGAGCATCGTTCAGACCCCTAAATAATCCGCCATTCGCGTTTGAGGTCGGCGGTGTTACTCTATGCTGCTTTCCACGCATGCTAAGGGCAATTTGTGAAAATCAAAGCGGATCTCTCTATTCTAGATATTATTGGCCATCTGATTATTTGGGTGGTATTGAGCATTATTACCTTGGGTATAGCGCTATTTTTCTTCCCCTACTCATTTTCACGGTTTGTTATTAACCGTACCTCGGTCGTTGACACTGCTGGCGTAGAGCGAAAAATGATTTGCGATATAAATCTGTTCAGCAATATCGGCCATATCATTCTATGGATGCTGATTTCGCTGGTTACCTTTGGTTTAGGGTATATTTTCTACTTCTATCGGGTTTGGAACTACGCTTTGAATAACTCGCGCTTTGAATAATTCGCGCGTTGAATAACTCACGGGTTGAATAGCGTTTAAGCGTGCAAACCTGTATTTAGCATACCTTAGGGCCTACGTTGAGAGATCAAGCGTAGGCCCTTTTTTGATGGCTATTTACTCAGATCACTCACTATCAGTTAGTTTGTCCTGCGTTTTGAGCTCGAAGTCGCTGGCGTCATGACGCTCGTGCAACTGCTCATGAGGTTCGCCAAAGCTGCGGTTGACCATGCGGCCGCGTTTAACGGCGGGGCGTTCGTCAATCTCTTCGGTCCAACGCAGAACGTTCTTGTAGGTGTGTGCCTCTAGGAATTCGGCTGCTTCATAAACGCGGTTTTTCACCAACGCGCCGTACCAGGGGTGAATCGCCATATCGGCAATGGTGTACTCATCCCCCGCCATAAAGCGGTTCTCGGCTAGGTGGCGGTCAAGTACATCAAGCTGGCGCTTTACTTCCATGGTGTAGCGGTCAATCGGGTACTGGTATTTCTCCGGCGCGTAGGCGTAAAAATGGCCAAAGCCACCGCCTAGCATCGGTGCGCTACCCATTTGCCAGAACAGCCAGGAGAGGCACTCGGTGCGTTTCACCGGGTCGCTGGGTAAGAAAGCGTTAAATTTTTCAGCCAAATAGAGCAGGATGGCGCCAGACTCAAATACCCGTTGAGGCGGATTAGTGGAGTGATCCATTAGCGCGGGGATTTTGGAGTTGGGGTTCACCTCGACAAAGCCGCTGCTGAACTGATCGCCTTCACCAATTTGAATCAAGTAAGCGTCGTACTCGGCACCTGTTACACCTTTCTCCAGCAGCTCTTCCAACATCACGGTGACCTTGACGCCGTTGGGGGTAGCCAACGAGTAAAGCTGCAGCGGGTGTTTACCCACCGGCAGTGCCTTGTCATAGGTAGGGCCGGCGATGGGGCGATTGATATTGGCAAATTTACCGCCGTTACCCGGTTCCCATTGCCAAACGTTCGGGGGCGTATAGGTGTTGTCGCTCATGCGTATCCTCGCTATAAATAGGTTATCGGTGATGTGGTGGCTCATATCATAGGCGGATGGCTGTTAGCCTGATAATAAAGTAGTCCATTTTCCCTAAATGAGGTGGCGGATGCGTGTAATTGGTGTGCTAGGCGGTATGAGCTGGGAGTCGACCCAGGGCTACTACCGGGCGTTAAACGAGGGCGTCAAAGCAGCGCTAGGCGGTTTGCATTCAGCTAAAATCGCGATGATTAGCGTGGACTTTGCCGAAATCGAGGCACTGCAGCAACAGGGTGACTGGAACGCGGCCGGGGATCTGCTGGCCAGTGCCGCCCAAAGCGTTGAGCGCGCGGGTGCCGACTGCCTGCTGATTGCCACTAATACGATGCATAAGGTCGCGCCCGCTGTCGCCAAGGCTATCACGATTCCATTGCTACATATTGCCGATGCCACTGCCGAGCAGTTACAGACCGACGGCATTACTCGCGTCGGGCTATTGGGTACGCGCTTTACCATGGAGCAGGACTTTTATATCGGCCGCTTAGAAGAGCAGTTTGGTATTGAGGTCGTCGTGCCGGATCAGCCTGAGCGCGATGTCGTTCATCAGATTATTTACCAGGAACTCTGCCAGGGCCGAATCGAAGATGACTCGCGGCAGCGCTATTTGGCCATCATTGATTCACTGCATGCCCAAGGCGCTCAGGCGGTAATTTTAGGCTGTACCGAAATCGCCATGCTGGTGAGCCAGCGCGATACCCCGGTGCCGCTTTACGACACCACCGCTCTGCATGCGCAGAAAGCGGTGGCGTGGGCGCTAAGTGATTAATCTAGCTAACAGCTTAGACCAATGTCAGAGTGACGTTGATATTGCCACGGGTAGCGTTGGAGTAGGGGCAGACCACATGGGCTTTATCAACCAACTGCTGGGCAACGTCTTGCTCAAGGCCGGGCAGGCTGATTTTTAGCTCAACTTCGATACCAAAGCCTGTCGGAATGGCGCCGATACCCACATGTCCATCAATCTTCGTATCCTGGGGAAGTGTTACTTTTTCCTGGCTCGCCACGTGCTTTAGTGCGCCTAAAAAGCAGGCTGAGTAGCCTGCGGCAAAGAGTTGCTCAGGATTGGTGCCATCACCGCCTGCACCGCCCAGCTCTTTAGGCGTGCTGAGCTTGACATTCAGCGCGCCGTCGGATGATTTGGCCTGTCCTTCACGGCCGCCGGTAGCGGTGGCGTGAGCACGATAAACAACGTTCTCAATAGTCGTCGTAGACATTCTGTATCTCCTGTTAACGTTAATAATTATGATCCTACGCTTTTAATTTAGCGCAGCTTTATTTTGCGCGCAATATAAATTGCAAATAAATCTACTGCCTTTCACCAGAAAGCGAATGACTACTGGTTTTTTTGCAGGCTATCGCGTAGCTGCACCAAATCCTCTTTCAACGTGGTCAGTGCCTCAATCGACTGCTCGCTGGCATGCACTACACAGCTAGGAATATGGTACGCCTGTTCGCGCAATGCTTTGCCTTTGTCGGTGAGATAAAGCTCAACCACACGTTCGTCTTCATGGCTGCGTTTGCGATTTAACAACTGATCGGCTTCAAGACGCTTTAGCAGCGGCGTCAGTGAGCCAGGATCAGTTAGTAGACGCTTACTCATAGTGCCAACTGTGATGCCATCGTTTTGCCACAATACCAACATGGCAAGGTATTGCGGGTAAGTAAGCCCCAGCTCTTTGAGTAGGGGCTTATAAACTTTGGTCATCATCAACGAGGTTGAATAGAGCGCAAAGCAAAGCTGGTGATCAAGCTCTAATTCGCTACAAGATGGTTGCACAAGTATGGGTTCCGATCCGAAATACGTAGCCTAATGTAGCGCGGGAAGCAGTAAGTGGCTATCCCTAGACGTTGGTCGTAAGTTGGCAGTTTTGTTTTGACACGCCCAGGGGAGGTGGCTAGCCTTCGCCTACTGAATGTTACCGGTAACAAGTTGCCGGTCTTTAAGTTCTCTATAACAGCAGTTCGCTACAAACAACAATTCGCTACAAACAATGAGTATTTGGAGATAACGCTATGACCACTATTTGGCGCAACACACTGACCTTCGTTGGCGCGACCACGCTGACATTGGGTATGGCTCATGCTCAGAGCCCTGAGCTCTCTGATCCGCCTGAGATCGAAGGCGAGGTCGTTGGTGATCATGGTTCGCATACTTTGCGAATGGGTATTGGCCTTGCGGAAAGTTCGCCTCAATTCCTCTCCAGCAAATACTTTGGTGAGATTCTGGAACAGCGCACCGACGGTCGTATCAAGGTTAACGTTTTTCCTAACAGCCAGTTAGGTGACGATGTGCAGATGCTGGAAATGCTGCAAACCGGCACGCTGGACATGACCTATCCGTCTAGCTCCGCGACCACGGGTTACGTTGAAGAGCTGGCCGCCTTTGACCTGCCTTTCCTGCTGCCTAGTCGTGAAGCCGCCGTAGCCGTTATGCAGAGCGATGTGGCTCAGGGCATGCTGGACGCCTTTGAAGGTACCGGCCTGAAGGCGCTCGCCTTCTCTGAAAATGGCTATCGTCAGCTTTCTAACAGCGCACGCCCGGTGGCTAGCCCTGACGACGTTGCCGGACTTGATGTGCGTGGTTTAAGCGTACGCACGATGGAAAACCCGGTGCACTTGGCAATTTGGGAAGCGTTAGGTGCCAACCCAACGCCAATGGCGTTTGGTGAATTGTTCTCTGCCATGGAGCAGGGCGTTGTTGATGGCCAGGAAAACCCTTGGAGCACCATCCTGACCTCTAATTTTAACGAAGTACAGGATTACGGCACTGAGACGCGTCACGTCTATACTCCCTTTATCATGATGCTTTCCGAGCGTACCTGGGATCGTATGGCGCCAGAGTATCAAGCACTTGTGCAGGAGGCCGCGCGCCAGTCCGCAGAGTACGAAATTCAGCTCTCTGCTGAATACGATGATTGGTCTCGCGACCAGCTAGCCGAGCGGGGTATGGACATTACCCGCCTGGACGAAGAGCAACTAGCCGCGTTTCAAGACGCCGTTCAACCGGTATACGAAGAGTGGGCGCCGCGCATTGGTGAAGATTTGATCGCCGAGATTCAAAAGATAGTTGAAGAGAGCAGCAACTAAACCTTACGTTTAGCGCACGACTGGGGGCAGGCCACATAGGCCTGCCCGACGCGTCAGTGCCCTTGGAGCTCCTATGTCACTCTCCTCTACACCCCCCAGCTCATCTCCTTCTAGCCCCACGCCGATAGAAGATCCATCGGTGTATCTGGACGACCCCAACCGCAAACTGCTGGAAATTGATACCGATACCCGCCAAGGCCCAGCGTTGTTTCGCTGGCTGACGTTAGGCATGGAGTATCTGATCGGCGCTATTTTAGTGGCGTTGATTGTGTCAGTTTCCTGCAATGTGGTGGGGCGTGCGCTATTTAATTACTCGCTGCCCTGGGCAGATGAGCTAGCGCGTATGCTGTTTATATGGCTGGTGTTTATCGGCGCTGCTGCAGCTTTTACGCGCTACGAGCATATTGCCGTTGACGCCCTGGTGCGGCGTCTGCCGCTGCGTTGGGCGCATATGCTATATCTGCTGCAGCATCTGATTATTACCGGCTTGATGGTGGTAATGATTTGGGGCGGCTACCAAGTGCTGTCGCGTTCAAGTGGGCGCTCAGCGATTATGGGCGTGCCGCTGAGTTTTATCAGCCTTTCGCTGGTGCTGTGCGTTATCTTTATTGCGGCGGTTTCGATATGGCGGATGTGGGTCAGCCTGAACGTTATTCGCCACCCTGAGCGGGAGCGCTAATCATGCTATGGATTTTTCTGGCTATTTTATTGGCCTCCATCATTATTGGGCTGCCGATTGCCTTTGGTTTAGGCGTGGCAGCGTTGGTGATGGCGGTACTCTCTGATATTCCACTGTCGATCATGATCGAACAGTCTATTCGTGGGGTGAACAGCTTTCCGCTGCTGGCGATTCCGTTCTTTATTTTAGTTGGCGAGGTGATGAGTAATGGCGGCATTGCGCGTCGTTTGATGGAACTGGCGGCCGCCTTGGTCGGCTTTATGCGCGGCGGGTTGGGACAGGTCGCGATTACCGGTTCGATGTTCTTTGGCGGTATCAGTGGCTCTGCAGTGGCTGATACGGCCGCCACCGGCGCGATGATGATTCCCTCGATGAAAGAGCAGGGCTACACGGCGGCCAATGCCACCGCGATTAATACCGTTTCGTCGGTGATCGGTATCATTATTCCTCCCTCCATTCCGCTGATTCTGTTCGGCATTGTCACTGAAACCTCCATTAGCCGCCTGTTTATCGCCGGTATTATCCCCGGCCTGTTGATTGGCTTTGCCCTCATGGTGACCACCTATATTCTTGCTAAAAAGGATGGTGGTGGCGTGCAACAGTTCCGCTGGGACCGTCTCTGGAGAGCCTTTAAAGATGCCTGGCTGGCGCTAGTGCTTCCAGTCATTGTGATTGGCGGTATTATTTTTGGCGTGTTTACCGCAACCGAAGCGGCCGTTGCGGCCCTGCTCTATGCGCTGGCTATTTCGCTAGTGGTCTATCGCGAATTCAAGCTTAAAGAGCTGATCGGTATGCTGATTCGCACTGCCCGATTGACCGGTATGGTGATGATGCTGCTGGCGTTCGCGACGGTGATTGCTTGGTTTCTTACCATCAATATGGTGCCGCAGACCCTGGTCAGTCAGGTACAGGCGATCACCCAGGATCCGTTTATGCTGCTGCTGATTGTGGCAACGTTGCTGCTTTTGGTGGGTTTCGTAATGGACTTGACCCCGGCGATGGTGATCATGGCGCCTATGCTTGCGCCCATCGTGACGTCGGTAGGGGTGGACGCGGCTTACTTCGGTGTTCTGATGGCATATGTATTAGGTATTGGGCTATTAACGCCGCCAGTGGGCACTTGCCTCTACGTGGGCTGCGGTGTGGGTAAAGTCTCCATGGAGTCGCTGGTCAAAGCAATGTTGCCTTACTATGTGGCGCTTTTGGTAGTGCTAGTGATCCTGATTGCTTTCCCCGGTATCGTCACTTGGCTGCCTGATCTCACTGCCGTACGCGGCAATTAATATAGGAGAGCCTCTGTGAAGAACCTCTCACAGCGTATTTTAGTGATGGGCGTATCTGGTTGTGGGAAGTCGCATATTGGTCAGCAGTTGGCGGATACCCTGGGCTCGACCTTTATTGACGGTGATGATCATCACTCACCGGCCAACGTGGCCAAAATGGCCAGCGGTACGCCGCTCAACGACGATGACCGGCGTGAGTGGCTGGATACCTTGGCGGCTCTGTTCGCCGAGTATCGAGCAAGAGAGACGTCCCTGGTGATTGCCTGCTCAGGGTTAAAAAAACGTTACCGTGATCGTCTGCGGCAAGGCGATCCAGCGCTGCATATCCTCTATTTGGAGGGCAGTCGGGAGCTACTGCTTGAACGGCTTGAAACCCGTGCAGGCCATTTCTTCAAAGGCGATACCATGTTGGCCAGTCAACTGGCCGACCTGGAGCCGCCCAGTGAAGAGGAGGCCTTCACTGCTTCGATCGCCTTATCGCCCCAAGAGATCGTTACCCAATTTGCTGCTACGCTGCCGGCGCCCAGCGGCTCACCCATTTAGAGGAAAATGCGCGAAAGAGATGTAAATGAAAGAAAGAATGGGCATTGTGGCCGCCCCTTGTGGGTAGGCCTCAATGCTATACCTTGTATAAGGCAGTTACTTTTTGAAGAAAAAACGCCCCACCCTACAGGATATTGCTGATCACGTAGGGGCTACCAAAATGACGGTAAGCCGCTGCCTGCGTGACCCTGAAACGGTCTCGGAAGGCCTGCGTGAACGCATCTTCTCGATTGCCGAACAGATTGGTTATATTCCCAATCGTGCACCGGATTTGCTCTCCCGAGCGACCAGCCACTCCATAGGGGTGCTGGTACCATCGCTCACTAACCAAGTATTCGCCGACGTGATCCTTGGTATCGAAAAGCTAACGGAACCAGCGGGCTATCACCTGATGCTTTCTCACTATGGCTATAGCCCCGAGCTTGAAGAGCGCAGCTTGGCCTCGTTGCTCTCCTACAACGTTGACGGGGTGATTTTGTCAGACCGTGACCATACCCCGCGCAGCCTGCGTATGCTGGAAACAGCCGGCATCCCGATTGTGGAAATCATGGATACTCACCGCCCTCCGCTGCAGCAGGTGGTGGGCTACGATAACGTTCAAGCCGCGTATGACATGGTGAGTGAGATGATCAAGCGCGGGCGGCGCCAAGTGATTTACCTGGCGGTGCGCTTGGATGAACGTACCCGCCAACGTGAGCATGGCTATCGCCAAGCCATGCAAGAGCACGACTTAACACCTGTTACGCTACAAAGCACTCAGCGCTCTTCTTACAGCGTGGGGGCGGCACTGCTGCAACAGGTGGTCGCTGATTACCCTGCAGCGGATGGTCTATTTTGCACCAACGATGATGTAGCGGTAGGCGCCTATTTCGAGTGTCTGCGGCGGGGGATTGACGTGCCTGGGCGGATGGCTCTAGCTGGCTTTCACGGCCACGATGTAGGCCAGGTGATGACCCCCCGGCTTGCCAGCGTGGTAACCCCGCGCCAAGCGATTGGTGAAGTGGCAGCGAAGGAATTGCTGGCGCGAATTCGTGGCGAGTCGCTGACCCGCCAAGTAGTTGATTTGGGCTATCGTATTGAAACAGGCATGACACTATAAGGTTCGTTTTCGAGTAGCCGCCAAGGCTGGGAGTGGCTAAAGTAGCCTTTTTCATTTGTCGCGAGGCCGCCGTGGAGATTACTCAACTCAACATCTACCCTGTTAAATCCTTACAAGGTATCAGCGTTAATCACAGCAAGCTGCAAGAGCATGGGTTAGCCTGGGATCGCCGCTGGATGCTGGTGGATGCACAGCAGCGTTTTGTTACCCAGCGCCAACTCCCGGCGCTCGCCACCGTTGAAGTTGCGCTGACCGACGAATACTTGGTGCTGTCGCATTCCAATGTCGCGCCGTTGAACGTGCCGCTGGCCGAGCCAGAGGGAAATTTGCGCCTAGTTAGCGTATGGAATGACCACTGCAAGGCGCTGCCGGAGAGCGAAGAAGTATCGCGCTGGCTGCTCGCCGCCCTGGGCGAGCAAGCCCAGGGGCTTAGCATGGTTCGCTTTGCCAACGAGTTTACCCGAGCCGTTGAAGAGGATTTTCTGAACGGCGGGTCAGCGCATACCTACTTCTCCGATGGTTATCCTTTTTTGATCACCACCACGGGCTCATTAGATGCCCTTAATCAGGCCTTGATAGCGAAGGGGCAGGCACCTATCCCCATGAACCGCTTTCGGCCTAATATCGTGGTAAAGAGCGATGAAGCATGGGCTGAAGACCGCTGGGCTACCCTGACCGAGGCGAGCGGTACTTTTCAACTGGCACTGCGTAAGCCCTGTAAGCGCTGCAAAATCACCACCATTGATCAGCATACAGCGGCAGTGCCTGCCCCTGCAGAGCCGCTGAAAACGTTGATTGAGCTCAATACACAGCCCACCCATAAGGGCGCGCACTTTGGCCAAAACGCCACGCTGCTCAAAGGCGCAAATAGCGTTATTAATGTGGGGGATAAACTGTCGGTAACAGCCCGCAGCGTCTAGATCGCCCACATGCCTATCGTTGAAGGTATGTTGTTTTTAATTAGTCAAGATGGGAGGTGTCATTAATTTAACGTTGACGCTTTTATAGGGAGTCTCTAGTGTCTTTGTTATTAGCATAATAGTTTTTTTACTCCGTGGGGAAGCGCTGTGGATCTCGCAACATTGATTGGCTTAGTAGGGGCTGCTGTATTAGTGGGCGCCGCTGTGATTATGGGCACCTCGCCAGAGGTGTTCATGAACCCTACGGGGCTGCTGCTTGTGGTGGGGGGGAGCCTATTTGTTGTATTGGCTAAGTTTAGTATTACGTAATTCAAGTTCGTCTTTAAAGCAGCGGCACGAGCTTTTAAGTTTCAACTGCCAAGTATTCAAGAGAGTATTGACGAGCTGGTCGAGTTGTCAAAAGTGGCGCGTCGAGAAGGTATGATCGCTCTTGAAAGCCGTGAAGTTAGTTCGCCATTTTTGCAGAAGGGGCTGCAAATGCTGGCCGACGGCTACAGTGTCGAGATGATAAGAGACATGATGGAAAAGGAGCGTCTGCTTACGTTAGAGCGTAATCAGGCGGGAGGGCAGGTATTTTCAGCGCTCGGTGAGGTGTCTCCTGCCATGGGCATGATTGGTACCTTGGTTGGTTTGGTGCAAATGCTTTCCAACATGGGCGACCCGTCACTCATTGGCCCTGCTATGGCTGTTGCTCTATTGACTACTTTGTACGGTGCGATGATTGCAACGATGATCGCGAGTCCTATCGCAGATAAGCTTTGGGTACGCATGAATCAAGAAGCCAAAATGCAGGAGCTGTGGATTGACGCAGTACTGGCCATTAAAAGCGATAAGAACCCGCGTGTCCTGGAGCAGATGTTGACAATATATCTGCCGCCAGAGCATCGCAGCGCGGCTGAAGCAGAAGCAAGCAATACCGCAGGCGAGCAGACGTAAAACATGGCGCAAAAACAGACCAACATCCCAGCCTGGATGATCACCTATGCCGACCTAATGTCACTGCTGCTGTGCTTTTTCGTGCTATTGCTATCGTTTGCTGAAATCGATGCAGAAAAGTTCCGCCGGGTGGCGGACGAATTGTCCAAAGCATTTGGCGTTCAGCGCGAAGTTGAAGCTATGCAAGTACCTATGGGAACCAGCGCGGTAAAACAGCATTTTTCCCCTGCGGTGCCTGACCGCACATTGATAGACGAGGTCCGTCAACAGACGACGCAGCAGAAGCCGCAGTTGGAATCAGTGCGAAACGTATTGGAAACCCAGCGGCACTCGCAAAGCCTCCAATTAGCTCAGAATGTTGAAAAGCTGCTTGAAACATCGTTGCCGGAGGGCGCGGCGGAGATTGATATCGATCAGTTCCGCGTGGTGGTGCGGATTTCCGAAAATGGCACCTTTGGGTCGGGGAATGCCACCGTTACTTCCGCTTTTGAGGACTTATTACAGTCGCTGGCAACCCTTTTGGCCGACGTGCCTGGGACGATTTCCATTGATGGGCATACTGATGATGTGCCTATCCGGACATCCCACTTCCGCAGTAATTGGGATCTTTCGGCAATGCGAGCCGCTTCAGTGGCCAACGTTCTCACTGCAACCGGTGCGCTTGCATCAGAGCGGCTAATCGTTCAAGGCTTCGCGGATACTAGGCCATTGGCCTCTAATTTGACCAACGAAGGCCGTGCCAAAAATCGCCGTGTCGAGCTGATGATCGATCTGGATGCCGCTATCGAAGAGCGAGGCGAGCGCTCGGTGGAGTCATTGCAACCTGTTTCATCCGTCCCTGTTGAGTCTGCCGAGACCTATCCATCGCCCTGATTTGGCATAAGCAGTTCGGCATAAGTAGTTCGGCATAAGTAGTTCGGCATAAACAATGGAATCAGCTACGCTAGTAACTCGGTAATCGTAGTTACCGTGTCTTATCGGAGCTCTATCGATAAGCTAACTATCATAGGAAAGGAGAACAGTATGGATAGTAAAGCAAGTGCACGCTGGGAAGGTGGGTTAAAAGACGGTAAAGGCAATGTGTCTACTGAAAGCGGTGTATTAGATGCGGGCTACTCGTTTAAACAGCGCTTTGAAGGTGAGCCTGGTACTAACCCCGAAGAGCTGATTGGCGCAGCGCACGCCAGCTGCTTCTCAATGGCCCTGTCAATGATTTTGGGCGAGAAAGGCTATACCGCTGATTCTATCGAAACCAGTGCCAAAGTGACCCTTTCCCAAAGCGATGCCGGGTTTGATATCTCGAAAATTCACTTGGACGTTGTGGCTGAGATAAGCGGCGCCGACGATGCCGCTTTTCAGGAAGCCGCGGAAACGGCTAAAGCTAACTGCCCTGTTTCCAAGGTTCTTAATGCAGATATAAGTATGACGGCTAAATTAAAAGGCTGACGATAAGCTTTTTGATAGTTTACATTTTTTAATAGCTTACGTTTTTTAATAACATAAGTTATGGTGCCGCTGCATTGAATGATGTGGCGGCATTTTTATTGTTTTTTTTGATTTTTCAAAGAGTGTTAAATATAGTGCTGGCAATAAAAAAGCCTTGGCAAATGCCAAGGCTTTTCAGAGCTAATTAGCGCTTATTTTTCTTCGCTGCGGTTATACTCTTCAGCGGCTTCAAGTGCATCCTGTGATGCATTAACGGTAATGACGTAATCTTCGCCATTTTCATCTTTGGTTAGTTCAAGAGAGTCCCATTCGATGGCGACATTTTTTTCGCCCATACCGAGGAAACCGCCAACGCCGACGACAACAGCATTAATTTGACCATCTTCATCGATTACAAGGTCAGTAATGGTGCCGATATCTTCATCTTCTTCGACGCTGCTTTTGACTTGGTTGCCGGTTAACGCATCAGAATGGAAAGTACCTGCTGGCGTTTCAGTCAGGTAAGTCGCTTCCATGGTAGTGGTGTTTTCTTCGGCGTTAACAGTGCCTGCGGCGAACATAACGGCCGGTACCATGAGAGTACCTAGAATAGCGGGTTTGATCATTTTCATTTTGCTTGCTCCTTGCGATTTTATCGAGGCGTAACGACTCCGCGTAACAACCCAAATAAATCAATAGCGACGGTGTTAACTTTTCTTTGTGTCAGCGATGTCAACGTCGATGCTATTATTCCTGGTTGTGTTAATTGCGCCTCTGCATTTAATACATGGTATTTAATGCGTTGGCTTAATTAACGCTATCTTGCGCGTCACTGCGCTAAGATAGTTATTAGGTTAGTCGCTGTGCTCAGAAATACAACTGCTCAATGTGAAATTTTTTGGTAACAAGTTCGCTTTGGTCTCACGCCAAGCGGCTACAATGGCCCGCCGTGCGACAGTCTGTCGAGTTGACCTGTTCTCGCCCAGTGTTCATATTCATCTCCAAATGGCTCGCTTTTCATCCCCGTTTTGAGAAAAGTGAGGTCGCATAAAAAGGAGACCCCGTGACCATGACTTCCCACCCATTGCGGTATTTAAAACAGTTCTGCGTCAGCAGTGTTGCGCTTGGCGCGTGGCTGTTAGCCTCCAGCTCGGTGGCTGATGGTAGCGAGCTGCCCAAAGGCCATTTTTTACTGCCTGAAGAGGGCAATATGGTGGGCCAGGTGTATACCGTCACGGCGACCGAAGAGGATACGTTGCTGGATATTGCCCGGGCACACAACGTGGGCTACGAAGAAATTCGTATGGCCAATCCGGATACCAGCCTGTGGGTGCCGGGTGAGGGAACCGAGGTCACGATCCCCGGTCAGTTCATTCTGCCTGATGAGGCGCGAACCGGGATTGTCATCAACGTGGCGGAGCTGCGCCTTTATTATTACCCGGAGGTAGAGGCAGGCGAGACACCGCGTGTTGAGACTTACCCCATTGGTATTGGGCGAGATGCTTATAACACGCCGCTGGGGATTACTGAGACCACCATGCGACTTGAAAACCCGGCATGGTACCCACCTGAGTCGATTCGCCGTGAAGCCGCCGAGCGGGGTGACCCCGCGCCGGCCGTTGTTCCTCCTGGTGCTGATAATCCTCTAGGCCAGTACGCTATTTTGCTGGATATCCCTGGCTACCTGATTCATGGCACAAACCAGCCGGACGGCATTGGTATGCGTGCCAGTCGCGGCTGTATCCGCATGCATCCAGAAGATATTGAGTCCGTCTTCTGGCGGGTACCAGTGGGTACTCAGGTCAATATTATCGATTCGCCGATCAAAGTAGGCTGGAGTGAAAGCGGGAAAAATTACATCCAAGCATTTACCGCTACAGATGAGACCGCTTATGGGATGGATACGCTGCTAAACGTCGTTGGCTTGATTGAGCAGCATGAGGGTGGCCACTCCTCTAGCGTTAATTACGAACAGGTGCGAGAAGTGCTGGAGCAGGCTAACGGACAAATCGTCCCGCTTAGTTAGTCGGTTGGGGTTAGTCTATTGGGGAGCCTGTTGGGTGCCGAAAGCGCTAGCGAGCGGGATCTAGCACGCCACCCAGTGAGGCATTGCGCCTGAACCAGCCGGCGATGCTGGTACGTTGGCAGCGGGTAGGCAGCACTTCGTGGGGAATGGTTTCCGATAAGAAACAGGCGAAAGTGCCTGCTTCGGGTACTACCCGGGCGACTTCCTGGCTGGGGTCGTCCGGGTGGTAAATCACCATTTCACCGCCGCCGTCGCTTGGCCAGTTGGGCGTCAGATAACCGACGGTGGAGATCACACGGTTAGCGCGACCGCGAAAGCTATCCAGGTGGCGCTGATAAAAAGCCCCCGGCGGGTAGTGGGCAAAGTGGGCTTCGTACTCGAATAAGCCCAAAAAAAGCGCATGGTTGAGTGCCTGCTGTAGCTCACTCATGGCGTCCAGGTAACGCCTTTGGGCGGCGCTCTCGCGATCCAGCCAGTGAATAGCGTCGCCACGGATATCTTTACGCAGCAGGTGCTGCTGGCCCCGGCCAATCCCCGCTTCATCCAGACCGTTATAGGCCGCCCGGTGCAGAAGTTCGTGATTTAGCGCCTCGCATAGCCCAAGGTCGATCACCTCGCGGCCCACATACCAGCCTTGTTCAACCAGCGCATCCACAAGGGAGACCTGAGTTGCTGGCTGAAGGATAGGTGACGAAGTAGCAACACTGGGGGTCATTTGCTGGATCTCGATGGCGTCGGGCGAGAAGTGTTCGTAGAGGATTTTGAGAGCCGGCTGGTGCGTTCAGGGTAGTGGCGGAGCGGCCCAGCAGGCCGCTGGTACAAATCAATCGGCATACCAAAACCTTCGGCCAGTAACTCAACTAGCATCATCGCCGAGAGCCCCCAGATGACGTGTCCGTCTACGTGGTAGCTGGGCACGTAGTGGGCAACGCCATCTACGGTAATCACATCGGTATGGGTACGGTGGTCGTCTAAAAAGTGACTCAGCGGTACTTCAAAAATGGCGTCTAGTTCGCCGGGGTCGGCAATCAGCGGTAAATCGGGTGGAATAATGCCGACCCAGGGGGTAACGCGTATACCGTGCAACGAAAGGACATCCGACAGCCGCCCGAGGGGTTGCACCAGACCGGGGTCGAGGGCAATCTCCTCTTCTGCCTCGCGCAGCGCCGTGGCGTAAAGGTCGCTATCGTAGGGCTCGCGCTTGCCGCCTGGGAATGCCACCTGGCCGCTATGGGTGCTCAAATGGCTGGCCCGGCGGGTAAACAGTAAGGTAGGTGCTGGGCGTTCAACAATCGGCAATAGCACGGCTGCTTCGGGCATCACAATGTGATCCAAGCGTTGAGGCGTCAGTTGTTGCAGCTGTTTACGCAGTTTCTCTAACATGGGGCATCCCGTTACTTTGTTCTCTTTTACCCAGCAGCGGTCGTTGACGTCAAGCACGTCGAGGCTTCTATTCACTAGCCGTTGAGAATATGCGATGAACTTTTGCAGCCAATGTGGTGATAAAGTACGTTTTGCCGTCCCGGAAGGCGATGACCGCCCGCGCTACCTGTGTGATGCCTGCGGCACGATTCACTATCAGAACCCACGCATTGTGGCCGGTACACTGCCTGTTAGCGGTAGTAAAGTGCTGCTCTGTAAGCGGGCGATTTCACCGCGCAAAGGCTACTGGACGCTGCCCGCTGGCTATATGGAAAATGCCGAATCAACCCAGCAGGCCGCTTCCAGAGAGACCCGTGAAGAGGCCTGTGCCGAAGTCGAACTGGCTAACCTCTATACCCTGATTGACCTGCCGCATATCAATCAGGTGTATATGATTTTTCGCGCCGAATTAGTCGGTGGCTTCAGCGCCGGGCCGGAAAGCCTGGAAGTCGCGCTGTTTGAAGAGCATGAAATCCCCTGGCATGAGCTTGCCTTCATGACCATTGAACGCACGCTCAAACACTTTTACGCTGACCGCCCCCGCAATGAATTCCCGCTGCATATCAGCATGGTAACGCCTGAAGATCGCGAGCGTTACTTTGGCAGTGCGTAAGACATTAAAGATCGGGTTATAAATCTGCGAGCTGCCATACATCATAAGCGACTTCTTCGTAGGGGTGGGCAAGTTTCAAGGCCGCGATGGCGCCGTGAATATGCGCCTCATCGCACAGCAACTCAACTTTGAACTCTTCGACCGTCTCTAAACTGCCCACTGAGCCGATATGCGGGTGGGCGCCTTCCGTGGGGCGAAACTGCCCCGTGCCACGGGTTTGAAAACAAACGTTTTCGTAGGCTCCCATGTGGCCGGCACCGGCTTCAAACACCGCTTGCTTGACGCTTTCGGCATTTTCTATGGGAACAAAAAAGGCGAGTTTATACATGCTGTACCTCCAAGCGAACAATCCATTTTGTAAAGTGTAACGCTGGCTATGTTAGCGGATAGGCGACTACTGGTCGCGGGCTTAGCTTTGTATGATGATGCTTTTGTGACGTTTATCTACGACGGTTATCTATGACCGTTAGCCACGACTGATACGAGAGCCGCCCTATGGATAAATTTGATGTAAAGCTTGATCAAGCGGCAAGAGCCGCCTGGATGTCCTATGTCGGTGGCATGACTCAGGATGAGATCGCCAGCCAGTTGGGTGTTTCGCGGCCAGGCGTGCAGCGCTTATTGGCGTTAGCTCGTCAGGAAGGGTTGGTAAAAGTGCATATAGATCACCCCATTTCTAACTGTATGGCGCTGGGCAGCGCGCTGCGCGATCACTTTGGCTTGACCTACTGTGAAGTGGTACCCGCCGATAACCATGCCGCTGACAGTGCCGCTTCCTACTTGGCGGTCGCGGCCGCTGAGCGCATTGCGCAACTGGTTGAGCGCAGCGAGCCATTGACGCTGTCGCTGGGCACCGGGCGTTCGGTGCGGGCAGCGGTAGAAGCGCTTAGTCGTGTCGAGCGGCCCCAGCACCGCTTTGTGTCGCTGGTGGGCAATGTCGCCCGGGATGGTTCGGCCAACCGCTACGATGCGGTGATGGTGATGGCGGATAAAACCGGCGGCGAACGCTTCTTATTGCCTGCACCGGTGGTCGCTGAATCACTGGCGGAAAAAGAGGCGATGTTGGCGCAGCGTCTCTTTAAAGCCATTGCTGATGTGGCGCGGGAGTCGGAAGCTGCGTTTATCGGCATTGGGCGCATTGACCGCCAGGCAACACTGTTTCAAGACCACTTTATTAGTGAAAGCGAGCTGGATGAATTGCTGGGCCTAAAAGCGGTAGGGGAGTTGCTTGGCTGGCCGCTTAACCGTGACGGAGAGGTGATTGACTGCTCGATAACGCGGCGAGTCACTAGCCTTCCTCTGGAGCGCTTTGGTAAGCACCACATGGTGGCCATTGCGGGAGGACACGAAAAAGCCTCGGCGATACATGCTGCGCTGCGCGGCGGCTGGCTAAAAGGCTTGGTTACCGACGAAGTAGCCGCACGGCAGATTGTTGAGGCACTATAAGTTGAGAAGGGTTGGCGTGGTAGCGCGTGCACTGCAATATGCGTCAAGAGTGATAAGTTAGCGTAAAGTCTAAGCCAATCGGCTTTGCTTTTTTTTGGCTTACGTACGATCATTTGTTCGATAGATGATCAATAAGATCAAGGCGACAACAATGCCAATACAAGCCCACTAGGAGTTCTTATGCGACTCGCACGTCACTTGCCCGTCTCCACGCTAGCGGCCGCCATTGCCATCTCAGGCCATGCCCAGGCGCAAACTGAAATTACCGTGGCCACGGTTAATAACAACGACATGGTGATCATGCAGAGCCTCACCGAGGCTTTCGAAGAAGCGCACCCCGATATCACCTTGGACTGGGTGGTGCTTGAGGAGAATGTGCTTCGTCAGCGCATGACTACTGATATTGCCACTGGTGGCGGCCAGTTTGACGTCATGACCATTGGTACTTACGAAGTGCCTATCTGGGCAGAGCGCGGCTGGCTGTCACCGCTGAATAGCTTGCCCGACGACTACAACGAAGACGATCTGTTGGCCTCCGTGCGCGATGGTTTGAGCCTGGAAGGCACCCTCCACGCGCTGCCGTTCTACGCCGAAAGCTCGATGATGTACTACCGTCAGGACCTGTTTGAGAAAGCGGGTATTGAGATGAGCGAGCAGCCCACCTGGGAAGAGGTGCGTGAGTGGGCAGGCGAGCTGCACGGCAGCGAAGACGGGTTAGCGGGGATCTGCCTGCGCGGCAAACCTGGCTGGGGCGAAAATATGGCCTTCGTTTCCACCCTGGTGAACACCTACGGTGGCCGCTGGTTTGACGAGGAGTGGAACCCAGAACTCAACTCTGAGGCGTGGGTTAACGCTATCCAGTTTTATGTCGATTTACTCAATGACTACGGCCCGCCAGGCGCAAGCTCCAACGGCTTTAACGAGAACCTGGCACTGTTCTCTCGTGGTAACTGTGCGATGTGGGTGGACGCCACCTCCGCAGCGGGCAAACTGTATGAAGGCAATGAATCCGATGTGGCGGACAGCTTAGGCTTTGCCCCGGCACCGGTGGCTGAGACACCTAAAGGTTCACACTGGTTATGGTCATGGGCGTTAGCGATCCCGGCTTCTTCAGAGAACCAGGAAGCGGCGCTTGAGTTTATTACCTGGGCCACTTCGCAAGAGTACATTGAACTGGTCGGTGAAACCCAAGGCTGGACCAGCGTGCCGCCAGGCACCCGTGAGTCGACCTACGCCAATGAGCAGTACACCGAAGCAGCCCCCTTTGCTGACTTCGTGCTAAAGGCTATTCAGGATGCCGACCCCACCGACTCTACCCTGGAGCCAAACCCCTACGTGGGTGTTCAGTTCGTCGGCATTCCAGAGTTTCAGTCGATCGGCACCCAGGTTGGCCAAACCATTGCCGCGGCGCTAACCGGTGACACCACGGTGGAACAGGCGCTAGACAGTGCCCAGCGCGCCACTGAGCGCACCATGCAGCGGGCTGGTTATCTAGACTGATGGCCGCAATGCCTGCCTTGACTAGCCAGGCAGGCATTGTCCCCACACTGTTTCTGCAGGTATTCCCATGACTAAAACTCGCGCTTCCGGCCGTACCGTCGGCGGGCTACGGACGCTGTCGCTGCAAGCGCCGGCCGTGACGCTACTGCTGCTATGGATGATTGTGCCGTTAGGCATGACGCTATGGTTCTCCTTTCAGTATTACAACCTGCTAATGCCCGGTATGACCGGCTTTGCCGGGTTGGAAAACTATCAATACCTTCTCACTGACCCAGCCCTTTGGGCCGCCATGGGCAACACGCTGCTGCTGGTGGGCTGGGTGCTGGCGATTACCATAGTAGGTGGCACCCTACTGGCGGTGCTGTTCCAGCAGGAATTCGCCGGGCGCGGGATCGCGCGCGTGCTGGCGATCTCGCCATTTTTTGTGATGCCCACCGTGAGTGCGCTGGTGTGGAAAAACATGATGATGCACCCCTCTAACGGGGTACTGGCGTGGCTTGCTGAGTCCATCGGTCTGCCAGCTGTCGACTGGTTCTCCTCGCTGCCGCTGACCTCGATTGTGATCATCGTGGCCTGGCAGTGGCTACCGTTTGCGCTGCTGATTCTGCTCACTGCGATGCAGTCGCTGGATGAGGATCAAGTGGAGGCCGCCAGAATGGATGGGGCAGGGCCAGTGGCGATCTTCTTCTTTATTACGCTGCCGCACCTAAAGCGTGCCATCAGCGTGGTGATCATGATTGAGATGATCTTCCTGCTGACTATTTTTGCCGAGATTTTTGTCACTACCTCCGGTGGCCCAGGCTTGGCGACCACCAATCTGGCCTACCTGATTTACATTCGTGCGCTGCTGGATTTTGACGTCGGCACTGCCTCCGCCGGTGGGGTGATCGCGATCATTCTCGCCAATATCGTGGCGATCTTCCTGGTCCGTATGGTGGCCAAAAACCTGGAAGAGTAGACCGGCACTTGTCTCCTGGGAGTACTTCGATGACAACATTAAGTTCCAAAACCGCAGCGCCCCGATCAGTGTCGGGATGGCGGTCGGCGCGAAGCAAGCGAGCCATCATAACGGTGCTGGGCTGGATGGTAGCGTTGGTGATCTTCTTTCCGATTTTCTGGATGATCCTAACCGGCTTTAAAACCGAAACCGCGGCGATTGCCGATCCCACGCTAATTTTTTCGCCTACCCTGGAAAGCTATCAGGCGGTACATGCACGTTCGGGCTATACCCGATTTGCACTCAACAGCGTAGCGGTAGCATTTGGCTCGACGTTCTTCGCACTGCTGATTGCGATTCCCTCAGCCTACGCCATGGCCTTTCTGCCGACTAAACGCACTAAGGGCACCTTGCTGTGGATGCTCTCAACCAAAATGCTGCCCTCGGTGGGTGTGCTGGTGCCGATTTACCTGATCTTTCGCGACGTTGGGCTGCTCGACACCCGCACCGGGCTAATTATTGTCTATACGCTGATGAATCTACCGATTGTGGTGTGGATGCTTTACACCTTTTTTAAAGATATGCCTAAAGACATTCTTGAAGCGGGGCGGATGGACGGTGCCTCGACGCTGCAGGAAGTGTGCTTTCTGCTGCTGCCGCTAACGCTGCCGGGCATCGCCTCAACGGGCCTGCTCTCGGTGATTTTGAGTTGGAACGAGGCATTCTGGAGTCTCAACCTAACGACCTCAAAAGCCGCGCCGTTAACCGCTTATATCGCCTCCTTCTCAAGCCCTGAGGGGCTGTTCTGGGCCAAGCTGTCAGCCGCATCCACCATGGCCATTGCGCCCATTTTGATACTCGGTTGGATGACCCAAAAACAGATGGTACGTGGCCTGACCTTTGGCGCCGTCAAGTAAAGGATATTCCTCATGGCAACACTACAACTGCACAATATTACCAAGCGTTTTGGCGACACCGAGGTGATCAAGGGTATCGACCTTGAGGTCAATGACCGCGAATTTGTGGTCTTCGTTGGCCCCTCCGGCTGCGGTAAATCGACGTTGATGCGCATGATTGCCGGGCTGGAAAGTGCGACTGACGGCGATATTTTGATCGACGGCCAGCGGATCAATGACGTCGGCCCCGCCGATCGCGGCCTCGCCATGGTGTTTCAGAGCTACGCGCTCTACCCGCATATGACAGTAGAGGGCAACATGGGCTTCAGCATGCGTCTTGCGGGCGTACCCAAAGAGGAGCGCCGGGCCAAGGTGCTGGAAGCAGCCAAAATTCTGCAGCTAGAGCCGCTGCTGGATCGCAAGCCCAAAGCACTTTCCGGCGGTCAGCGTCAGCGGGTGGCGATCGGCCGCGCGATTGTGCGTAACCCCAGTATCTTCCTGTTCGACGAGCCGCTTTCCAATCTGGATGCCGCACTGCGGGTGCAGATGCGCATTGAGCTTGCGCGCCTGCACGACGAGCTTGACGCCACCATGATCTACGTTACCCACGACCAGATCGAAGCGATGACCATGGCGGATAAAATCGTTGTCCTCCACGACGGTGTGGTCGAGCAGGTGGGCTCACCCATGGCGCTCTACCACCATCCGCGTAATCGCTTTGTGGCGGGATTTATTGGCTCGCCGAAAATGAATTTTCTACCGGTAACGTTGACCGGAGTGTCGCCTAGCGGGGTGGTCATTCGATTACCTGGCGGCGGCGAGCGCAGTGTGCCGGCCGAGGGGCAGCACCTGGAAGCCAATGCCCCCCTTGAGCTGGGTGTTCGCCCCGAACACTTAGTGCTCGATGAGCAGGGGCCGTTGAGTGGGCAGATCAAAGTGCTTGAGCGCCTCGGCGGTCAAACCTCGCTCTACGTCCAAATGGACGATGAACTCATCACTATTATGGCCGATGGCGATGTGGCCTACCGGGTCAACGATACGGTGCGTTTTGGTTTTGCCCCCGAGCGCGCCCACCTGTTTGACGCTGGCGGCCTGGCTCTGCCGAGCCTGCAACAGCACCCGTTGGCAGGGCTAACCCGTCACGATAACCGCGCCCCTGGCTCGCCTTCTGAGGAGCCCGCATGAGGACACTTATCTTTGACTGTGATGGCGTGCTGGTCGACAGCGAGGCGCTGGCGGAAGGCACGTTGGTGGAGTACCTCTCCCGCTGGCTGCCCGATCTGAATATCGACCAGGAGCTGGGTCAAGCGCTAGGTATGACTACAGCGGCTATTCTCGCTCATCTCGAAGCATTAAGCGCTCACACGCTGCCACTGGATGCCGCCGAGCAGGTGGATACCGCCATTGAGGCGCGCTTGGAGAGGGAACTCAAAGCCATCGAGGGAGCCGATAAGGCGATTCGTGGCATTAGCCTGGAAAAGGCCGTGGTTTCCAACAGCCGCCGTAGCCGCGTGGTGGCATCACTGGCGAGCACGCGCTTGGCCGAGGCGTTCGGCGAGGTACCCATTTTTACCGCTGAGCAAGTCGCCAACCCCAAGCCTGACCCTGCGCTCTATCGCTTGGCAGCCTCTCAGTTAGGCCAAGTGCCGCGAGATTGCCTGGTAGTGGAAGACAGCGTGGCCGGCGTCACCGCCGCCCATGCCGCAGGGATGTGTGTGATTGGTTTTGTCGGTGCTAGCCATGTGGATGCAGAGCAATCGGCGCGCCTTACTCAAGCCGGTGCCTGGCGCATTTTAGAGCATATGCACGGCCTGGAAGCCTTGGTGGATGAGTGGCAAAGCAGAGGCCAATAACCTGCCTAATACAGCATTCTATGTAACAGTGAGAACATTAAGATGAAACTAAACAATAAAATCGCGGTGATTACCGGAGGCGCTCGGGGTATCGGTTTAGCCATTGCCCAGCGCTATTTAAGCGAAGGCGCCAGCGTGGTGGTGGCCGATATTGATAGTGCTGCCATTGAAACCGCCGTGGCAATACTGGGCCAGCAAGCCCGCGCTGAAAAAGTCATGGGCATTGAGCTGAACGTCTGCCACCAAGCCTCAATTGACGCCATGGTGGACGCAGTAACCCGCCGTTTTGGCGGCATCGATATCTTAGTTAATAACGCCGCTATCTTTGATATGGCACCGGTGCTTGAGGTGACCGAAGCGAGCTTCGACAAACAGTTTGCGGTGAATACCAAAGGCATGTTTTTTACCCTGCAGGCGGTGGCCCGTTCGATGGTGAACCGCGGGCAAGGCGGCAAAATTATCAATATGGCCTCCCAGGCAGGTCGCCGCGGTGAAGCGCTGGTAAGCGTTTACTGCGCCAGTAAAGCCGCGGTTATCAGCCTGACCCAATCCAGCGGTTTGGATCTCATCAAACACCGCATCAACGTCAACGGCATCGCCCCCGGCGTGGTGGATACGCCGATGTGGGAAGAAGTCGACGCGCTGTTTGCCCGTTATGAAAACCGCCCGCTTGGCGAGAAAAAACGACTGGTGGGCGAAGCGGTGCCGTTCGGGCGTATGGGGCTACCGGAGGATCACACCGGTGCGGCAGTGTTTTTGGCCAGCCAGGACAGTGACTACGTGGTCGCCCAGACGCTTAATGTCGATGGCGGCAACTGGATGAGCTGAGGTCTCTATGAGCCCTGATCTTGATACCTTAGCCGATCAGATTATTGGCGCCGCCGAAGGCGCCTCGCGCTACCTGGTAGCGCTGGCCGGGCCGCCAGGGGCGGGTAAATCTTATCGCAGCGCCCAGCTCTGCGATGCCATTAATTTACGCCTGCCAGGCCAAGCTGGGCTAGTGCCCATGGATGGCTACCACTTCGACAACGCCGTGTTGGGCGAGCAGCAGGTGCCAGTCAAAGGGGCACCCCACATCTTTGATGTGGAGGGCCTGCGCTGCGACCTTGAACGCATCCGCCAAGCTAATCACACGGTAGCGGTGCCGGTGTTTGATCGCCCGCTGGATTTAGCTCGTGCTGGTGGACGCCTGATCACCCTTGAACATCGCATCGTGATTGTCGAGGGCAACTACCTACTGCTTGACCGCTCCCCTTGGCGTGAACTGCGCCCGCTGTTCGATTGGACGCTGTTTATAGATGTCGACGATGTCGTGCTGGTTGATCGGCTGATCAATCGTTGGCTCGAAATGGGCCAGGATCGCACTGGGGCGCTGGAGCGTACCCACCATAAAGATATGCTCAACGCGCAGTTAGTGAAAAGTTGCTGTTTACCGCCTGACCAGCGCTGGCGCTAGTGCTCGGATATCGCCTTTATCCGCTTTTATTCACCCAATCGCGCCAAGTAGGCCTTGGCTGGAGAGTCCCATGACCCGTCTTAACAATCACAACCTGGGCACGCTAACCGACGATGTTGCCAAACCAAACTATGACCGCAAAACGCTTACCCCCGGTATTGTGCATATCGGCGTAGGCGGCTTTCACCGCGCCCACCAAGCGATGTACCTGGATACGCTGATGAACCAGGGCGAAGCGCTGGACTGGGGCATCGTGGGCGTAGGCGTGATGCCCGGCGATAAACGCATGCAGCAGGCGCTGGCAGCGCAGGATCATCTCTACACCCTGGTGGTCAAACACCCGGACGGCCAGTACCATCCAAGAGTCATTGGCAGCATAGTGAATTACCTGTTTGCACCGGAAGAGACCGAGACGGTGATCGAGCAGATGGCCGATCCGGCGATTCGCATTGTGTCGCTGACGGTGACCGAAGGCGGTTACAACTTTCACCCGGTGAGCGGCGAGTTCGATCTCGAAAACCCTCAGGTCGAGGCTGATCTTGCTAATCCCACACAGCCCACCACCAGCTTTGGGCTGGTAGTAGAAGCGCTGGCTCGCCGCCGTGCCCGAGGCATTGCACCGTTTACCGTGATGTCCTGCGATAATATTCAGGGCAACGGGGATGTGGCCAAACGCATGTTCGGTGCCTACGCCCAGGCGCGGGATGCCGAGTTAGGCGACTGGCTGGCAGCCGAGGTGGCGTTTCCCAATGCCATGGTGGATCGTATTACCCCAGTGACGTCGACCACGGATATTGATGAGCTGAGTCAGCGCTTTGGGGTAGAGGACGCTTGGCCGGTGGTCTGTGAACCCTTCACCCAGTGGGTGTTGGAAGATCACTTTCCGCTGGGTCGCCCTGCGTTTGAAAAGGTCGGTGTGCAAGTGGTTGAGGATGTCGAGCCCTACGAGTTGATGAAGCTGCGTCTGCTTAATGCCAGCCATCAGGCGCTGACCTATTTTGGCTATTTAGCCGGATACCGCTACGCCCACGAGGTGTGTCAGGATTCGCTGTTCGTCGATTTTTTACTGGGCTATATGCGCGAAGAGGGCACGCCCACTCTGGCGCCAGTGCCAGGGGTCGATCTTGAAAACTACCGTTTAACGCTGATTGAGCGTTTCGCCAACCCGCAGATCAAAGATACTTTGGCGCGACTCTGCGCCGAGAGTTCTGATCGTATTCCCAAATGGCTGGTGCCGGTGATTCGCCAGCAGTTGGCTCAGGACGGCGAGATAGAACGCAGCGCTGCGGTGGTGGCCAGCTGGGCACGTTACGCCGAGGGGGTAGACGAGCAGGGCGAGCCGATTGAAATCGTCGATCGTTTAAAAGCACCGTTAATGGCAATTGCCGCTGAGAACCGCGCTCGCCCCATGGCGTTTATCGAGAACCGCGAGCTGTTTGGCGACTTAATCGACGCTCCGCGTTTTGTTGAAGCCTACTTAAGCGCCCTGAAGTCACTGCACGAACGTGGCGCACGCGCTACGCTAGAAGGTCTGGCGGCATCTAAGGGGACGTTGTGATGTATATCGGGGTAGATTGCGGTACTCAGAGCACCAAGGTAGTGGTGGTAGACGTTGAACAGGGCAAAATACTCGCTGAAGCAAGCCGTGGTCATCACCTGGATGAAGGTGAAAATGGTCGTCGCGAGCAGTCGCCTGCTGAGTGGCTGGCGGCCCTGAAAGAGGCGTTTTTTGCTGCCCTCGACAAAGCGGGTGTCTCGGCGAGCCAAGTGCGCGGCATCGGCGTTTCCGGCCAGCAGCACGGTATGGTGGCGCTCGATGGCGACGGTGTGCCGGTCTATCCCGCCAAACTTTGGTGCGACACCGAAACCAGCGCCCAGAACGCCGATTTAGTCGCCCGTTTGGGCGGCGAAGCGGGATGCTTGGAGAAGCTGGGGCTGGTACTGCAAACCGGCTACACCGCCTCTAAAGTTGCTTGGCTGCGCGAACAGCACCCAGCTGCGTATCGGCGAATCGAGAGCCTGCTGCTACCCCACGACTATTTAAATTTCTGGCTCACCGGCGAACGGGTCACCGAGGCGGGTGACGCCTCCGGCACCGGCTACTTCGATACCCGCAAGCGCTGCTGGCAGTTAGACGTATTTGCTGAAATGGCCCCCGAATTAGATCCGGCGCGAGTATTGCCCCGGGTGCTGGAAGCCCATGAGTCGGTAGGTGTTGTGTGCCCAGCGGTGGCCCGGGAACTTGGGCTGGGCGATCAGGTGGTGGTCTCCTCCGGCGGTGGCGACAATATGCTCGGCGCCATTGGTACTGGCAATATTACCCCAGGGCTGATTACGCTGAGTTTGGGCACCTCCGGCACCGTATGCGCTTACTCGGCTACTCCCGTTGAGTGCGACAGCGCCATGGTGGCCAACTTCTGCTCCAGCACCGGCGGCTGGTTGCCGCTAATCTGCACGATGAATGTCACCTCGGCCACTACTCGGGTACGCGAGCTGTTTGGTTTAGACTTGGTGGCTTTTGGCGAGAAAGTGGCCAGCGCGCCCATAGGCGCTGAGGGTGTTACCGTGCTGCCATTTTTCAACGGCGAGCGGGTTCCCATGCTGCCGGATGCCTCAGCGGACTTCCTCGGCCTGACCAGTCTTAATACCACCCAGGCTAATCTATGCCGGGCGGTGGTGGAGGGGGCCACTTTCGGGCTACGCTATGGGCTGGAATTGCTGGGTGATTTAACCGCCGGGGCCAGTCAGATTCGGCTGATCGGTGGCGGCGCTAACAGCCCCGTATGGCGACAGATGGTGGCGGATATTACCGACACCCAGGTGATTTGCCCCGAGATTACCGACGCGGCAGCCCTGGGCGCTGCGATACAGGCGGCTTGGTGCGACCAGCGTGCGGAGGGCGTGACGCTAGAAGCGCTGTGCGAGCGCTTGGTTCATCTGGACGCCCAGTCGCTGGCCGACCCCCATCCGGAACGGGTGGCCGCCTACCAACCGATTTATGCGCGCTACTGCGCAGCACTTGAACAACGCCATGACGGCGTAAAGTGATTATTAAGCATTAGACGAATATCAAGGAGATTTTATGACCAGCCAGCTGCAACAGTTGAAGCAACATTCGCTTGTCGTCGCCGACACCGGCGATCTTGACGCTATTCGTCGTTATCAGCCTCAGGATGCCACCACCAACCCTTCGCTCATTCTCAAAGCGTTTGGTTTGGCCGGTTACCAAGGACTGATTGATGAAGAGCTGAGCAGCGTCAAAGCCTCCGGTAGCAGCCGTGAAGAGCAGGTCAAACATGCTGTTGACCGCCTTTCGGTGGCCATGGGCAGTGAGATTTCCGCGGTTGTACCTGGGCGTGTCTCCACCGAAGTGGCAGCTCGGCTGTCGTTTGATACCCAGGCCAGCATTGCCAAGGCCCACGAGTTAATTGAGCTCTACGACGCCCGCGGCGTGTCGCGGGATCGCGTACTCATCAAATTGGCCTCCACCTGGGAAGGCATTCGTGCTGCAGAGGTACTTGAGCGTGAGGGTATTCAGTGCAACTTGACGCTACTGTTCAGCGATGCCCAGGCCCAGGCCTGCTTTGATGCCGGGGTATTTCTGATCTCGCCCTTCGTTGGCCGTGTGACTGATTGGTACAAAAAAGAGACGGGCAGTGATTACACGCCGGAAAACGACCCAGGCGTTCAGTTTGTTCAAGGCGTTTGCCAGCGGGCCAACCAAGGCGGCTATGAAACCGTGGTAATGGGCGCCAGCTTCCGTAATACCGGACAAGTACTTGCTCTGGCAGGCTGCCCACGGCTGACGATTTCGCCAGCGTTATTAGAAGAGCTGGATGCCACCGAAGGCAGCGTTGCTGCGCAAATCCAAGCGGGCGAAGGCAATGGCAAGCCTACCGAACCGCTGAGCGAAGCCGCCTTCCGTTGGGGCCACAATCAGGACGCCATGGCCAACGACAAGCTGGCCGATGGTATCCGCCGTTTCCACGACGACCAGCTTGAGTTAGAGAGCCTGATCGATAAACGGCTAGGCTAACATACAGGTTAGCCCATGGCGTCGGGGTTAGGGCGCACCCTAACCCCGACGCAGTTATTCATTCGGGGACAGGGAGAAAGTCTTATGGATGCCACCCTGAGCCAGCTATTAGAATCTATCGACTTAATCCCCACTGGCGATTTGCAGTCGCTCAGTGGGGGAGATATCGCCGCGGTGTACCGTCTGGATACGCGCCAGGGGCAGGTGGTGATTAAACACGACGATGCGGCGCGACTGCTCGGTGAAGCAGAAGGGCTGCGTACCTTGCGCAGCGCCTGCGAGCAGCTTGTGGTGCCTGAGGTATTAGGTTTGTCAGCGGGGTGGCTGGTCATTGAGTCGCTGAATACAGTGCCCGGTGGGCCGCAGAGCTCGGCAGCGCTTGGCGAAGGGCTGCGCGGCTTGCATGGTGTGATTGGCGACGCCCACGGTTGGCATCAGGATAATGCCTGTGGGCGCACGCCCCAGTCTAATGCACCGCTCAGTGACGGGCGGGCCTTCCAGCGCGAGCGCCGTTTATTACCCTTGTGTGACGCGTGTTACCAGCAAGGGCTGTTAGATAGCGAACTGCGAGGACGAATCGAGCGCTTGGCCCAGGATTTGGAGAGCTGGCTACCCGACGCACCGCCCAGCCTGCTGCACGGTGACCTATGGTCGGGGAATGTGCTCTTCACGACAAAGGGGCCAGCGATTATCGATCCAGCGGTGTATCGCCACTATCCAGAAGTCGACCTAGCGATGCTGACGCTATTTGGCTCGCCGGGGGAGGCGTTTTTTGACGCCTACTGGAACGGCGACGCCCCGGCCGATTGGCCGAGGCGTGAAGCGCTGTTTCAGCTTTATCCGTTGCTGAATCACCTCTTGCTGTTCGGTGGCGGTTATCGCTCGACGGTTGAACGCAGTGTGATGAGGCTTGCCACTTATGCTTAGGCGCGACGTTCTTATCAGCACGACCCTAACCGGTTTGCTGCTAAACTGCGTGGTCTACACTTTTAAGAAGGTTTTAATCGTTGACCTAGCGTAAATGACATAAATATAAATAAAATAGAAAAAATATCTGCTAAAGTGAATGAAACTGTTATTCGGTGGCAGATATGGACATAAACACGAAGGATGAAGCGGGTTTTCTTGAAGACTTGAATCGGCTTCTGAACAAGCACTTCCGAGAAGAGCCCTTTGCGGACAATAAGCGCGACGTTAAGCGTTATAGTAAATCTCAATTCTCGACTGTTGCTAAACCTAAGCAAGGCGCGGATCTGCCGACAGCAACAGCATCACTAATGGGTCTCTTGTCCCATCTTGTCGACTTAGAGAACCGGGTGCGGGTGGCCGAGAGTCGAGGTGAATTGAGGCCCTTGTCCAGCGTCGGCCAGGTCATCAACGAAGCCCGCACAAGACAGAAGCTGACCGTTGAGGCGCTAGCCGATCTAGCGGGCGTGGGTACGGTGACCATCCACAAGGTTGAGAAGGGCAGCCTCCAGGTACAAGTGCCTAAACTTGTGCAGATCGCTGAGGCATTAGGTCTGGAGCTGTTGGTGAGTGCACGGTGAGAAAAGCCAGGGTCTATTACAAGGGGCGATACGCTGGGCTGCTGCAAGAGGACGAAGAGGGCCTTTTTCAGTTTAGCTATGACGCTCTCTACCGGATAGATGGCTATCCAATCGCCTTCAGTATTCCGCTCTCTGCTGAGCCCTACGTCACACAAGGGCTGCCCCCTTTCTTTGAGAACCTGGTCTCTGAGGGCTGGCTACGCCGGGTACAGTCCACCACTCAACGCATTGATGAGAAAGATAGTTTCGGCCTGCTATTGCTGAACGGTCGTGATCTGATCGGCGCTGTTTCTGTTCTATCGCTAGAGGATCACGCATGAGCTATCGTCGATGCCTAGCCACGTTAGCACCACTAGCGGCCAACGAGATGGAACTCGGCTATCGTAAGACCGCGTTGAAAAAGCTGTTTGGCACAACCGATATCAAACTGCCGCTGACCTTTAGCCGCCGGGAATTTTTCACCAAAAGTGCCCAGTACACCAGGGGGCTATCGATTTCAGGTGTCCAGCAAAAACTCTCTTTACGGCTGAACCCGGAGACGCGGGAGTTAGAGCCGACAGCCGAAGGTGGGGAGTTCATCCTCAAGCCCAGCCCAGAGGAGTATCCGCATGCGGCTGAAAATGAACATGCGGCAATGCTGGCGAGTGAGCGTATCGGTATTGAGACGGCTAATCGCACGCTGGTTGCGTTTAAGGACGGAGAGTTGGCTTACCTTACCCGTCGCTTCGACCGCCAAGCTGACGGTAGCAAAATTCACCAAGAGGACGTCATGCAGATAAGCGGGATGCCTCCCGCGGGCAAATACGCTCTTTCTTATGAGCTGGCGGGAACACAAATTGACGCAGCGACGTTCGGGAAAATGGCTGTCAAGCTGGATCTCTTTAAGCGAGTGCTGTTTTCCTATGTGATTGGCAATGATGACCTACATATGAAAAACCTGAGTCTGCAACGGGTAGACGATGCCCCCGGGGGCTATTTCGACAAGCTCACACCTAGCTACGATGTGTTGTTTGTGCAGGCGTTTGAAGCCAGTAAAAATGGCCAGTTTCTTGCCTGTGATCTATTGACTGATCCTGAATCAGGAGAAGAGGCATTTACCGAGCACTATGCCCATTATGGCTTCTATACGGGGTATGACTTCCTTGAGCTAGGGAGACGTTATGGATTGCGTGCTGCCACGGTAATCAAAGCTATTCGTGACCAGGTGAAAAAACAAGATGAAATTCTTGATGTTATAGCGTCCAGCTACATGCCGGAGGTAATGAAACAAGAGGCCGCTAGCTTGGTCAAGGGGCGCACCAGGGCGATATCGACGGGAGTGGATAGATAGTCGGTACTAGATCGTTAAATGATATGCTGTTAATTAGCGCTGATTAATGTTCCAACGTATAAGGTGTGCAACACAGCCGCGACGAAGGCCTCTGGGCACCCGCCGCGGATCTACTACTGAAGTTTTGCTTGAACGTTACTGGCGATGTTTCACCAGGATTTATAAGGCAAGAACTTACCGTTAAGAGTGAGCAGAACTCGGTCGCCTTTGGGGTCTTCGACTTTGTCGACCTCCATGGTGAAATCGATGGCGCTCATAATGCCGTCGCCAAATTTTTCCTGCACCACGTCTTTCAAGGTCTCCCCGTACACACCGACGACCTCATATAGGCGGTAGATAAAAGGATCCTGGGGGATCGCTTCATCCCAGGCCTTGGTGGGGAAAGCCACCAAAGCCTCGGCGACATCGTTCTCCACACCTAGAGTATCGCAAATCTTATGGGCGATATCGGCGCTGGCGCTGTTCATGCCGTAACAGGCGGAGGCCACCCAAACCGGCGACATGCCAACCGCTTTGCCAATATCATCCCAGCTCATTTTCTTGCGCGCTTTGGCGGCGAGCAGGGTGTGACGCATTTCGAGCTTATCCATGAGAGTTCTCCCGTTAAATGGAGGGCGAATAACGCCCCGATCACCGACTGGTCGTCGATCAAGATAAAACCTTTTTAGGCTGCGTACGGACGTGGGTGGTGTAGAGAACCAATCCAACCAAGGTCAAGCCACCGACCAGGTTGCCCAGCACTGTGGGGATTTCGTTCCACATAATGTATTGGTACAGAGTGAAGTCGGCGCCCATCATTAGGCCAATGGGGAACAGGGACATGTTGACCACGGAGTGCTCAAAACCGAGATAGAAAAACACAATAATCGGCATCCACATGGCCATGATTTTGCCGGAAACCGTCGTTGAAATGGCGGCTCCAACGACGCCCATGGATACCATCCAGTTGCAGAACATGCCTCTCAAGAAGAGCACGATCCAACCGGCAAAACCCGCCTCCTGGTAACCTACCGTGCGGCTTTCACCCACGGCCATCATCGTTTGGCCGACAGCGTTGATCTCCTCGGTACCGCCCATGGTGAAATTCAGGTAGCCGAAGATGGCGATAAACAGGGCGCCCCCGAGGTTACCAAGCCCCACCAACCCCCAGCACTTCAGCATTCGCGGTAGAGTGACGCCAGGACGCTTATCGAGCCATGCAATAGGCACTAGCGTAAAAACCCCGGTGAGCAGGTCATAGCCCATCAGATAGAGCATGACGAAGCCCACGGGAAAGAGCAGTGCCCCAATCAAGAAGTTGCCTGTTTGGGTCGTGATGGTGATGGCAAAAATAACCGCCAACGCTAGGGTGGCCCCGGCCATAAAGGCACGAATAAGCGTATCCCGGGTGCCCATATAGACTTTTGACTCACCCTGATCCACCAACTTAGTGACGAACTCACTGGGCATTAGATAAGACATAAGTATGTCTCCTGTGTCATTTCGGTTTATTAACGCCTGGCCCAAGAGTTTTAGTGTTTCTCGAACGGAACAATAAAACCGATGGCTGCGCCATCTTGGTGCGGAAGGGATTCAGCGTGCGACGCTATTGCGCTATCCGTACATGTAGTGCGATTTGTGTGCCAATTCACGCCTTATGAGCTTATCTTATTGTTTTTAAAGATTTAAATTTTATTGTTGTTAACGTTTCTGAAGGGGGAATGGGTTACGAAAAAACGTAATTAACGATATTTCGTTGTTTTAATGACGAAAAGTCGTAAGTGGCGTGGGAATTGAATGCTTATGGGGAAGTAACCTATAGGCATGCGCCAATGTATGAGCATGAACGCACTCACACCGAGGCGCTAATGGGCGGTTGTTCACCCCTTGCAATGATCGTGGTCGACCCCTTTGCTGATCAGTTATTGGCCGCTAATCCTGCCGCCCGCGAAATGCTCAACATGCATGAAACGCTCCCTCTCCAGGCCCCGTTTAGCCACCGCTTGAGTGCGTCGCTGTCGCTCTGGGTGAGCTTTACCGATGAGGCGCTGGTTCAAAAAATGGCTTGGTCGGATGATTTGGTGATGCTAGATATGCTTCGCCAGCCGTATCGAGTTGAGGTTTATGCGCAGCGTATCGACGACTCTGGGCAGCTGTTATTGACGTTGATTGACCGCCATAAAGCCGAGCAGCGGCGGGCAAAAGCGGAACTAGGCCGCCAGCACCGCCAGGGGGAAGTGGGCTGGCAGCGGGTCGAGCAGGTGTTTGAGCGCATTGAGAAGCAAAACCAGCTCATTCTCAGCGCGGCGGGCGAGGGTATTTATGGCCTGGATGCCGAGGGTAAAACGACTTTTGTTAATCCCGCCGCCGAACGTATTTTAGGCTGGAGCACCGAGGATATGGTGGGCCACGACGCGCACCTGATGTTCCATCACACTCACGCCGATGGCAGTCATTTTCCGGTACAGCAGTGCCCAATCCACGCCTCGTTTAGCGATGGCCAGGTGCATCACGTCGACAACGAAGTGTTTTGGCACAAAAATGGCGAAGCGATTCCCGTTGAGTACACCAGCACGCCGATTTTTGAGATGGGCCGTTTGGTCGGGGCAGTGGTGCTGTTTCGCGATATACGTGAACGTAAGCGCGCAGAGCAGCAGTTGCGCGACGCCCTCGCAGAAGTGGAGTCGCTTAAACAGCGTTTGGAATTAGAAAATGAGTATCTTCAAGAAGAGATAAAAGCGGAGCTTAACCATCGTGATATTGTCGGCAACAGCCCGGCGGTGGCAAAGTTAATCCAGCAGATTGAACTGGTCGCTCCCACCAGCGCCAACGTGCTAATTAGCGGTGAATCGGGCACTGGTAAAGAGCTGATTGCCCGCGCCATTCATGCCGGAAGCACGCGTAGCGACCGACCGCTGATTCGGGTGAACTGTGCGGCGATTCCACGCGACTTGTTTGAAAGCGAATTTTTTGGCCATGTTAAGGGGGCGTTTACCGGCGCTGTGCAGGATCGCACCGGGCGTTTTGAACTGGCCCACGGCGGCACGCTGTTTTTGGATGAAGTCGGTGAAATACCCCTGGAGCTACAGAGCAAGCTGTTGCGAGTGTTGCAGGATCAGCAGTTTGAGCGGGTGGGCGATAACCGTACTCGGGAGGTCGATGTTCGCGTGATCGCCGCCACTAACCGCGAGCTGCGTGACATGATTGACGAGGGCCATTTTCGTGAAGATCTTTATTTCCGTCTTAACGTGTTTCCGATTGATTCGATACCGCTGCGCAAGCGAATTGAAGATGTACCACTGCTGGCGCGGCACTTTTTGCAGCGCGCCTGCCTGAAGTTTAATAAGCCCGGGGTGCGGATCCCCCCCGCTCAATTGGAGATTCTTCAACACTACCCCTGGCCTGGCAATATTCGTGAGCTGGAGAACATTATTGAGCGACAAGTCATTGTCACCCAGGATCGGCGCTTGATGTTTGATGACCTACTGCTGGGGGAGACGCCGCGCTCAATAGGCGCTGCTAAACCGATTAACGCCAGTGCGGAGCAAAGTGAAGCAACGCTGCTTACCGAGCATGCGCTGAGTCAACGCCAGCGTGAAAGCACGATTGCTGCTCTGGAACAGGCGGGGGGGAAAGTCTCGGGAGCGGGCGGGGCGGCGGAGCTACTTGGCATAAAGCCTACTACGCTGGCCTCGCGGCTTATTAAATGGGGTATCGACACGCGTGAATTTCGTAAAAGAGCGCCGCATTAATCGCCAGGCCATCATGCTTTGGGCTAAGGTAAGCTGGAAGCGACTTGACAATAGGCTGTACACACATTTTTAGATTGTTCAAGGCTAGCATACATACATGAATGTAACTATAATGCTCATCTTTCTGAGTGACATCGTACTTTGAGCGACTCCGCGCTTTGAGTGATTAAGTGCGCTGATTGATTGAGTGCGTTCGCCAACCTGACGTTGATACCTAGAGGCAATCCCATGCGACTGGCACACTGGGCAGTCAATGCCCCTTTACGACCCCTACTGTTAGCGGTATTAACCGCTTCTTTTGTATTGCCTGCTCAAGCTGCCGACCTCATCACGATTACCCGTGATGCGTTGGACAATAACGCTGCGCTTGCATCGGCGCGCTCCGAATATTTGGGCGTTGAAGCAGGTCGAGATATTGTGCGAGGTGGGCTGCTCCCCCAAATCAATGCGTCGGGCAATGTGACGCATAACCAGCAGTATGAAAGTCAGGGATCCTCCCAAGCGGGAGCAGGTGCTGGCGCTGGCGCAGGTAATGTGAGTGCCGGTGATGACCGCTACAACACCGCGTCACTCACCCTTGAAGCCACCCAGGCACTCTATGATGAGGTGACGCGCCGACAAGTCAGCCAGGCCGAGCGCCAGATCGATCAGCAGGTCTATTTGCTAGCGGCGACCGAACAGCAGCTGTTAATTGATGTGGCCAGCGCCTATTTCGACATTCTGCGTGCATACGAAGTTTTAGAAGCGCGTCTTGCCCAGGAACGTGCTATCGGGCGCCAGCTTGAGCAAGCCGGTGAGCAGTTTGAGGTGGGTTTGATTGCGATTACTGAAGTCGAAGAGGCTCGCGCTACCTTTGACCAGTCACGTGCTGATCGGATTGCCGCGGAGAGCAATCTACAGGTGGCTTTTGAGGCACTAGAGCAGTTGACTGGCCAGCGCTATGCCAGCATTGAAGCGTTGGGTGACAGCATGCCGATTGCCCTCCCTGAGCCAAGCAGCCGCGACTATTGGGTAGAGCAAGCCCTTGAGCTTAATCCGCAAGTATTGGCCCAGCAGGCGGCTATTGAAGTTTCCCGTAGCGGTGTAGACATTGCCCGCGCGGGTCGTTTGCCTACCCTGCAAGCCTTTGGCAACTATCAATATGGCGACAGTGACATTGATGGCACCACCGGGAATGATTCCTCCAGCCAGGTGGGTATCAGCGCTAATTTACCGATCTATACCGGTGGTAGTACCAGCGCCAGCATCCGCCAGGGAACCTATCAACTGGAGAGTAGCCAGTACGATTTCGAGTCTCAGCGTCGCTCGTCGATCCAGCAGGTGCGCTCGCTGTACACCCAAGTCAGCAACGATGTGGAAACCGTCGAGGCTCGGCAGCAAGCCATCGTTTCTAACCGAAGTGCGTTGGAAGCCACGCGCGCCGGTTACGAGGTCGGCACCCGGAATATTGTGGATGTTTTGAACGCTGAGCAGAATTTGTATAACGCCATCGCTAATTACGCCGAGGCTCGCTACGACTATGTGGTGAATCTGCTCTCGCTGCGTCAGCAGGCCGGTCGCCTGGATGTAGACGCCATTGAGGAAGTCAATGCGTGGTTAACCGGTGATGAGGTGAACTTTACCTTGCCCGAAACCAGCGGCAACGACCGCTATGAACCCGCGCTCAACATCGGTGCGCCGCCCCAGCCTGGCACTTAATTGCTTGTCGATTGTGAGTGATCCAGGTGCGCGCGTGCTATCGGTCACCTTAAAAAAGATATATGGGAATTCAACGTATGAAGAAGATGATTCACTCACGCCGAGCCAGTCTGGTGACGCTGGTAGCTGCGTTGGCGCTTTCAGCCTGTGGTCAAGAGCAAGCCGAGGCACCCCAGCAGGGGGGTGGGCAAGAAGCCCCGCCCCATAAGGTCGAAGTGGCTGAAATGGCGCGTCAGGATATACCGCTGGATAAGTCGTACCCCTCGCTGCTGCGCAGTGATGATGAGGTCACCTTGGTTGCCCGTGTAAATGGTTTTCTTGAAGAGCGCCACTTCGAACCCGGCCAGTTGGTCGAAGAGGGTGATCGCCTTTACACCATCGAGCCGGATCTTTACCAGGCAACGGTCAATCAGCGTGAAGCGGATCTTCAGAGCGCCCGTGCCGAGCTTTCCAGGGCCCAGCGTGATGCCCAGCGTTTTGAGCAGCTACTCAGCCAAAACTCGGTGAGTCGTCAGCAGTATGACCAGGCACTAGCCGACCAACGGGTTGCCCAAGCGAGCGTAGCACAGGCAGAAGCGGCACTCTCCAGCGCTAACCTTGATCTCGGCTACTCCCAAGTGACAGCCCCTGTATCGGGCATGATCGGGTTGAGCCAAATTAACGTGGGCAATCTGGTTACCTCTGGTACGGAATTAGCAACTATCACCCCGCTGGATCCGTTGGAAGTGCGTTTCCAGTTGCCCCAGCGTGATGCTTTTGAGCTGCGTCGCCAATTGAGTGACGGCGGTGATACCTCGGATATTCGTGCGCGGTTGAGTATCCCAGGCGTAAGTGGTGGCAGCGATTCTGAATTAGAAGGGCATTTAGACTTTCTGGGCTCGCGGGTCGATAGCGGCACCAGCACCGTGCAAGCGTCAGCCACCTTTGAAAATCCCGACGCAAGCATACTGCCTGGGCAATTTGTGCGTGTACGTATTGAGGGCCTGAAACGCTTTGACGTAATAGCAGTGCCTGAAATCGCGGTGACGCAAGGGTTGATGGGCCCGCAGGTGTTTGTCCTGGATGAAGATAACAAAGCCCGCGAAAGGACTGTTTCATTAGGCGAAGTTGCTGGCCCTTGGCAGTTGATTCGTGAAGGCATTGAGCCAGGCGATCGAGTAATTGTCGGCGACCCGGCGGGTTTACAACCGGGCATGGTTATTGATCCTCAGCCGTTTAGTGGCGATGCGGAGGCTGTGGTCGAAGAGGCCGAGCAAGAAGAAGCGCAAGAGCAGGCAGAAGCGGCGCAACAGATGGAAGAGGGGGCTGCTGATGGCCAGCCCGCTGAAGGGGAAGAGGGTGCGCAATAATGAATTTCTCTAACTTCTTCATCAGCCGCCCGATATTTGCCACAGTACTGGCAATTATCGTGACGCTGGTGGGCGTGATGTCGATGCGCGTTCTGCCCATTGAGCAGTACCCAAGCGTAGTGCCGCCCACAGTCTCGGTTCAGGCGCAGTTCCCAGGTGCGGATGCGGAAACCGTGGCGCAAACGGTGGCAGCACCGATCGCAGAAGCCATTAACGGCGTTGAGGACATGCTCTACATGACCTCAAACAGCGCCGATAACGGCACCATGAGCCTGAGTGTGGCGTTTAATATCGGCACCGATGGTGATATCAATACCATTAACGTCAATAACCGTGTTCAAGGGGCGCTATCCCAGCTCCCCGAGGCTGTGCAGTCCCAAGGTGTTACCGTTGAGCTGCGTTCCGACTCTATTTTGATGTTTATCGCGTTGACCTCGCCTGATGGCGACTACGACAACATCTATATGCAGAACTACGCAACCCTCAACGTGCTTGACGAACTGCGTCAGGTTCCGGGGGTGGGTAACGCCGAAGTGTTAGGTGGTGGCGAGTTCGCCATGCGAGTCTGGATGGATCCAGATAAGTTGGCCCAGTACGACCTGACGCCCAGTGAAGTGGCCAGTGCGATTAGAGCACAAAATACTGAGATCCCGGCCGGTAGTCTGGCCTCAACGCCGCAAAGTGAGCCGCGGGCGTACACTTATACGATTACCGCAGGCGGCCGTCTGAATGATGTCGACGATTTCCGTAATATTTACCTACGCACCAATAGCGATGGTTCTTCATTGCGCCTGGAAGATGTAGCGCGGATTGAGCTTGGAGCCTCTTTCTACGGCGTTGACGCACGTTTGAACGGCTCTACCATGACGCCAATTATTATCAACCAACAGCCCGGAGCCAACGCGCTGGCAACGGCTGAGGGCGTGCGAGTCACCATGGACGAGCTGGCCGAGAGGTTTCCGCCTGGGCTTGAATATGTTGCTCCCTATGACACTACGCTGTTTATAGATGCATCGGTTGAGACGGTTCTACATACCTTTGTTGAAGCCTTCCTGATCGTTATCGTCATTTTGTTTATTTTCCTGCAGAACTGGCGTTTCACCGTGATTGCCATGTCGGTGGTGCCGGTTGCGGTGGTAGGCACTTTTGCCGGTTTCTACATGTTTGGCTTCTCGATCAACCTGTTAACGCTATTTGCGCTGGTGCTATCGATAGGCATTGTGGTTGACGATGCCATTCTGGTGGTGGAAAACGTGGAGCGCGTGCTGAGTGAAGAGGAAGATATCAGTGTGCGCGACGCCACCATCAGGGCGATGAAAGAAGTCGGTGGACCGGTTATTGCGACCTCACTGATCATGGCCGCGGTATTTGTACCCGTGGCTTTCCTGGGCGGCTTTACCGGGCAGATTTACCAGCAGTTTGCGATCACCGTGGCGATCTCGGTGGCCATTTCAGCGTTAATGGCGTTGACCTTTACGCCCGCCCTGTCTGCGATTTTTATTAAACATAAAATTGCCGGGGCCGGTCAGACCAAGTTTAAACGCGCCTTGAATACACCGCTGCGGCTGTTTGACCGGCTGTTTGCGGGTATCACCGCCGCTTATATGTGGCTAGTGAAAGGCTTGGTGAGGTTTTGGGTGTTGGCGCTGGCACTCACGGTACTTACCGGGGTGGGCTCGTACTGGCTATACGCCAATACGCCTTCAACACTGGTGCCTGAGACGGATCAGGGGGTCGTGCTGGTAAGCGTCTCACTGCCTGATGCCGCGTCGCTGGATCGTACCCAACGCTATATGTCGAAACTCAGTGCGGCGATTGAAGATATCCCCGGTGTGGAATACTCCTCAGCGGTGGCGGGCTATGACATTTTGTCGAGTGCCGTTAACACTGCTCGGGGGGTTATGTTTATAAACCTAAGCCCTTGGTCTGAGCGTGAGCTGACTGCTACCGAACTCGTTGGTCGCATTATGGGGCTGGGGGCCAGTATTGATGGTGGCTCTGCGATGGCCTTTAATTTGCCACCGATCATGGGGCTTTCGACCACGGGTGGTTTTACGGGGTATTTGCAATCATTTGATGGTGCATCGACTCGTGAGCTCTATCAAGCCTCACTGCAAATCATGCAGAAGGCCAACCAACATCCAGCGTTGAACCGGGTGTTCACCACCTTTAACGTTAATGTGCCGTCCTACCGTGCCAATATCGACCAGCAGAAAGCGTTAAGTTACGGCGTTGCACTGGAAAATATTAACTCTGCCCTGTCCAATACATTTGGTAACGGCTTTGTTAACTATTTCAGCTATCAAAACCGTAATTTCCAGGTGTATCTGCAAAACGAAGCTGAATTCCGCAAAACGCCAGAAGACATCAACAGCGTTTATGTGCGTGGTGGAAATGGCGAACGTATCCCGCTTTCTGAATTTGTCGAGCTTGAGCGCCAAACCGGCCCATCGGTCGTATCGCGCTTTGGTGTTTACGCTGGCGCTATGTTCCAGGGTGAACCCGCTGCTGGCTACAGTTCCGCTCAGGCGATAGAAGCGATGAACGAGGTGGTGCAAGAAACACTGGGCGATAACTGGGGGATGGGTTGGACCGGTACGGCTTATCAGGAGTCCAACATGGGCAGTGCCGCGACGCTGGCAATTGTCTTCGGTCTGTTGATGGTGTTCCTGATTTTGGCGGCCCAGTATGAAAGCTGGTCGTTACCGCTGGCGGTACTGACGGCAACGCCCTTTGCTTTCCTCGGCGGTATTGGCGGGATAGTTCTGCGCGGGCTGGATACCAGTGTGTATGTCCAGATCGGCATGCTGGTAGTCGTTGGTCTTGCGGCGAAGAACGCGATCCTGATTGTGGAATTTGCTGAGCTGCAGCGTAAAGAACAGGGCAAAACCATTCGTGAAGCGGCGATTACTGCGGCTGAGCTGCGTTTCCGCCCCATTGTAATGACCTCCTTGGCGTTTATCTTCGGCACTTTGCCGTTGGCCTTAGCCACCGGTGCCAGCGATGTGAGTAGCCACCACATCGGTACCACAGTGGCGATGGGTATGTTCTCGGTTGCTACTTTGGGTAGTCTGTTTATTCCCAGCTTCTATGCCATGATTGCAACGGCGTCTGATTGGCTAGGTCGTAAGATGAAAGGAAACAAGCATGGTTCTGCTAAGCCAGCACTGGAGCATGACAACCACTAACCCTTAGCAATTAACCTAGGGCAATAATAAGCGGGTGCTACCTTCGGGTGGCACCCGTTTTTTTTAGTACGATGACCCAGGTCAAGTTAGAAGTGGCATTCCAAAGCTAACCTGGACTAAGCTGGAAGTAACAACACATCACCGGCTAAGTACCGGGGGAGGACACGCCATGCAATCTCTACTGCACGCTGCTACGCAATTTCCGGGCATTGTTTTTACCCTATTACTGGGGCTACTCGCCCTCTACTGGCTATTAGTGATTATCCGCCTGGCGCCCTTAGAGCTGTTTGAGCGCGATAGTCTAAAAGAGGATCATCTTGCCAGCACGCTGGTCTCTTTAGGCTTCGCGGGGGTTCCCGCCACGCTGGCATTAACGGTAATTTTAACCATTGGTGCCGTGCTCACCTTGGCAATCGAACTGCTGGTATTGCGTTGGTTGCCACTGGGCTTGATACGTATCCCGGTAGGGGTACTGGTGCTATGGGTTTCACTAGTGGTTGCCTCGCCCGTAGCGGCAATGCTCTGCCAAGCGTTGCACCGTGGGTTGCACCGTTACCGCCCCTTCACCCGGCGCTGTTTACTGGGCCAAACGGTCATCGTGACTGAGCGCCAAGGTGCGGGGGAGCAGGCGTTTGCAGTGATTGATAATGAGCCCAACAGCACGGTGAAGCTACTAAGCAAACGCGATGCCCTGCCTGTGCAGGGAGAACGCCGGGTGCTGGTGAAGTACTTACCTGAAGAAGGGGCTTACCGCAGCGTCTCTGAACAGGCGTATCTTGAAACACGGATTCGTTTGAACAAACTGCGACTCAATCAGAAAAACCGCACTTCAGCCCATTACTCGCCTTCGCACTAATACGCCACTCTCGCTGGGGTGCAGGGAAGCGCAAATTTACCGCGTCCCGGTTTATTTCCACCACCGACGCCACTGCTGCGCCAGCCACTGCACTGAACGCTGCCAGCCAGTGGCGTTTTGCGTTTTATTATCTGGCGTTGGGCGAGGTGCGGGGCGGTTTAAAAAGTGGCGAATGGGGTCAACTTGTGCCGGTTTATCCAGCATGGGGGCGTGACCGCAGTTAGGCACACTCAGCGTTACTAGCTTAGGCTGTGCCTCGGCCATCTTCGGCAATGTTTCAGGGTCTAATAATGTAGACTCTTCCCCGCGAATGACCATCACCGGACAGCGAATATTCGCCCAGTCGGCCCACATATCGCGCGGCGTATCATGCACAAACTGTTCGCCGATGCGTGGGTCAAAGTGGTACGTCCAACTGCCATCCGGCAAGCGACGAGCACTGTTTAGCGCGAGCTCACGGCGTGCGGATTCAGCGGTAATGCCGAAGCTAGCGTAGTGCTGATTAAGCTCTTGTTGAAGTTCGCTAAAGGTAGAAAACCGATGGGTAACGCCGAAATAACTGGAAAGACCAATCAGGCCTTGTGTGTTCAACTCAGGGCCAACGTCGTTAAGAATCAGCCGGGAAATACGCGCGCTGTGCTGTGGATCTGCGGCGATCAGCATGCCTAGTAGTCCACCCATTGAGGTGCCCAGCCAATCAACGTTATCAAGTTCAAAGTGATCGAGTAGCGCGATTGCAACAGTTACGTAATGGCTATAAAGATAATCATGGGCAGGGAATAGCGACCAGCTAGATAACCCGCGGCCTGGAGTGTCTGGAGCGAGCACCCGCCACTCACTACCGAGTTCCCGCGCCAACGCATTAAAGTCGCCCCCATGGCGAGCAAGGCCATGCCAGGCGATAAGTGTGCGGGGGGCGGTAGGGTTCCAAATACGTACGGCCACTTCTAATTCGCGTACGCGGATAAACGCTAAGGCATCCATAGTCGGCTCACACGGCTGTAACGGTATGGCCAGTATTAGCATACTTGCTGCACTGCAGCGATAGCTGAATGAGGTGTTTAGCGCTGCATCATACGAATAGCGGCATCAATCAGCTCGCCACCACGTTCACGAATCGAAAAAGCTTCGGGGTTACGCAGCCAGTCGTGGAATAGACCACCCATCATTGATTGCATCAAGCGAGCTGCTATTTGCGGGCTTAAATCTTCGCGCAGTAACTGCTGCTGTTTAGCAAGGATAAATACGTCAAGCATCTCATCAAAGCACTCGTTGCCAATCTCTTCCTGCATTTCCAGCGGATTGATGTCGCTGAAAAACTCACAGCGATGCAATAAAATCGACAGTACCCGTTGGTAAGACGGTTGCTCAATGCGCACCAAGCCAGCATGGCAGGCTAGGCGTATGGCTTCTAGCGGCGATAGCTCGGGGTCAGCTTTGTCCACCTCATCCATCAACGACTGAAACGGCATACGCACCTGTTCAACCAGCGCCATGAACAGGTCGCCTTTATTCTTAAAATGCCAATACACGGCACCGCGGGTAAGGCCAGCATGGCGAGCAATTTGCTCTAGAGAGGTGCGTGCCACGCCTTTGGCAAAAAATACCTCTTCAGCAGCTTCAAGCAGCGCTTCGCGAGTAGCGGCGGCCTCAGCTTTGGTCTTTCTTGCCATGAAAGTGCAACCTCATAATCGACACAGTATGGTCACATTTTAACCTAAGCTTGAGCACATTTACATTCAAAACTGTATGGATAAATGTTTCATCTCATAACGTGGATTAACAAATTCGTCATTTCTTGACTGAAAGCGTATAAACAGGCAATGAGACTGGCTCACATCGTACGAATGTCGTGAGCATAACGGATTAAAAAAACAGGATAGAAAGCATGGCGCGAGCTCCTTTTCAGCTGGGCGAACATACCATTATGCCCGGCCAACGCTTACAAGTTGACGTGCCGGTGGCGCGTTTGTATACCCACACGCCCCTGCACATTCCTGTCGAGGTCGTTCATGGTCGCAAGGATGGCCCGGTGCTGTTGGTCTGTGGTGGCATTCATGGTGATGAGATCAACGGGGTGGAAATTGTCCGCCGGGTGCTACGCGCAAAAGCGATCAATAGTATCCGCGGCACCTTGATCGCTGTGCCGGTGGTGAATGTATTTGGCTTCTTACAACAAACGCGCTATTTACCGGATCGCCGGGATCTTAATCGCTGCTTTCCGGGCAGTGAGTCAGGCTCTTTGGGCGGTCGCATCGCAGCGTTATTTCGCGAAAAAATTGTTGATCACGCCACGCATATTATTGATCTGCACACCGGGGCTATTCACCGTACCAACCTGCCACAAATTCGTGCTCAGCTGCAAACCGGCAGTGAAACTGAGCGCATGGCCGATGCTTTTGGTGCACCGGTGGTGCTCAATGCGGAATTACGTGAAGGTAGCCTCCGCCACTACGCCCAGACGCGGGGGATACCGGTGCTCACCTATGAAGCTGGCGAAGCGCTGCGTTTTGACGAGTGGGCGATTGCCCCAGGGGTGCGTGGCGTTCTGCGAGTAATGCGCCGGTTAGGCATGCTGACCGGCGAGCAGCGCCGCCGCACGCCAGCTCCCGCGGAGCTGGCCAAAGGGTCAAGCTGGGCACGTGCACCTATCGACGGTATTTTGCGCCCTAAGGTGCGCTTAGGCGCCCGCGTTGCCAAAGGAGAAGTACTGGGCAAAGTCGCTGACCCTTTTGGTAATGACGAGGGTGAAGTGCGCGCCGCTGCCGATGGCATTGTGATTGGCATGAGCCGTTTACCGCTGGCCAACGAAGGCGAGGCGCTGTTCCATATTGCCCGCTTTGATGAAATTGAGGAGGCTGAAACCGCCGTTGAAAGCTTTAACTCAAGCCTGGTGCCGCCTCCTGATTCATTTTATTAATTGGCTTTCATAGTTAATTGCTATCTCTGTGATAGTTAAGAATTGGCTACTATAAATGGCAAGTTGGCCGCTGCTTGACTATACCTAGGGGTGGGCTTTGTTAGCGGCTACTGAAATAAGAATGTAAAAAACAAAAATAGCCAAGCTTTCATCGTGCTCGAATGAGTGGCGATAAATCGCCACGTCGACCGTGACATGGAGGAAATACGATGACGAGCGATACAGGTAAGCATACAACAACGGATGCAGGCATACCGGTTAGCAGTGATGAACACTCGCTAACGGTAGGCCCCGATGGGCCGATTGTTCTGCATGACCACTACTTGATGGAACAGATGGCTGCTTTTAACCGGGAAATGATTCCGGATCGTCAGCCCCATGCGAAAGGGAGCGGCGCCTTTGGTCACTTCCAAGTAACTCACGACGTCAGCCAATACACCAAGGCGGACTTTCTCCAGCAGGGCAAGAAAACCGAGATGCTGGCGCGTTTCTCGACGGTGGCTGGTGAGTCGGGTAGCCCAGACACTTGGCGCGATCCCCGTGGCTTCTCGCTGAAGTTCTACACCGAAGAGGGCAACTTCGACATGGTGGGTAATAATACCCCCGTGTTCTTCGTGCGCGATCCGCTCAAATTCCAGCACTTTATCCACTCACAAAAGCGTCGAGCGGATAACGGCTTGCGTGATCACGATATGCAGTGGGATTTCTGGACGCTTTCGCCGCAATCTGCACACCAGGTAACCTGGCTGATGGGCGATCGTGGTATCCCCGCCAGCTGGCGCCATATGAACGGCTATTCAAGCCATACCTATATGTGGGTTAACGCTGAAGGCGAGCGTTTCTGGGTGAAGTACCACTTCAAGACTGACCAGGGTATTAAGTGCATGACCCAGGAACAGGCCGATAAGATGGCGGGTGCGGATGCCGACTACCATCGCCGCGATCTGTTTGATGCTATCAAACGCGGTGATTATCCCACCTGGACGCTGCAAGTTCAGATTATGCCGTTTGAAGATGCCAAGACCTACCACATCAACCCCTTCGATTTGACCAAGGTGTGGCCGCACGCTGACTATCCGCTGCAAGAAGTAGGTAAGATGACGTTGGATCGCAACCCCGTCGATTTCCACTCGCAAATCGAGCAGGCAGCGTTTCAGCCCAGCAACAGCGTACCGGGCACCGGTTTCTCGCCCGATAAAATGCTGTTGGCGCGGGTAATATCCTACGCTGATGCGCACCGCGCGCGTTTAGGGGTGAACTACCAGCATATCCCCGTTAACGCGCCCAAGGTCCCGGTTAACAGCTATTCCCAAGGTGGTCGGATGCGTATTGCTCACTCCACCGACCCGGTGTACGCACCTAATAGCAAAGGGGGCGCGCACGCCAACCCGGAAAGGTACCCGGAAGATACGACATGGGAGACTGACGGCGAGTTGGTTCGCGCCGCCTACACGCTGCGCCCAGGCGATGGCGACTTCAACCAAGCCAATGACCTAGTCAATAAGGTAATGGATGACGCAGCCCGCGACCGATTGGTCAACAACATTGTGGGCCACGTTTCCGACGGCGTTGAAGAGCCGGTTCTGTCGAGAGTATTTGAGTACTGGAAAAACGTCGACCAAACTATCGGCGAGCGTGTCGAGCAGGGCGTAATGGCGAACCGCCGAGAAAACGGCTAGTAAGCCTACGCTACTAGGAACACGAACCCGCTACGCTTGTGAACTGCACCCCAAAAGTTGGACACTCCTCCAACGATTGGGGTGTTTTTCATGACGAAACATAATGAAGAGTTCAAACTGTTAGTCGTACAGCGTTACACAGAAGGACAGCTGGGTTATAGGAGTCTGGCCAATCAGTACGGTCTTGACCCAGCCCCCCTTCGGCGG